>NZ_JAKZGX010000016.1:0-85608 GCF_024539665.1 Arthrobacter sp. STN4
TCCCGATCGTGACAATCTTCCCCGTCGCCGCCGTAAAAATCGCCTCCCGCACCGCATCCCGGAACGCCCCCTCCGGACTGATCACCTGATCCGCGGCAAAGGAACCCATGATGGTCTGCGGGTCCCGCAAAAACAAAATCGCCGCCGCCAACCCGATCGCCGCCCCGGAATCCTTCGGCTCCGTCTCCAACACCAGGTCATCATCGGCCAGCTCCGGCAACTGCCGGCACACCGCCTCCCGATGCGCCTCCCCGGTCACCAACAAAATCCGGTTCCCACTCAACGGCTGCAACCGGTCATACGTCGCCCGGATCAACGTACTCCCGCTCCCCGTCAAGTCATGCAAAAACTTCGGCGCCGCCGCCCGCGACAAAGGCCACAGCCTGGTCCCGACACCCCCGGCCGGAATAACGGCAAAAAATTTGTCGAGCGGGCTGGTCCCAGGCTGGACGGAGTCGTCCCGTGTTGGCGTATTCATCACTGCCCAGCCTAGGCGATGCACGCGCGAACGCCGTGATTTGGCGGAAAATCCCACCCTTTGCGTGCCGACGGGGCGCCCCGGCGTCGCCGCAGGGATGGGTCGAGGGCTGCACAAACGGGCATTACACCATCAATTTGTCCGCCCCCTGTGATCTTTGCCATGGGGCAAGGAGCGCCTAAGTTGAATATGCTGTAAGCGAAGCCTAAATTTAGGCAAAGTTATGAGTGCTCACGCCGTGTGCGTTTCCCCGCGTGGAACCACGCCAGCGCCACGGTGATGCAGGAAGGTTTATTCAGTGCCGACAAAACCAGCTGGCACTCTGTACCGCGGCCGTGAAGGCATGTGGTCATGGGTGGGACACCGGATTACCGGTGTAGTGATTTTCGTTTTCCTGTTGGTGCACGTCCTGGACACCTCTCTCGTGCGAGTGTCCCCGGAAGCGTACACAGCAGTCATCGGGGCGTACAAGAACCCCATTATGGGCCTGGGCGAAGCCGCCCTGGTCGCGGCGATCGTGTTCCACGCCTTCAACGGCCTGCGCATCATTGCGATCGACTTTTGGAAGAAGGGCCCCAAGTACCAGCGGCAGATGCTCTGGACCGTCTTGATCGTCTGGGTTGTGGTCATGATTCCGTTCCTGATCCGCCACCTCTCCATCGTCTTCGGGGGGCACTAAGTGAGTTCCAACGTTATTGCGTCACCGCGTTCCAACAGCGCACAGTCGCCCAAGTACAAGCGCAACAAGGGCTCGCACTCCAGCTTTGAGATGGTCGCATGGCTGTTCATGCGCATGTCCGGCGTGGTGCTGGTGGTGCTGATTTTCGGCCACCTGTTCGTGAACCTCATGCTCGGCGGCGGCATCCACCAGATCGACTTCGGCTTTGTGGCCGGCAAGTGGGCCAGCCCGTTCTGGCAGTGGTGGGACCTGGCCATGTTGTGGCTGGCCATGCTGCACGGGACCAACGGCGTGCGCACCATCATCAACGACTACGCCGACCGCAATGGCACGCGCATGACGCTCAAGGGCGTCCTCTACGCGGCCGCCGTCGTCATCGTTGTGCTGGGGACCCTGGTGATCTTCACCTTTGATCCCTGCCCGGCCGGTGCAGTCGTCGACCTTCCGTCCTTCTGCCCTGTCCCCTAGTTTTTGGGCACCCGGGCCGTGAGCGGCCCGGGGCAGAAGTGAACAGCAGCAATTTGAATGCAGTAAAGAGAGAAAGAGCATCCAGTATGCAGGTCCACAAATACGACGTCATCATCGTCGGGGCCGGTGGCGCAGGAATGCGTGCCGCCATTGAAGCCGGACAGAATGCCCGCACAGCCGTACTGACCAAGCTCTACCCCACCCGCTCGCACACCGGTGCGGCCCAGGGCGGCATGTGTGCCGCACTGGCCAACGTGGAGGAAGACAACTGGGAATGGCACACCTTTGACACCGTCAAGGGCGGCGACTACCTGGTCGACCAGGACGCGGCCGAGGTCATGGCGAAGGAAGCCATCGACGCGGTGATCGACCTGGAAAAGATGGGCCTGCCGTTCAACCGCACGCCCGAGGGGCGGATTGACCAGCGCCGCTTCGGCGGGCACACCCGCGACCACGGCAAGGCCCCGGTGCGCCGGTCCTGCTACGCCGCGGACCGCACGGGACACATGATCCTGCAGACGCTGTACCAAAACTGCGTCAAGCACAACGTTGAGTTCTACAACGAGTACTACGTCCTGGACCTGCTGACCGTCGAAGTGGACGCAACCCGCGCGGACGGTACGCCGTACAAGCAGAAGCGCATTGCCGGCGTCGTCTCCTACGACCTGGCCACGGGCGAGCTGCACGTCTTCCAGGCCAAGTCCGTCATCCTCGCCACCGGCGGCGCGGGCAAGGTCTTCAAGACCACCTCCAACGCCCACACCCTGACCGGCGACGGCATGGGCATCGCGTTCCGCCGGGGCATCCCCCTGGAGGACATGGAATTCTTCCAGTTCCACCCGACAGGCCTGGCCGGGCTGGGCATCCTGCTCTCCGAGGCCGCCCGCGGCGAGGGCGCCATCCTGCGCAACTCCGACGGCGAGCGGTTCATGGAACGCTACGCCCCGACCATCAAGGACCTGGCGCCGCGTGACATCGTGGCCCGCTCCATGGCCAACGAAGTCCGTGAAGGCCGCGGCTGCGGACCGAACAAGGACTACGTCCTGTTGGACCTGACGCACCTGGAGCCGGCGCACATCGACGCCAAGCTCCCGGACATCACCGAGTTCGCCCGCACCTACCTGGGCGTGGAACCGTACACCGAGCCCGTCCCGGTGTTCCCCACCGCCCACTACGCGATGGGCGGCGTGCCCACGAACATCGGTGCGGAGGTCCTCCAGGACAACGACACCATCATTCCCGGCCTGTACGCCGCCGGTGAGGTGGCCTGCGTGTCCGTGCACGGCTCCAACCGCCTGGGCACCAACTCGCTGCTGGACATCAACGTGTTTGGCAAGCGTGCCGGTGTGGCCGCTGCCCAGTATGCCAAGACGGCCGAGTTCGTGGACCTGCCGGAAAACCCGGAAGCTGCCACTGCCGCGCTGCTGGACCACGTCCGCACGTCCGACGGCGGCGAAAAGGTGGCCGCGATCCGCAAGGACCTGCAGGACACCATGGACGCCAACATGCAGGTGTTCCGCACGGCCGAGTCCATTGACCGGGTGCTGGCGGACATTGCCACGTTCGAGGAGCGCTACTCGCGCATCACCGTCCAGGACAAGGGCAAGCGCTTCAACCTTGACCTGCTCGAGGCCGTGGAACTGGGCTTCCTGCTGGAACTGGCCAAGGTCATGACGGTTGCGGCCCTGCACCGCCAGGAGTCCCGCGGCGGCCACTTCCGTGAGGATTTCCCGGACCGTGACGACGTGAACTTCATGAAGCACTCCATGGCGTACAAGGATTCCGGCGTGACGGCTGAAAGCTCCCAGGAGCACATTGCCGGCATCCGCCTGGAAACCAAGCCTGTTGTTGTCACGCGCTACGAGCCGATGGTGAGGAAGTACTAATGAGCCCCATTGAAACCGCCGAGACCGCTCCCGAGCCGGCGTCCAAAATTGAACTGCCCGCCCACATGGGCGGCGGTGGCGAAATCCCCACCTTTGACGTGACGCTGCGCGTGCGCCGGTACGACCCGGAGTTCTCCGAGGACTCGACCTGGGAAGACTTCACCATGACCATGTACGGCACGGACCGCGTGCTGGACGCCCTCCACAAGGTCAAGTGGGAGCAGGACGGTTCGCTGTCCTTCCGCCGCTCCTGTGCGCACGGCGTGTGTGGTTCCGATGCCATGCGCATCAACGGCCGCAACCGCCTGGCCTGCAAGACCCTCCTGAAGGACCTGGACACGTCCAAGCCCATCACGGTGGAGCCCATCAAGGGCCTGCCGGTGGAGAAGGACCTGATCGTGGACATGGAACCGTTCTTCCAGTCCTACCGCGAGATCATGCCCTTCCTGATCAACCGGGGCCACGAGCCGTCCAAGGAGCGCCTGCAGTCCGCCGAGGAGCGCGAGCGTTTTGACGACACCACCAAGTGCATCCTGTGTGCCGCGTGCACGTCGTCCTGCCCGGTGTTCTGGACCGACGGGCAGTACTTTGGCCCGGCCGCCATCGTCAACGCACACCGTTTCATCTTCGATTCCCGCGACGATGCCGGCGACATGCGCCTGGAGATCCTCAACGACAAGGAAGGCGTGTGGCGCTGCCGCACCACCTTCAACTGCACCGAGGCATGCCCCCGCGGCATCCAGGTCACGCAGGCCATCGCCGAGGTCAAGCAGGCCATCCTGGCCCGCCAGGTCTAGTTCCGGCCTGGTTTCGCCGATTGCAAAGGCGCCGCCCCCTTTCGAGGGGGCGGCGCCTTTGCGTTCCCGCCGCTGGTCGAGCCCGCGTCGCCGGTCGGGCTTGGGCCCAAGGGACCGGATTTCGACCAGCCCAATCAGCGACACGATTGACCGGCGGCCAGAATCTCCCTGGCGCTCAGCCCGCGCGCACCGCAGCGACCAGGTCGGGAAGCAGCGCCGCGGCATTCGGCGTGCCCAGCCCGGTGACAGGGTCCCATCCCGTCGACGCCGGGTAGCCCGGAACCGAGGGATCGAGGGTGTTGTTGCCGGTTGTCACGTCGTAGAAGTCGCTGGCGTACGCCGCCCCGGCTCCGAGCCTGTACAGCGCCGGGTTGATCGGGCCCAGGCCGCCCCCGTTCATCTGCGCGGCGATGGCCACCAGCCCGGCCCACTGCGGGCAGGCCAGCGACGTTCCGCCGATGTCATACCAGCCCGTGCTGCAGGGAGTGGTGCCGCAAGTGAGCCCGCCCAGCCCGTCCGGCGGCAGCGAGAGGTACACCAGGGCGCCCGTCGTGGCACTGGCCTGCAGCGCGATGTCGGGCACGCCGCGCATGGCCCCGATGGGCGTGCTGCCGGCCGGCAGCGCCGACTGGTAACTGGGGCGGGCAAAGACGTGGCTGAATCCGCCGCCCGAGGCGATCCAGCCCACCTCTGCGGCCCCGGGATGGGACTTGCAGGCCGTGGGCGGGATGGTGCTGTCCACGGTCCGCAGGGTGGTCGCCGTCGGATCGGTGCACAGGTAGGTCCCGCCGACGCCGGTGACCAGCGGGTCTGACGCGGGCCACTCAACGGTCGGGAACGGGAAGGGCGCGCCCGCGTTGGGGCCGGCCACGGGTGCCTTCGGCGGATTGGCCGAGCCGCCGTCGCCGGAGGAGCCCAGGACGGTGACGCCGTTCCGGGCCGCGGAGATGTAGGCGTGGCGCAGGTTCAGCAGCGACTGGGTGCCCGGGAAGGCATCCTCCGCGGTGGCGAAGCTCTGTGAGATGACCTGGGCCAGGTGGTGGTCCACCACGTACTGTTCAGCCGCCATCATCTGGGGCAGGCCCTGGACGCCGAGGGTTTCAGCGGTCGGCGTGGTGACCAGCAGGATGTTGGCTCCCGGGGCCATGGAATGGGCCGTTTCGACGTCAAGGGCCACTTCCAGCGCCCAGGCTGCCTTGTCCTCCTGTCCCGTGCCCTTGCTCGTGGACGGCGGGGCCTTGGTGGCCGGGGAGCCCTGCAGGTGCAGTTCGCTGAAGGTGGGCATGCCGGGTGTGCAGGTGACGGATTCTTCCCCGCACATGGCCGGCAGGTTGAAGGCCTGGTTGTACACGTGCAGGTCGTGGGCCATGGTGTCGCTGCCATAGGAATCGACGATCGCGATGGTCATGCCGGTCCCGTCGTTGCCGGCAGCGTAGAGCGGGCCCACGTTGTACGCTGCGCGCGTGGACTGCGGGGTGAAGCAGCGCCGTCCGACGGAAGCGCACTGGGCCTGCGTGGGTGGCGTGGCGGAACTGTTGATCTGGACGTAGTCACTCACCACGGGGTGGACGGCGGGCAGGGCCGCACCTGGCGGCGATGCGGTGGGGACGCCGGCCAAGCAGGCGGCCGCCACGAGTGCGGCGCCCCCTGCCAGTGAAAGGAAAGTGGTTCCGGTACGAGATCGCATGGTGGGCCTCCGTACAGCATTCGAAGCGGCCCTCACGGGCGGCGTCGTTGCCACCCTGGCCGTCCTCCGGACAGGCCGAAGGCCACATCCGGTTTACCGCTGCACGGACCCCGTGGTCAAGGGCTTTCGTCCTTTTGGACTGGGTCCAGCCACGGGCCAAGGCCGGCGGCCGCGGGCCGTCCTAGGCCGTGGTGTCTCCCCCGAGGGCGAGTTCCTCGTACAGTTCCCAGCGGCCCTGGGCATAGTCGTACAGGCCAATGCTGTTGACTTCCAGCTCCGCGGCAAAGTCGGCCATTTCCGCCTCGGCCCGGGCCATGGTGCCGGCGTCAAGGTCGTGCGCCACCGTCAGGTGCGGTTCAAACCCAAAGTCCAGCAGGTGCTCCACCGGGCCGGCCAGCAGCTCGTCGTGCAGTTTCCGGCACTCCCCCGCCCCGCGGTCCACGTTCAGGAAAACGACCGGGGAGACCGGCGCAAAGGTTCCGGTGCCGCGCAGCGAGACGGTGAAGGGGGAACCTTCCCGCGCCACCTTGCGCACGTGCTCGGCGGCCTCGTCCCAGGAATGGCGGGCGCGGCCGGACACCAGTGTGATGTGGGCGGGCACCGCGCCGTTGCCCGGTCCTGCGTAGGATTCCCGCCAGGCGTGGAGCTCGGCGGCCAGGGCGGGCGGCATCGAGATGACCACGCCCAGGCTTTCAGGGTGCGGGGCCGGGGACGCCCCGCTCTGGCCAATGCCCGGCATGGTTATGCAACCGTCCCGAGGGGTGGCAGGAAGCCCACCTTGTTGTAGACGTCCGCCAGCGTCACGGCGGCAATTTCGCGGGCCTTCGCGGCACCGTGGGCCAGCAGCCGGTCCAGTTCGGCGGGGTCGTCGAGCAGTTCCAGGGTGCGCGTGCGGATCGGCTCGATCCGGGCCACGACGGCGTCTGCAACATCCACCTTCAGGTGGCCGTACATCTTGCCTTCGTAGCCGGCCACCAGGGCCGCCACGGGCGTGTCCGTCAGCGTGGAGAGGATCTCCAGGAGGTTGGTCACGCCGGGTTTGTTCTCCCGGTCGTGGGCAATGACGGTGTCGGTATCGGTCACGGCGGACTTGATCCGCTTGGCCGTCACCTTGGGGTCGTCCAGCAGGTTGATCAGGCCGTTCGGCCCGGACGCGGACTTGGACATCTTCGCCGTCGGATTTTGCAGGTCGTAGATGCGTGCGCCCTCCTTCTGGATGAAGGCCTCCGGGACGGTGAACGTGTCGCCAAAGCGGTGGTTGAACCGTTTGGCGAGGTCCCGGGCCAGTTCCACGTGCTGGCGCTGGTCATCGCCAACGGGCACGCCCTGGGGCCGGTAGAGCAGGATGTCCGCGGCCATGAGCACGGGGTAGGTGAACAGGCCAACGCTGGCCATTTCCTGCCCGCCCTTGGCCGTCTTGTCCTTGAACTGCGTCATGCGAGAGGCCTCGCCGAAGCCGGTGATGCAGTTGAGCACCCAGGCGAGCTGGGCGTGTTCGGGCACATGCGACTGCACAAACAAGGTGGACTTTTCCACGTCGATGCCGCCTGCGATGTACTGCGCCGCCGTCTTGCGGGTCCGTTCGCGCAGCTCCGCCGGGTCCTGCGTGACGGTGATGGCGTGCATGTCCGGGATGAAGAACAGCGTCTGGTAGTCGTGCTGCGTCTTGACCCAGTTGACCAGGGCGCCCAGGTAGTTGCCCAGGTGCAGGGAATCCCCGGAGGGCTGCATGCCGGACAGGACGCGGGGACGGATTGCGGTTTCACTCATGGAAGGGAAAATCCTTTAGAACTTGTAGTCGACGACCAGTGCTGCATGGTCGGAAAAGCGGGTTTCATACGATTCGGCACGGTCCACCACGGCCTGCTGGGCCAGGGCCGCGAGCCCCGGCGTGGCCATGTGGTAGTCGATCCGCCAGCCGGTGTCGTTGGTGAAGGCCTGTCCGCGGTTGGACCACCACGTGTACGGGCCTTCCACGGGGCCGGCCAGTTCCCGGGCCACGTCCTTGAAGCCGATTTCCGCGCCGAAGAAGCGGTCAAAGTAGGCGCGTTCCTCGGGCAGGAAGCCGGCGCGCTTGACGTTGCCCTTCCAGTTCTTGATGTCCAGCTCGGTGTGGCCCACGTTCAGGTCGCCCACCACCAGGGCGTGGTCGCTCGCGGCGGCCAGCTGCGGCAGCCGGGCGATCATGGTGTCCAGGAAGCGGTACTTGTCAACCTGCTTGGGCGTGCCTGCCTCGCCGGAGTGCACGTAGGCGCTGACCACCGTCAGTGTGGTGTCCCGGCCGGCCGAATCCTGCAGGGTGTAGTCCGCCTCGACCCAGCGGCCCGTGGTGGCAAAGTAGTCGTCGCCGATGCCAACGCGCGTGGCGGTGGGTTCCAGCGAGTCCTTGCGCGAGGCGATCAGCACGCCGGCGCGGCCCTTGGCCTCGGCCTCGGCGTGCAGCAGGTGCCAGTCCTCCCCGAGGAAGCCCTGGACAATGGCGTCGGGTGCACGCACCTCCTGCAGGCACAGGATGTCCACGTCGCGTGCGGCCAGCCAGTCGGCCATGCCGTGCTTGTAGGCGGCACGGATGCCGTTGACGTTGACGCTTGCGATCCTCAAATGACCGTTTTGGGTTCCCTTGCTCACCTGATCCACCTTACCCGTTTCCCCCTGCCCGCCTTTCCAGTCCGGTCAGTCAAGCACGACGCCGGTCACCGGCTCGTCGTCGTCCGGCCCCTGGGTGCCCGGCTGGGTTTCGGCGGCGCGGGCGGCATTCTTTTTTTCCATGCCGGCGTCCATCTTTGCTTCCTGGGCTTCCCAGTCCGGGTTGACCATTCCGCGGCCGTTGCGGGCCGTGATGTCGATGGTTTCCAGGGCGCGGGCCACCATGGCGTCGTCCTTACCCAGGTACTCGTTGACCACGCCGATCTGGACGCTGATGATCTTGAAGGAATGCTCCAGCTTCAGCTCGCGTGCCTTGGCCGCCTGGCGGGAGCCGGCGTCGTCGGACACGAGCCGGGTGCCGGCGCCGGACGGGGCGTGGGCGCTGTTGCGCTGGGCCATTTCGGCCTGGGCGAGCTTGACCTGGCGGGCGCCGAACGCGGCTGCCTTGTGGACGCCGATGTAGACGAGGGTGGACAGCGCCAGCCAGCCAAAGGCGATGACCGCAATGACCCAGCCCAGCACGGTGCTGTTGTTGGCCGCGAAAACGATGGCCACCAGGAAGACGATGGCCAGCACAATGGTGCCGAGGCCGGTGAACTTGCCGGGTTTGGTCATTTTTCCAGGTCCAAGAGATGTCATGGTTCCATTCTCTCAAACCCGGGCGGGTGCCGGTGCCCGCTTCCACCACCGGCGAACTGCCCCGCCCGGCCATTGGGGGCTGGAACTACTGGGGCTGGCTGCGCAGCACCTCCAGCCGCTGGCGGTATTCGGTCTCGTCGATTTCGCCGCGGGCGAAGCGTTCGCGCAGGACCGACTCGGCGCCCTGGCTGTGGTGCCAGGCCCGGCTGCGGCGCAGGCGGCGCGGGATGAAGATGATGGCCAGGACGATCACCACCAGCCAGAACAACGGGAAGAGCAGGAACCACGGCCCTGCGCCCCACCCCCAGCCGTGGTTCATGGCGTGTGCGGCAAGTGCCGCCGGTGTGCTCAATGCTGCAATCATGGTGCGTCCTTATGGTTGTTGCCAGCCGTCCTTCGGCTGTGCTTCAACTCTTCCGCTTCGCCGGCCCGGCGGCGTCGGCCCCAGGGAGGCTCTTTGCCCCGCCCCTGTACTCCCCGGGGAGACCCGGGCCGTGCGCCCCGCTTGGCCTTTCGGGCCGGCCGGTGGGGACTAGACGTTCCAGCCGGGGCGGACCAGGCCGGACTCGTAGGCGATGACCACCAGCTGGACGCGGTCGCGTGCCGCCAGCTTGGTCATGATCCGGGACACGTGGGTCTTGGCGGTCAGGGGTGTGATGAACAGGCGGGCAGCGATCTCGGCGTTGTTCAGCCCCTCGCCCACCAGGGCCAGCACCTCCCGTTCCCGTCCCGTGATGTGGGCCAGTTCCGGCGGCGGGGCCACGTCCCGGGACACGTGCGCCATGGCGTCCATGAGGCGGCGGGTGACGGACGGGGAGAGGAGGGCGTCGCCGTCGTTCACCACACGGACGGCGCGGATCAGTTCGGCAGGTTCGGTGTCCTTGATCAGGAAGCCGGCGGCACCAATGCGCACGGCCTCCACAATGTATTCGTCGAGTTCGAAGGTGGTCAGGACCAGGATGTGCGTGCCGGCGAGGGCGGGGTCGGCCAGGATGGCGGCGCCGGCTTCCAGGCCGTCGCCGCCGGGCATGCGGATGTCCATGAGGATGACGTCCGGCTTCAGCTCGCGGGCCAGGGCCAGGGTGCCGCTGCCGGTGCCGGATTCTCCCACCACCTCCATGTCCGCCTCGGCGTCCAGGAGGGCACGGAAGCCGGCCCGGATCAGCGTTTGGTCGTCGGCGATGAGGATGCGGATCATGGCTGTTTCCCTGCCGGGCCGGCGCCGGGCGGCCCACCGTCCGGGCCCGGTTCGTCACCGAGCGGGAACCGGGCGTGCACGCCCAGTCCGGGCTTGAGCTCCACCAGTTCCACGGAACCGCCGATCCCGGCCAGCCGTTCGCGCATGCCGCGCAGCCCGTTGCCCTCGGGCGAGCCGTGCCGGCCCGTGCCGTCGTCGTCCACCGCAACCGTGAGCGCGTCCCCGGAAACGGGCCCGATGTGCACCGCGAGGTGCTTCGCCCCGGAGTGTCGCACCGCGTTGGTGACCGCTTCCTGCACCACCCGGTACACCACCGCCTCCCGCTCGGGGCCCAGCCTGGTGCGCAGGGCGGAGGGGTCGCCGTCGTACTCGATTCGGGCCGCCAGGCCGCCGTGCTGGGCGTCCGAGACGAGGCCGGGGATGTTGGCCAGGGTCAGGCCGGGCTGGCGCGGGGCGTCCTGGCGCAGCACGCCCAGCAGTTCGCGGACCTGCACCAGGGATTCCTTGCTGGCCGTCTTGATGGCCTCGAGGGCGGGGCGGAGCTGGTCCGGGTCGCGGTCGGCGAGGTGCAGCGCCACGGAGGCGCGGACATTGATCATGGACAGGGAATGGGCCACGACGTCGTGGATGTCACGGGCCAGTGCCAGCCGGTATTCGTCCTCGGCCCGCTGCCTGGCCTCATGCGCATGTGCACGCCGCTCGGCCATCCGCTCCAGCCGCAGGCGCACGCCCTCGCCGATGAGCACCAGGATCACGAGCCAGGCGGATGCCGCGCCGGCGCGGACCAGGTCCTGGTCTCCTCCGTGCACAATGGCCCAGGTGAACACGGCCGCAACGAGTGCGCCGGCCACGGACCAGGCGAACACCCGGCGGCGGGCGGCCGTGGCCAGAATGAGGGCAAGGGCCATCGAGAGCGGGAAGGGGCCCCACGGGTACCCGATGGCGAGGTACGCCGCCGTGGCCGCCACGGTGCCGCCCAGCATGACCTCCGGGGCGCGGCGGTGCAGGAGCAGGAGCGCCGGCCCGGCGAGCAACAGCAGGTAGCCGAACCCGTCCAGCGGGTGCGCGAGCGGCTGGCGCCCGGACGCCACGTGGGTGCCGGCCAGCTGGATCACGGCGGCCAGCACGGCCACCGCCACCACAGGCCGTCGACGGCGCGCACTCCTCATGGCACGAGCCTAGTCCGGCAGCCCGGCGGCGCACATCACCCCCGACGTGCAGGGCGGCGTACTCCGGTGGGAGTACGCCGCCCTGTGTCGCGAGGGCCCGGTCGCGAGGGCCGTCGTGCGCGGGCCCGCCGCCGCGGTGCGTCAGGCGCGCTCCGCGGCCTCCACCACGTTCGCCAGCAGCATGGCCCGGGTCATGGGGCCCACGCCGCCGGGGTTCGGTGAAATCCACGAGGCAACGCCGTGGGCGGCCGGCTCCACGTCCCCGGTGACAACCGCCTTGCCCGTGCCGTCGTCAACGCGGGAGACGCCGACGTCGAGCACAATGGCACCCGGCTTGAGGTCCGCCGCCTTGATCATGTGCGGCTGGCCTGCGGCGGCGATGACGACGTCGGCCAGGCGCAGTTCCGCGGCGAGGTCCGCCGTGCCCGTGTGGGCCAGGGTGACGGTCGCGTTGATGTCCCGGCGCGTGAGAAGCAGGCCCACGGGCCGGCCGATCGTCACGCCGCGGCCCACCACCAGGACCTTCTTGCCGTTCAGTTCGATCCCGTGGCGGCGCAGCAGTTCAACGCAGCCCTTGGGCGTGCAGGGCAGCGGCGAGGCCATGGGCCGGTTGACGTTGGCCACCAGGCGGCCCAGGTTCATCGGGTGCAGGCCGTCGGCATCCTTGGCCGGGTCGATGGCCTCAAGCACCACGTCCTGGTCGATGTGCGCCGGCAGCGGCAGCTGGACAATGTAGCCGGTGCAGGCGGGGTCCCCGTTGAGCCGGCGGACGGCGTCGAGCACCTCCTCCTGCGTGGCGGTTTCTGGCAGGTCGATGCGCAGGGAGTTGATGCCCACCTCGGCGCAGTCCCTGTGCTTGCCGGCCACGTACCACTTCGACCCGGGGTCGTCCCCGACCAGGATGGTGCCCAGGCCCGGGGTGGTGCCCCGGGCTGCGAGCGCCGCGACCCGCTCCTTCAGTTCGTCCTTGATGGCAGCCGCGGTGGCCTTGCCGTCGAGGATTTGCGCGGTCCTTGCCGCGGGCACGGAGGTTACCATTCTTCCTGGCCCGGGTAGAGGGGGAAATCCTCGGCGAGCTTCTTCACACGTGCGCTGAGGGCGTCGACGTCGGCGTTGCCCTTCAGTGCGGTGGCGATGATCTCGGCAACCTCGGTGAATTCCGCGGCCCCGAAGCCGCGGGTGGCCAGTGCCGGGGTGCCGATGCGCAGGCCGGAGGTGACCATCGGGGGGCGCGGGTCGAACGGGACGGCGTTGCGGTTGACCGTGATGCCGACGGTGTGCAGGAGGTCCTCGGCCTGCTTGCCGTCCAGCTGGGAGTTGCGCAGGTCCACGAGCACCAGGTGCACGTCGGTGCCGCCGGTCAGCACGGACACGCCGGCGTCCGCGACGTCGGCGGCGTTCAGGCGGTCCGCGATGATCTTGGCGCCCTCCAGGACGCGCTGCTGGCGCTCCTTGAACTCCTGGCCCGCGGCAACCTTGAAGGCCACCGCCTTGGCGGCAATGACGTGCATGAGCGGGCCGCCCTGCTGTCCGGGGAACACGGCGGAGTTGAGCTTCCTGGCCCATTCCTCCTTGGCCAGGATCACCCCGGAGCGGGGGCCTGCCAGGGTCTTGTGCACGGTGGAGGTGACGACGTCGGAGTACGGCACCGGGTTCGGGTGCAGGCCGGCGGCAACCAGGCCGGCAAAGTGGGCCATGTCGGTCCAGAGCAGTGCGCCCACCTCGTCGGCGATGGAGCGGAACGCCGCAAAATCGAGCTGTCGGGGGTAGGCGGACCAGCCGGCGATGATGACCTGGGGCTTCTCGGCAATGGCCTGCCCGCGCAGTTTGTCCATGTCGATGCGGAAGGTGTCCTCTTCGACCTGGTAGGCGGCGACCTGGTACAGCTTGCCGGAGAAGTTCAGCTTCATGCCGTGGGTCAGGTGCCCGCCGTGCGCCAGGGACAGGCCCAGGATCTTGTCGCCGGGGTTGATCATGGCAGCAAGCGCGGCGGCGTTGGCCTGGGCGCCGGAGTGCGGCTGGACGTTGGCGTACTCGGCGCCGAAGAGGTCCTTGACGCGCTGGATGGCGAGGTTCTCGGCAACGTCGACGTATTCGCAGCCGCCGTAGTAGCGGCGGCCCGGGTAGCCTTCGGCGTACTTGTTGGTCAGCACGGAGCCCTGGGCTTCCAGGACGGCGCGGGGGGCGAAGTTTTCGGAGGCGATCATTTCCAGCGTGTCACGCTGGCGGCCGAGCTCGTCCTTCAGGACGGCGGCAATTTCAGGGTCCAGCTCGGCGAGCGGGACATTGGTCACGGACTGTGTGGCGGTATTGGACATTCAGGACTCCTGGATGGACTACACGAAAAAACACTTCTTAGCCAGATTATCCGGTGGACGCGTGCACCTGCAGGCTGCTTCGCTGTGTGAAGCTGCGGGCACGGCATGGCCACCGCCAAACTACTTTTGCTGGCAGTCGCGACCCCTTGTCCCAGGCGTACGATCCCAGGGGTCCTCGCTCGTGCTGCTCCCCGGTGGTGGCCCACCTCATCGCCAGTCGCAACCCCTTAACTGTAGTACAGGGCCACGGCGGGACGGTAACGTTGGCGGGGTGACTGACTCGACCTCCCCCGCCCCGCATGCCGCCCGCGGCTATGTCCTGACGCTCTCCTGCGCCGACCAGCCCGGCATCGTCCACGCCGTGTCCGGTTCCCTGCTGGAAGCGGGCTGCAACATCACCGACTCCCAGCAGTACGGCAGCCCGGACACGGGCACTTTTTTCATGCGGGTTGCGGTGGAAACCACGACGTCGTTCAGCCGCCTCCGCGAGCACCTCGACGGCGTCGCCGGTCAGTTCAGCCTCAACTGGCAGCTGCACCGTGCCGGCGCGCCCGTGCGGACGCTGATCCTGGCATCCAAGGCCGCGCACTGCATCAACGACCTGTTGTTCCTGCAGCGTTCGGGCACCCTGCCCATTGAGATCCCGGCCATTGTCTCCAACCACCGGGACCTGGAGCCGCTTGCCAGGTTTTATGGCATCCCGTTTTACTACATCCCCGTCACGCCGGACACCAAGGCCGAGGCGGAAGCGGCCCTGTTGGAGCTGGTGGCCGAGCACGAGGTGGAGCTGGTGGTGCTGGCCCGCTACATGCAGGTGCTCTCCGACGGCCTGTGCCGCCACCTCGCGGGCCGGGCCATCAACATCCACCACTCCTTCCTGCCCTCCTTCAAGGGTGCCAGGCCGTACCACCAGGCCCACGCCAGGGGCGTGAAGATCATCGGGGCCACCGCGCACTATGTGACGGCCACCCTGGATGAGGGTCCCATCATCGAGCAGGAAGTGATCCGCGTGTCCCACGGGCACTCGGTGGAGAAGTTTGTTGCCGTGGGCCGTGCCGTGGAGGCACGCACCCTGGCCCAGGCCGTCCAGTGGCACGCCGAACACCGCGTCCTCCTCGACGGGACGCGCACGGTCGTCTTCGACTGACACCCCGACACCCCGACACCCCGGCCCGCCCACCGGCCCCGCCAGCACTCACAGCACCAAATTGTTGAACAATCTGGAAAATTAAGGCATTCTTAGAGAACCACATCACGAGACGGGGATCACAAATGCCTTTCATTGACCTCAATTCCGACGTCGGAGAGTCCTTCGGCAACTGGACCATGGGTGACGACGCCGCCATCTTCACCTCCGTCTCCAGCGCCAACGTCGCCTGCGGCTTCCACGCCGGGGACCCGAGCACCATCGCCCAAACGTGCCGCGACGCCGTGGCCGCGGACGTCACCATCGGCGCGCACGTGGGGTACCGGGACCTGGCAGGGTTCGGCCGCCGCTTCCTGGACTGCTCCCCCACCGAGCTGGCCGACGACGTCCTCTACCAGCTCGGCGCCCTGTCCGCCCTGGCCGGGGCCGCCGGCGCCGCCATCAAGTACGTCAAGCCCCACGGCGCGCTGTACAACACGATCGTCCACCACGAAAAGCACGCGCAGGCCGTGGTCGACGCCGTCAAGGCCTTTGGCACGGACCTCCCCCTCCTGCTCCTGCCGGGCTCCGTCGCCCTGGCCAGGGCCGAGGCCGCCGGGCTCCGCGCCGTGGCCGAGGCCTTTGCCGACCGCAACTACACACCGGAGGGGACGCTTGTCTCCCGCCGCGAGCCCAACGCCGTGATCCACGATCCCGCCCGGGTCGCCGCCAACATGGTGCGCCTGGCCACCGAGGGCACCGTGACGGCCGTGGACGGCAGCGTCATCCCCATGCCGGCCGAGAGCATCTGCGTCCACGGCGACACCGCCGGGGCCGTGGCCATGGCCGCCGCCGTGCGTGCCGGGCTGGAAAACGCCGGCGTGCAGATCCGAAGCTTCATGTGGGCAAGGCCATGACGACCGTGAGCACCCCCGCCGCGCACCGCCTCACGGCCATCCACCCGGCCGGCACCCGCGCCCTGCTCGTTGAGCTGCCGAACCTGCCGGCCGTGCTGGCCCTGGCGGCCCGGCTGGCCGAATCCCCCCTGCCCGGCCAGCTGGACGCGCTGTCCGCGGCCGCCACCGTGCTGGTCAAGTTCGACTCGCCCAACGCGGCCCGCGCAGCCACCCCGGTCCTCGCCAACCTCGACCTCGGCACGGCCCCGGAGGAGACGGGCAAGCTCGTGGAGATCGCCGTGCACTACGACGGCGCCGACCTCGCCGAGGTCGCCACGCTCACCGGCCTGAGCCCCGAGGCCGTCGTCGCCGCACACACCGGCCAGACCTGGCGGGCGGCATTCGGCGGTTTCGCCCCGGGCTTCGCCTACCTGTTGGGGGAAAATCCGGCCCTGCAGGTGCCGCGCCGCAGCACCCCGCGCACGTCCGTCCCCGCCGGCGCCGTCGCCCTTGCCGGGGACTACTCCGCCGTCTACCCGCGCCAGTCCCCGGGCGGCTGGCAGCTGATCGGCCGCACAGACGCGGTGCTGTGGTCCCTGGACCGCAGCGATCCCGCGCTCATCCGCCCCCAGGACCGCGTCCGCTTTGTCCCGGCCCGCCCATCCCTGGACCTTCACCCCGCCACAGCCGAGCGCGACGCCGGCACCGCCCCGGGCGCGCCCGCCACCCCCACGGAAACCGGCGGCCTGCTGGTGGTCCACGCGGGCCTGCAGTCGCTCATCCAGGACCTGGGCCGCCCCGGCCTGGGCGAGCTGGGCGTGTCCGCGGCCGGCGCCGTCGACCCTTCCGCGGCGCGGCAGGCCAACCGGCTGGTCGGCAACCAGGCCGGGGACGCCGTCATCGAAAACCTCATGGGCTCCCTGGCACTGACGGCCGAATCCGACCAGGTCCTGGCCGTCACCGGCGCCCGGACCACGCTGCACATCACGCCGTCGGACCCGGACCGCAGCGAACGCAGCCCCGCCCAGGACGCGCCGTTCGCGCTGCTGGTCGGCGAAACGCTCACGCTGGGACCCGCCACGGAGGGGCTGCGCTGCTACCTCGGCGTGCGCGGGGGCATCGCGGCGGAGCCCGTCATGGGCAGCCGCTCCACCGACCTGATGTCCGGAATCGGCCCGGATCCGCTGGCCGCCGGCCTCCGCATCCCGGTGGGCCCGGCCCGGGGCGCCCACGTGGTGGGCGCCCCGGAACCGGCCACCCTGCGCCCGGCCCCTGCCTCGGGCGTCGCCACCCTGCGGATCACCCCCGGCCCCCGCGACGACTGGTTTGGCCCGGCCGGCATGGACGTCCTGACGGGGCAAAACTGGCGGGTGGGCGCTGCGTCCAACCGGATCGGCGTCCGCCTGGAACTGGACGACGGCGGAACGCCCGTGCCGCGGATCCGCGACGGCGAACTGGCCAGCGAAGGCGTGGTCTGGGGCGCCCTGCAGGTGCCGCCGTCGGGGCTGCCCGTGCTGTTCCTGGCCGACCACCCCGTCACCGGCGGCTACCCGGTCATCGCTGCCGTCGTCCCCGAGGACCTGGGCGCCGCCGCCCAGCTCCCGCCCGGCACCCGCGTGCGCTTTGCCCTGATCGACTCCCCCACCTCGACTCCCCAAGGAACCCGTTCATGAAGAAAGTACTCATCGCCAACCGCGGCGAAATCGCCGTGCGCGTAGCCCGCGCCTGCTCCGACGCCGGGCTGGAGTCCGTCGCCGTGTATTCCGACCCCGACGCCGACGCACTGCACGTGCGCCGGGCCGGGGAGGCCTACGCACTGGGCGGGCGTTCCGGCGCGGAGACGTACCTGAACATCGAGAAGATCATCGACGTCGCCCGCCGGTCCGGGGCCGACGCCGTCCACCCCGGCTACGGCTTCCTGTCCGAAAACGCGGACTTTGCCCAGGCCGTCGTCGACGCCGGGCTGACGTGGATCGGGCCGCCGCCGCAGGCCATCCGGGACCTGGGCAACAAGGTCACGGCCCGCGAAATCGCCGTCCGGGCCGGCGCCCCGCTGGTGCCCGGCAGTGACGGCCCCGTGGCATCCGGCGCCGAGGTGCGCGCCTTCGCCGAAGAATTCGGCCTGCCCGTCGCCATCAAGGCGGCGTTTGGCGGCGGCGGGCGCGGGCTGAAGATCGCCCGGACCATGGAGGACATCGACGACGCCTTTGAATCCGCCGTCCGCGAGGCCACCACCGCCTTTGGCCGCGGGGAGTGCTTTGTGGAGCGGTTCCTGGACCGCCCCCGCCATGTGGAGGCCCAGGTGCTCGCGGACCGGCATGGCAACGTGGTGGTGGTCGGCACCCGCGACTGCTCCCTGCAGCGGCGCCACCAAAAACTCGTCGAGGAGGCACCGGCACCGTTCCTGGGCGACGCCCAGCGGGCCAGCATCCACGCCTCGGCGAAGGCCATCTGCCGGGAAGCCGGCTACGAGGGCGCCGGCACGGTGGAGTACCTCGTGGCCGACGACGGCACGGTCTCCTTCCTGGAGGTCAACACCCGCCTGCAGGTGGAGCACCCCATCACGGAGGAAACCACGGGCGTGGACCTCGTGGCCGAGCAGTTCCGCATCGCCGACGGCGAGCCCCTGCGCTTCACCGAGGACCCCCGGCCGGTGGGCCACGCCTTCGAGTTCCGCCTCAACGCCGAAGACCCCGCCCGCGGCTTCCTGCCGGGCCCGGGCACCATCACCGCCTTTGAGGCACCCACCGGCTCCGGCATCCGCGTCGATTCCGGCGTCCGCAGCGGCTCCACGGTGCCCGGCGACTACGACTCGCTGCTGGCCAAGCTCATCGTCCACGGCGCGGACCGCGCCCAGGCCCTGCGCCGCGCCCGGACGGCCCTTGAAGAAATGACGATCGCCGGGCTCCCCACCGTCCTGCCCTTCCACCGCGCGGTGGTCCGCGACCCCGCCTTCACCGCGGACGGCCACTTCGGCGTGCACACGACGTGGATTGAAACCGAATTCGCCGCCACGCTGGCCGCCTCGGACGAGATCGCCCGGGCCGAGCCGGACGGCCGCCGCGAGGAACTGACCATTGACGTGGACGGCAAGGCGCTGCAGATCGGCCTGCCCGCCGAACTCCTGGATGCGTTGCGCAGCGGCAGCCGGGGGAATCCGGGGACCGCCACGGACGGCGGCGGTTCTTCCGGCACGCGCACCGACGGCGGTGGCGAGGGAGCCGACGCCGGCGTGCTGGCGGCCCCCATGAACGGCAAGCTCGTCAAGTGGCTGGCCGGCGACGGCGGGCAAGTTGCCAAGGGCGATCCCGTCGCCGTCCTGGAGGCCATGAAGATGGAATCCACCGTCACGGCCCACCGCGCCGGCACCGTGGTGCGCGGCCCGCGGGAACCCGGTGACGCAGTGGTGCGCGGGGAAGCCGTGTGCCGGATTGACTGACCTGCGTGCACGGCCGGCCCGCCGCATTGGATAGATTGGAGCCATGCCCATGAATACAGCCCTCGGCGATTTGCCGCCCTCTGCAGCCCACGCCCACACCGGCGCCTGGGTGGCCTCAGTGCTGCGCAGCCGGATTGCCGAGGGCCGGCTGGTGCCCGGCACCAAGCTCTCCGAACAGTCCCTCTCGGAGACACTGGGGATCTCCCGGAACACGCTGCGCGAGGCCTTCACGGTGCTCGACGGCGAACTGATCATCACCCGCATCCCGAACCGGGGCGTTTTTGTCGCCTCCCCCGGGCCGGATGAAATACGGGAAATCTACAATGTGCGCAGGATCCTGGAGCCGGCGGCCGCCCTGTGGGGGCCGGGGCCGGACCTCGATGAGCTGCGCTCCGTGGTGGCGGACGCCCGCGACGCCCTGGCCCGCGGCTCCGTGCCGGAGATGGCCGCCGCCAACCAGCGCTTCCATGAGGCGCTGATCCTGGGCACCGGCAGCACGGGGCTGCTGGAGACCATGCAGCGGGTGCTGGCGCAGATGCGCCTGGTCTTCCACGCCATGAGCAACGCCCCCGACTTCCACAGCCACTACGTGGAACTCAACGCGGAACTGCTGGAGCTGCTCGCCGCCGGAAAACGGGCCGAGGCCGCCGAGCGGATGCGCGGCTACCTGGACAAGGCCGAGGCGGAACTGCTGGCACAATTCACCGCCGCCCACTGATTTCCACCCTCCCCAAAGATTGTTGAACAAACACTTGCAGGATTGTTGAACAAAAGCATATGATGTAGTTCACAGTGATCGACGCCACCGTTGGCGGCCTTCCTGACCGGTTCGGGGCAGCAGCCCGGTTTCGGACAACTACGACCGTATCTGCGGCCCCGCCTGGCCGCGGCAGGAACGGATATCCATGCTTGTACTCATCGGGGTCTTGTTGGTGATTGTTGGCTTCGCCATCCGACTCAACCCACTTCTTGTAGTCACCATCTCCGGCATCGTCACGGCGCTTCTTGGCGGCATGTCCCCGCTGGAGATCCTCAACGCGTTTGGCTCTGGATTTTCCAGCAGCCGCTCCGTCACCATCTTCGTGGTGGTGCTTCCGGTCATCGGCCTGATCGAACGTTTCGGGCTGCAGGAACAAGCCAAGACCCTCATTGCCAAGCTGGCCAAGCTGACCGCCGGCCGGGTCCTCCTGGGGTACCTGGTGATCCGCCAGATCACCGCGGCCCTGGGACTGACAAGCATTGGCGGGCATGCCCAAACCGTCCGCCCGCTCGTCTTCCCCATGGCCGAAGGCGCTGCACTGCGCCGCTACGGCTCGGTGCCGGACAAGGTCCGGGAAAAGATCAAGGGCCACTCGGCCGCTGCGGACAACGTGGGCGTGTTCTTTGGCGAGGACGTCTTCGTCGCCGTCGGCTCCATCCTGCTGATCACCACCTTTGTCGACACCACCTACGGGCTCCACCTGGAGCCCCTGCAACTGGCCATCTGGGCCATCCCCACCGCAGTCTGCGCCTTCCTGATCCACGGCTTCCGCCTGCTGCGCCTCGACCGCCAGCTGGACAAGGCCGTCCAGGAAGCCCGCATCGAGGACGCCGCCGCAACACCCGCTGGAGGACAGGCATGATCAACGTCGAATCCATCTACTGGCTCATTGGCCTGCTGTTCGTCGCCTGGGCCTTCCTGATAGCCCGCGACGCCAACCACCCGCGGCGGTGGGGCAGTTCCTCCTTCTGGGGCCTGCTGGGCCTGTGCTTCTTTTACGGCACCGCCGTCGAGGCCAAGACCGCACCCGCCTGGATCCTGGGCATCGCCGTCCTGGCCCTGGTCGCCCTGGCCAGCACCGGGCTGCTGGGCGACGGCCGCTCCAAGACCGCCAGCGAGGAACAACGGACGGCCTCCGCGGCCAAGTTCGGCAACAAGCTCTTCATTCCGGCGCTGGCCCTGCCGGTGGTGACCGTCATCGTCGTGTTGCTGGCACCCGTGCTCAAAATTGGCTCCAAGCCGCTCATCGACCCCACCCACACCACGCTGGTGGCCCTGGGCATCGGCGCCATCGTGGCGGCCCTTGTCGGCGTCGCGATCCTGCGCCCGCAGAACAAGCTGTCCCCCGTCCTGGAGGGCCGGCGCATCATTGAGACCATCGGGTGGGCCGCACTGCTGCCCCAGATGCTCTCCACGCTGGGCATCCTGTTCACCCAGGCAGGCGTGGGCACCGCCGTCGGCACACTGGCCAAGGGCGTGCTGCCCAACGGTTCCCTCCTTGCCGCCGTGGTGGTCTACTGCGTGGGCATGTTCATCTTCACGGTCCTGATGGGCAACGGCTTTGCCGCCTTCCCGATCATGACGGCGGCCATCGGCTGGCCGGTGCTGGTGCAGGGCTTCCACGGCCAGCCCGCCATCGTGTTTGCCATCGGCATGCTCGCCGGATTCTGCGGCACGCTGTGCACGCCCATGGCGGCCAACTTCAACCTGGTGCCGTCCGCGCTGCTGGAAATGAAGAACAAGTACGGCGTCATCACGGCCCAGATTGCCACCGGCGTGCCGCTCCTGTTCGCCAACATCGCCCTGATGTACTTCCTCGCCTTCCGCCACGCCTAGCCGCCCCGGCTCAAGACAACCACGCAAGGAACGCCATGAACGCACCAACCCCCGACCCCGCCGCCCGCATGGACGCGCTGGCCAACCACTACGCCGGGATCGTCCTGGACAACCTGTCCCGGCCCTACCCCTTCGCCTCCCACCATGTGGAAACGTCCCCCGCGGACCGGCCCAGCCCCCGGGAGCTCCACCCGGCGTTTTACACCTCCTTTGACTGGCACTCCTGCGTGCACATGACCTGGCTGGGCGTGACGCTGATTGAATACGGGATCGACGCCGGACTGGACGCCCGCCTGCGCGCCGTCCTCGCCGCAAACCTGACCTCGGAAAACCTGGCCGTTGAAGGGGCCTACCTGCTGGCAAACCGCAGCTGGGAGCGCCCCTACGGGTGGGCCTGGCTGGTGCGGCTGGCCGCGACCGCCGCTGCCTCGGAGGACGGCCAGCTCGGCAAGTGGGGCGCCGCGCTGGATCCCCTCGTGGACATGGTGGCCGGGCTCGCGGCCGACTGGACGGACAAGGCCGAATATCCCGTCCGCCACGGGCTGCACACCAACGCGGCCTTCGGCCTGGGCCTCATGCTCGACGCCTTCCGCACCTTGGGCCGGGACCAGGCAGCGGCGGTGTGCGAGCTCGCTGCGCTGCGCTGGTTCAGGCGCGACACCGGCTGGCCGGGCGGGTGGGAAATGAGCGGCCAGGACTTCCTCTCCCCCGGGCTGAGCGAGGCCGACCTCATGGCGCGCGTGCTCGGCCCCGACTCCTTTACGTCATGGTTCGACGCGTTCCTGCCGGGGCTCACCCCCGACGCGCGGATCCTTGCGCCGTATACGGTCACCGACGAGTCCGACGGCTACCTCGCCCACCTGAACGGGCTGAACCTGACCCGCGCTGGCCAGCTCCTCCGGATCAGCCGGGCGCTGCGCCGCACGTCAGACGGCGGCGCCACCGCGGCCGTGCTCGAGAACGCGCTGCCGCCCCTGCTCGAAGCCGGGCTGGACGCAGTGATGACCGACGAGTTCATGTCCAGCCACTGGCTGGCCAGCTTCGCCTGGGACGCGCTCGCCTCCGCCCGCCGCTGACCGCCCAGCCGGCCCCCGGGCCCAGCCGGGGGCCGGCCTGCGTCTTCCACCGGCCGGCCGGCTTAGTCGGCGGGCCGTGCCCGCCACAACTGGCGAAACGTGGGATGGCTTACCCGCGGCCCCCGGCCCTGGTTCGGTAGCATCGGCAGTACTGGCGATTTTCGCGCCGCACTGCAACGACTTGGAGCCCCCATGAACCAGTTGGTCCCCTTTGACGGCCACACGCCGTCCGTCCACGAATCCGCCTTTGTGGCGCCCTCCGCCACGATCATCGGCGACGCCTCGCTCGGCGCCGATTCAAGCGCCTTCTACGGCGTGGTGGTCCGCGGCGACACCGCTACCATCACCGTCGGCAACGGCTCCAACCTGCAGGACAATGTGGTGCTGCACGCCGACGAGGGCTTCCCCACGACCATCGGCGACGGCGTCAGCGTGGGCCATGGCGCCGTGGTCCACGGCTGCACGGTGGAGGACAACTGCCTGATCGGCATGGGCGCCACGGTCATGAACGGCGCCGTGGTGGGCGCCGGATCGCTCGTGGCCGGCGGCGCGGTGGTGCTCGAAGGCGCCGTCATTCCGCCCGGGTCCCTGGCGGCCGGCGTCCCCGCGAAGGTCCGCCGCGCGTTGACCGCCGAGGAGCTGGAGCACGTGAAGGGCAATGCCTTGCACTACGTGGAGCTGGCCCGCAAGCACAAGGCCATCCACGCCTAGCGGCAGGATAACGTCAACCACTTAACACAAACCATTTCGATAGCGTTAAATTCTTGACTTCAACATATGACGTGGGGCATGCTGCCAGTTATGTCAGATGACGAAAGCAGCACCGTCCGCAGCGCCGGCGGCCCATCCAAGCCGGGATCGCAGTCGGCCTTGCGGATTCGCAACCAGCTCCGGCTCACCGAGCAGCTGCTGCGCGGTGGTCCGGCCACCCAGGCCGAGCTGGCGCGGTTGACGGGCCTGTCCACTGCAACGGTGTCCAACATCGTCAAGAGCATGCACCAGGCCGGCCTGGTCACCCTGACGGCCACCACCAGTTCCGGACGCCGCGCGCATTCGGTGCGGTACATCGGGGACAGCTCCATTGCCGCCGGGATTGACTTTGGCCGCAGCCACGTCCGGGTGGTGCTGGCCAACAGGTCCTACGAGGTGGTGGCCGAGCGCCAGATCCCCTTGCCGCCCGGGCACAACGCCACCGTCGGCATTGCCGCCGCGGCCAAGCTGCTGGACGAGCTGCTCGCCGAAAAGGCCATTGCCAGGTCATCACTGATGGGCGCCGGCGCCGGCATTCCCGGCCCCATCGACCGGCGGACGGGCAAGGTCATCCAGGGTGCCATCCTGCCGGAATGGGTGGGCATCAACCTCCACGAGCGGCTCAAGTCCGCCCTGGACCTGCCCGTCTACATTGAAAACGACGCCAACCTCGGGGCCCTGGCGCAGATCACCTGGGGGGCCCACACCGCCGTCCCCAACCTGGTCTTCGTCAAGATCGGCACCGGGATCGGAGCGGGCCTGATCCTCAACGGCTCGCTCTACTCGGGCAGCATCGGCGTGACCGGGGAAATCGGCCACCTGACCATCAACGAATCCGGGCGGATCTGCCGCTGCGGCAACCGCGGCTGCCTGGAAACCGTTGCCTCGACCGCCACCATGATCGAGCTCCTCAGCCGCGACAGGAACCATCCGGTCGATGTCGAGGACATTGTCCGCCAGGCCAAGTCGGGTGATTCCACGACGCTGCGCGTCCTCGAGGACGCGGGGACCGCCGTCGGCCGGGCACTGGCCACCATCTCCAACCTCATGAGCCCGGACGTCATCGTCATCGGCGGCCCGCTGGCCACCCTGGGCGAGCTCCTGCTGGCACCCATCCGGCGGGGCCTGCTGCGCCACGCAGTGCCGGTGGTCGGGGAGAACACCACGTTGGCGACCTCATCCCTGGGGCCCCGCTCGGAGGGGCTCGGCGCGGTCTCACTCGTGTTCCAGCATGACGCGGACCGCCACAACACATAGAACCGTTACCATCCCGTTGCGTTAAAAGGTTGACGACAAGACGCCAACCGGGTTGAATCTCCTAAGTAACAATTTTTGCTCTACCTCTTCACGCTCGGCACACAGCGGGTGTGGCGTACCGACAAAGACGTCTGTCTTGGAAAGCGAAACGCACATGCCGTCCGCAAACCCCATCATTCTTCAGATGCGATCCATCACCAAGGAATTTCCCGGCGTCAAGGCCCTGTCCGATGTTTCCATTGCTGTCCGTGCCGGCGAGATCCATTCCATTTGTGGTGAGAACGGCGCCGGCAAGTCCACGCTCATGAAGGTCCTCTCCGGCGTTTACCCCTTCGGCAGCTACGGCGGGGAGATCGTCTTCCAAAACGAAGTGTGCGAATTCAAGGACATCCGCGCCAGCGAAAACGCCGGAATCGCGATCATCCACCAGGAACTGGCCTTGATCCCCGAGCTGTCCGTCATGGAGAACATCTTCCTGGGGAACGAGCCCACCCGGTTCGGCGTGATCAACTGGGCCGAGGCCCGGCTGCGTTCCGTGGAGCTGATGGCCCGGGTGGGGCTGGACGAGGATCCCGACACCCCCGTGAAGGAGATTGGCGTCGGCAAGCAGCAGCTGGTGGAAATCGCCAAGGCCCTGAACAAATCGGTCAAGCTGCTCATCCTTGACGAGCCCACCGCGGCCCTGAACGAATCCGACTCCCAGCACCTCCTGGACCTGATCCGGGGGCTGAAGGGCAAGGGCATCAGCTGCATCATGATCTCCCACAAACTCAACGAGATCGAGCAGGTCTCCGATTCGATCACCATCATCCGCGACGGCAAGACGATTGAAACCCTGGATGTCAAGGCCGACGGTGTCGACGAGGACCGCATCATCAAGGGCATGGTGGGCAGGACCCTGGAATCCCGGTTCCCGGACCACACGCCCCAGATCGGCGAGGTGTTCTTCGAGGTCAGGAACTGGACCGTGGCCCACCCGCAGATTGCCGACCGCCTGGTCTGCAAGAACTCCAGCTTCAACGTCCGCCGCGGCGAGATCGTCGGATTTGCCGGCCTCATGGGTGCCGGGCGCACCGAACTGGCCCGCTCCCTCTTCGGCCGCTCCTACGGCAACTACGTCTCCGGGCAGATCATCAAGGACGGGAAGGAAATCACGCTCCGCAACGTCCCCGAGGCCATCAGGCACGGCCTGGGCTACGTCACCGAAGACCGCAAGACCCTCGGGCTGAACCTGCTTGACGACATCAAGACCACCACCGTCGCCGCCAACCTCCCCGCCATCTCCAAGCACACCGTCGTCGACCTTGACAAGGAATACGCGGTGGCCGAGCAGTACCGCAGGCAGCTGCGCACCAAGACGCCCAGCGTGGACGAGGGCGTGGCCAAGCTTTCGGGCGGGAACCAGCAAAAGGTGGTCCTGGCCAAGTGGATGTTCACCGACCCGGACCTGCTCATCCTCGACGAACCCACCCGCGGGATCGACGTCGGCGCCAAGTATGAGATCTACGGAATCATCCAGGCCCTGGCCAGCCAAGGCAAGGGCGTCATTGTCATCTCCTCCGAGCTGCCGGAACTGCTGGGCATCTCGGACCGCATCTACACCATTTTCGAGGGCGCCATCACCGGCGTGCTGAACAAAGACCAGGCCAGCCAGGAATCGCTGATGAAGCGCATGACCGCTGTCAAGAAATCTGCCTAGACCCAGGGAAGAAAACCATGAACGCCATCAAACAACTCTTCGGCGGCAACACCCGCCAATTCGGGATGATCTTCGCCCTCGTCGCCCTGGTCCTGTTCTTCCAGTGGCAAACCGGCGGTGTGATCCTCACCCCGGACAACGTCATCAACCTGGTCAACGGCTATTCCTACATCCTCATCCTCGCCATCGGCATGGTGCTGGTCATCATCGCCGGCCACATTGACCTTTCGGTCGGTTCCGTCGCCGCGTTCGTCGGCATCGTGGTGGCGCTGACCATGCAGGACTGGGGCCTGCCCTGGTACATGGGCATCGTCGTCGGGCTGGTCCTGGGTGCCGTCATCGGCGCCTGGCAGGGCTTCTTCGTCGCGTACGTCGGCATCCCCGCCTTCATCGTCACCCTGGCTGGCATGCTGCTCTTCCGCGGCGCCAACCAGTACTTCGGCAAGTCACTGACCATCCCCGTCTCCGCCGACTTCCAGTACATCGGTGCCGGCTACCTGAAGGAAATCGGGCCCGACACCGGCTACAACAACCTGACGCTGCTCCTGGGCTTCATCGCCGTCGCCGCCCTCATCTGGGGCGAACTGCGCAGCCGCCGCAAGGCCGTGGCACTCGGCGCAGATGTCAAGCCGCTCTGGGTGAGCATCACCCGGCTCGTCATCCTGTGCGCCGTGGTCCTCTATGTCACCTACCTCTTTGCCACTGGCCGCCCCGGCACGTCCTTCCCGGTCCCGGGCATCATCCTCGGCGTCCTGGTCCTGGCCTACGGCTTCATCTCGGCCCGCACCACCATCGGCCGCCACATCTACGCCGTCGGCGGCAACCGCCACGCAGCCGCCCTCTCCGGCGTCAAGAGCAAGCGCACCGACTTCCTCGTCATCCTCAACATGTCCGTGCTCGCGGGCCTGGCCGGCATGATCTTCGTGGCCCGCTCCAACGCCTCCGGCCCGTCCGACGGCGTCGGCTGGGAACTGGACGCCATCGCCGCCGTCTTCATCGGCGGTGCAGCCGTCACCGGCGGTGTCGGCACGGTGGTCGGCTCCATGATCGGCGGCCTGGTCATGGCCGTCCTCAACAACGGACTCCAGCTCATGGGCGTCGGCTCGGACATGACCCAGATCATCAAGGGCCTGGTCCTGCTCGCCGCCGTGGTCTTCGACGTCTACAACAAATCCCAGGGCAAGCCCTCCTTCATCGGACACATGATGAAGCGCCTGGGCGGCCGGGACAATCCGGACCTTGCGGTGGCAGAGCCCCTCAAGGACGCCGTCAGGGTCGAATCCTAAAAACTTCCTGTCAAGTCATCACTTCACGAACCCAACAGAAAGCGAACCCCATGTTCAAGCTCAACAAGGCTGCCAAATCCATGGCAGTGGTCCTGGCGGTCTCCGCCCTGGCACTGACGGGCTGCGGCCGCGCGGCAACCCCGGCAGCCTCCTCCAGCGGCGGTGCTGCCGGCTTCGCGGCCGGTTCGCTGATTGGCGTGGCCCTGCCCCAGAAGACCAGTGAAAACTGGGTGCTGGCGGAAAAGCTGTTCAACGACGGGCTCAGCCAGGCCGGCTTCAAGGGCGACGTCCAGTTTGCCAACGGTGGCGTGTCGGAACAGCAGAACCAGATCAGCTCCATGGTCACCAAGGGTGCCAAGGTCATCATTGTCGGCGCCATCGACGGCGCCCAGCTGGGCACCCAGCTCAAGCAGGCCAAGGATGCCGGCGCCACCGTCATCGCCTACGACCGCCTCCTGCTGAACACCCCCAACGTGGACTACTACGTCGCCTACGACAACTTCAAGGTCGGCGAACTGCAGGGCCAGGCCCTGCTGGACGGCATGAAGGCCAAGAAGCCCAACGGCCCGTACAACATTGAGCTCTTTGCCGGCTCCCCCGATGATGCCAACTCCAAGGTCTTCTTTGACGGCGCCATGAAGGTCCTCCAACCCAAGATCGACGACGGCACCCTGAAGGTGGTCTCCGGCCAGAAGACGTTCCCGCAGGCCGTGACCCAGGGATGGAAGGCTGAAAACGCGCAGAAGCGCATGGACTCCCTTCTGGTCGGCAGCTACAGCAGCGCTTCCCTGGACGGGGTCCTCTCCCCGAACGACACCCTGGCCCGGGCCATCATCACGTCCGTGAAGGCTGCCGGCAAGCCCATCCCGACCGTCACCGGCCAGGATTCCGAGGTTCAGTCCGTCAAGTCCATCATGGCCGGGGAGCAGTACTCCACGATCAACAAGGACACCACGGCCCTGGTCAACCACGCCATCGACATGGTCAAGGGCCTGCAGAAGGGCACCAAGCCGGAGATCAACGACCCGACCTCCTACAACAACGGAGTCAAGGTTGTCCCGGCATACCTGCTGGTTCCCAAGATTGTCACCAAGGCCAACGCCGCCGAGCAGTACGCCAATGACAAGGTCCTGGGCCCGCTGACCAAGTAGCCCGGCACCCAAGGCACCAACGCCGCAAGGGCCCCGTCCGCCGTCGTCCATCACGACGCGCCGGACGGGGCCCTTGCCGTGTTCCCCCACGCCCGCGGCAACTGGCAGAATGGCGCCATGACCATTCCCCGCTTTGTTGCCCGCCCCGACTGGTACACCTCGGCCAACCCGGAAACACTCGCCGCGACGGGAACCCCGCTGCGCTGGGGCGTGGTGGCCACCGGCAACATTGCCACCACCGTCACGGGGGACCTGGCCCTGCTTGAGGACGCCGTGCTGCAGGCCGTGAGCTCGCGCCGGGAGGCGGGTGCGGCGGCCTTTGCCGAAAAGTTCGGCTTTGCCACCCACTATTTCGACGGCGGCCACGACGGACCGGGTGCCCCGGGCCACCTCCAGCTGGTGCAGGACCCGGACGTGGACGTGGTGTACATCGCGACCCCGCATGCCCAGCACTACGACATCGCCCGCGCCGCCCTGGAACATGGCAAGCACGTCTTGTGCGAAAAGTCCCTCACCATCACGGCGGCCGAAGCCCGCTCCCTGGTTGAACTGGCCCGTTCCCGGCAGCTGTTCCTCATGGAAGCCGTGTGGGCGCGGTTTGTCCCGGGATTCCAGCGGGCGCTGGAGATTGTGGCCGCCGGCGAGATCGGCGAGGTGAAGTGGGTCCGGGCGGACCTGGGATTCCCGGCCCCCGTGGATGACACCGCCCGCATCTGGGCCCCGTCAGCCGGCGGCGGCGCACTGCTGGACATCACCGTCTACCCGCTGTTGTGGGCCTGGGCGACGCTGGGGAAGCCTGCCGCCGTGTCCGCCACGGGCGAGCTGACGGCGCTGGGCGTGGACGCACAAAACTCCCTGTCACTGGGCTATCACAATGGCGCCCAGGCCCAGCTGATGAGCTACCTCGGCGCCCACGGACCCCGGGTGGCAACCGTGGCCGGCACCAAGGGCTTCGTGGAAACCGTGGGCTCGGTCAACAACCCCAAGGCCCTGCGCATTTCCGTGGGTTGGGGCAGCGAACGCACCGAGACGTTTGAACACCCCGGCCGCGGCTACACCTACCAGCTGCGCGAGGTGACCCGCTGCATCCAGGCGGGCCTGACCGAAAGTGCCACCATGCCGCTCGCTGACAGCGTGGCCGTCATGGAACTCTTCGACGAGGCCCGCCGCCAGCTTGGCGTCAGCTTCGCACGCCCTCGAAGGTTAACTTCCGTCAGCGGGTCAGCCGACGCCCAGGTAGGCCTCCTTGATGGCCGGGTTTGCCAGCAGTTCCTTGCCCGTGCCGCTGTGCGTGATCTCCCCGGTCTCCAGCACAAAGGCCCGGTGTGCCCGGGCCAGGGCCTGGTTGGCGTTCTGCTCCACGAGCAGCACCGTGGTGCCCTGGGTGTTGATCTCGGTGATGATCTTGAAGATCTGCCGGATGAACTGCGGGGCCAGCCCCATGGAGGGCTCGTCAAGCAGCAGCAGCTTGGGCCGGGACATCAGCGCGCGGCCGATGGCGAGCATTTGCTGCTCGCCGCCGCTCATGGTGCCGCCGAACTGCTTTTGGCGTTCCTTCAGGCGCGGGAACAGCGTGAACACGCGGTCCAGGTCCTCCCCGACGCCGCTGCGGTCCTTGCGGCCGAATGTCCCCATGTCAAGGTTCTCCAGGACCGTCATGGCCGGGAAGATCCCGCGGCCTTCCGGTGCCTGGGAGATCCCCTGCACCACCCGGATGTGGGCCTTCATCTTCGTGATGTCCTCCCCCATGAAGGAGATGGATCCGCCGGAGGGGTTCAACAGCCCGGAGATGGTCTTCATGGTGGTGGTCTTGCCTGCGCCGTTGGCACCGATCAGGGAGACGATCTCCCCTTCGTCCACCGTGAAGGACATCTCCTTGATGGCCTGGATCCGCCCGTAGTGGACGGAAATGTTTTTCAGCTCAAGCAAAGTCATCTTCGGGCTCCCCTAGATAGGCGGAAATGACCTTGGGGTCTTCCCTGATCACGGTTGGGACGTCGTCGGCAATTTTCTTCCCGAACTCCAGCACCACAATCCTGTCGGTCACCCCCATGACCAGCTTCATGTCGTGCTCAATCAGCAGGACCGTGTAGCCGTCGTCCCGGATGGTGCGGATGAGCTGCATGAGCTCTTCCTTTTCCGCCGGGTTGAAGCCGGCGGCCGGCTCGTCGAGGCACAGCACCTTGGGGTCCGTGGCGAGGGCCCTGGCGATCTCCAGGCGGCGCTGGCTGCCGTACGGCAGGTGCCGGGACAGCGTGGCGGCCTGGTCGGCGATCCCCACAAATTCCAGCAGGGCCATGCCCCGCTCGATCGCCGTCTTCTCCTCCTGGACGTGGCGGGGCAGCCGCAGCAGGGCGCCGATCACGGAGGTCTTGTGCCGCGCGTCGAGCCCCACCACCACATTTTCCAGGGCGGTCATCTCGCCGAACAGCCGGATGTTTTGGAAGGTGCGGGCCAGCCCGGCCCGGGTGATCTTGTGCTGCTTCATGCCGTTGAGCAGCCTACCCTCGAGCAGCACCTGGCCGCCGGTGGGCTTGTACACGCCGGTCATGGCGTTGAAGCAGGTGGTCTTGCCGGCGCCGTTGGGCCCGATCAGCCCCAGGATCTCCCCCCGCTTGATGGTGAAGCTGATGTTGTCCAGCGCCAGCAGGCCGCCAAACTTCATGGTCAGGTTCTTCACCTCGACGAGGTCGTCCCCGACACTGACGGCAATTTCGCGTTCCGGCGCGGCGGCCTCGGCCACCTCCGCCTCGACGCCGGCAACCTCGGTGTCCGCATGCCGGCCGGTTGCTTCCGTTGACTCGCTCATGAGGAGGCCTCCTTCCCCGGCCCGGGCTTGGCCTTGGCGGCCTTGGCATCGGCGGACGCCCGCACCGCGGCATAGGCATTGCGGCCATAGGCCAGCAGCTGTTGCCGGGCGGCCAGCAGCCCGTGCGAACGGTAGATCATGATCAGGACGAGGGCCAGGCCAAAGATCAGGTACTTGTAGTCGGCGATCGCCGTAAAACGCAGCGGAATGTAGGCCACAAGGGCCCCACCGAGGATGGCGCCGACCTTGTTGCCCGCCCCGCCCAGCACCACGGCGGCCACGAACAGCACGGAGGTGACGACGTCGAACTTCTGGTTGTTCACGAAGCCGACCTGCCCGGACATGAGGGCACCGGACAGTCCGCCCACGCCGGCGCCGATGGCAAACGCCCATACCTTGTACTTGAAGGTGGGGACGCCCATGGTCTCGGCAGCGTCCTCGTCCTCGCGGATGGCGATCCAGTTGCGGCCCACCCTGCTGCGTTCCAGGTTGCCGGCAAGCAGCAGCACAATGATCAGGATGGTCAGGGTGAGCCAGTACCAGGGCGTGCCGTTGGAGTTGGCAAAGATGGGCACGCCGCTGGCATCCGTTCCCGGCGGGTGGCCGACGTTTTGGAAGCCGACCTGGCCCTTCATGGCCGGGATGATCGTGGCCAGGATGCGGACAATTTCACCGAATCCCAGCGTGACGATGGCCAGGTAGTCCCCGCGCAGGCGCAGCGTCGGAACGCCGAGCAGCACGCCGAAGAACATGGTCACCGCCATGGCCACCGGAAGGGTCCACAGGTAGGGGATCTTCAGGAAGGTGGAGTCGGAACTGGTCAGCATGGCCGTCACGTATGAGCCGACGGCAAAGAAGGCAATGTAGCCCAAGTCCAGGAGCCCCGCATAGCCGATCACGATGTTCAGCCCCACGGCCACGAGCGCCCAGACGGCCATGGTCTGGCAGGCCAGTGCAAAGTCGTTGCCCGGTTCGGTGGAAATCAACGGCGGGTTGATGACCGGCAGCAGGTACGCCAGGATCACCACCAGGATCAGGAACGCCCACTGTTTTTGCCGTGGCAGCGCCTGCCACTTGTCGCCGAGGCCGCTGAACCAGCCCCTGCGGCGGGCTGCCGCGCTGGAGCCGGGCGGGAGCCCCACGGCCTCACGGTTTTCGGCCGCCTGGTCTCCTTTGGCGGTGTGAAGGGGTGTCGGCCCGTCTACCATGCTCATGCCTTGCTCCTTCCCAGCGAGGTGCCCAGGATGCCCTCGGGCCGCAGCAGCAGCACGAGCACCAGGACCACGAATGCAACAACGTCGGTCCACTGCGAGTTGCCCAGCAGGATCTGTCCGTAGTTGCCGATGAGCCCGAGGAGCAGGCCGCCGAGCAGCGCCCCCCGGACGTTGCCGATGCCGCCCAGGACAGCCGCGGCGAACGCCTTGATGCCCAGGATGAATCCGCCGTTGTACTGGACCCCGGAGGGGATCTTCATGACGTAGAACAATGCGGCCGCGCCGGCGAGGATGCCGCCGATCACGAACGTGGTGATGATGATCTTTTCCTTGTTCACGCCCATGAGCGTGGCGGTGTCCGGGTCCTGGGCCACGGCACGGATGCCGCGCCCGGTGCGGGACTTGCTGATGAAGCGTTCGGTGATGACCATCATGATCACGGCCGCGATGACAATGATCAGCTGCTGGTCGTAGATGAAGGTCCCGAAAACCTCAAAGATCGGCCGCGACCTGAACATGGTCAGGGCCGGTTCGGGGTTGGGTCCGCGGACCAGGAAGATCGTGTACTGGATGGTGAACGAGGCGCCGATGGCCGTGATCAAAAAGACCAGGCGCGGCGCGTTGCGTTTGCGCAGCGGTTTATAGGCCAGCCGCTCAAGCAGGAACGCCGTAAGCGCCGAGGCGCATATGGCCACGACAAGCGCCAACAGCAGGTTGACGATGATCGAGCCGATGGACAGGTTGGGTGCGGAGGGGCCGAAGCCGAGGAAGCTGAGCGTGAAAAACACGCCGTAGCAGCCCATGATGAACACTTCGGAGTGCGCGAAGTTGATCAGGTTGAGCACGCCGTAAACGAGGGTGTACCCGAGGGCCACCAGGGCGTAGATGGAGCCAAACGTCAGCCCGTCAAAGGTGGCGGACCAAAAGTTCTGCAACAGCGAGGGAATATCAAAGGTGATCCACGAACTGTCGGAGGCGGATGCGGGGAGCATTGTTAGGAGGGTGGGAATCATTCGGACATCCTGATCTTGGCAGCGCCCATGGCTTCGGATGGGCCGGCCGCTGCCGGTAGAGCGAACGGGATAGGGTGGCACGCAAAGGCTGTGGGCCGGAGGTCCCCCGTCCCACAGCCTTGTGCGCCTGAATTACTCGCCGATGGCGCCGATCGGGACGATCTTGCCGTTTTCAACCTTGTAGCCGTAGACGGTCGGGGCCTGGAGCTCGCCCTTGTCATTCCACTTGTAGTGCTTGCTCAGCCCGTCCTTGTCGTAGGACTTGACCCAGCTCAGCAGCTTGGCGCGGTCCTGGTTGCCGGCGTCGATCCCTGCCAGCAGCACGGTGGCAGCGTCGTAGCCCTCGATCGAGTACGTGCCCGGTTCCATGTTGTTTGCTGCCTTGTAGGCAGATTCGAAGGTCGGGATCAACTCGCCCGGGATGCAGGGGCAGGTGAAGAACGCGTTGGCCGAGGCGTCGCCGGCCTGCTTGATGAACTGGTCATCCTTCAGGCCGTCCGGGCCGATGAACGTGCCGGTGAAGCCCTTGGCCACGAGCTGCTGGTCAAACGGGGCGCCTTCGGCGTAGTAGCCCGAGTAGAAGACCGCGTCGGCCTTGGCGTTCATGATCTTGGAGATCGTGGCCGAGAAGTCCTTCTGGCCGGTGGTGACCTTGTCGGTGCCGATCAGGGCCGAACCGAGTCCGTCCGAGGTGGTCTTGCCGAGGCCGATTCCGTAGTCGGAGTCGTCCTGGACCAGGTAGACCTTCTTGGCGCCGAGCTTGCCGGTGATGAACTTCGCAGCTGCCGGGCCCTGGACGGCGTCGTTGCCCAGGCCGCGGAAGAACGTGGTCCAGCCGTTCTGGGTCAGCGTCGGGTTCGTGGCGGCGGGGGTGATGTGGACCAGCTTCTGCTGCTCGAAGATGTTGCCGGTGGCCTTGGACTCGCCGGAGAACGGCAGGCCCACGACGCCGATGATGTCGGCTTCCTTGGTGGCCTGGGTGACGGGGCCGGTCGCCTTGTTCGGGTCGCCTTCGGTGTCAAACTTCTTGAACTGGACCTGGCAGTTGGCGTTGGCCTTGTTGTGCTGGGAGACGGCCAGCTGGACGCCGTTGAAAATGTTGATGCCCAGCTGGGCGTTGGCCCCCGTTTCGGCGCCAATGTAGGCCAGCGTGGTGGTGGCCGGGCAGGTGGCCTTGCCATTGCCCGCGGGCAGGACGGCGTCCTTCGGGGTTTGGATGGAAGTCAACGCGGGAATGTTGACGGTGGTGGAGCCTCCACCGGCGCTTCCGCTGCTCTGGGGTGCGGCCTGATTCGCACACCCTGCCATGAGCATGCCAAGGGTGGCGGCTGCTGCGAGGGTGGTCATCACTTGCTTACGGTACATAGATTCGCCTTCCGGACTATGTCGCAGAGTCCCGGTGGACGTCCTCGTCCCCCAGGTTTCCCTGCTCTTCACGAGATCTGACATTACCCGCAAGTATGTGGTCCGGGACACATTTAGCGTAAAGATCTGATAACGGACGGGAGAATTTTGCGGTGAACAGGGCGACGGCGGCGCTCGGGGACAATAAAAGCCCGCCTCCGGTGGGAGGCGGGCTTTTATCTTGCCTGCGGACGGTGCTTGGGCGGGGCGGTTTCAAGGTCCCGGCGGGCTCGACCGCCGGGGTTTGTGCCGGCTCGACCGGCGGGGTCCCGACCGGCGGATTTAGGCCAGGGTTTCGATGGCCTTGTTCAGCTTGGCGGACGGGCGCATGATGGCGGCAACCTTGGCTGCGTCCGTGCGGTAGTAGCCGCCCAGGTCGACCGGGGAGCCCTGCACCGCGAGCAGTTCGGCAACGATGGTTTCCTCGTTGTCCGTCAGGTCGGCGGCGACGGCGGCGAAGGCTGCGGCCAGTTCGGCGTCAACGGTCTGGGCGGCCAGTTCCTGGGCCCAGAACTTGGCCAGGTGGAAGTGGCTGCCGCGGTTGTCGATCTCGCCGACCTTGCGCTTAGGGGACTTGTTCTGCAGCAGGAAGGTGCCGGTGGCGCGGTCCAGGGTGTCGGCCAGGATCTGTGCCCGGGCGTTGCCCTTGGAGACGGCCAGGTGCTCAAAGCTGACGGCCAGTGCCAGGAATTCGCCCAGGCTGTCCCAGCGCAGGTGGTTTTCCTTGATCAGCTGCTGCACGTGCTTCGGTGCGGAGCCGCCGGCGCCGGTCTCGAAGAGCCCGCCGCCCGCAATGAGCGGGACGATGGAGAGCATCTTGGCGCTGGTGCCCAGCTCCAGGATCGGGAACAGGTCGGTCAGGTAGTCGCGCAGCACGTTGCCGGTGACGGAGATGGTGTCCTCGCCGCGGCGGATGCGCTCCAGCGTGAAGGCAGTGGCCTTCTCCGGGGAGAGGATGCGGATGTCCAGGCCCTCGGTGTCGTGCTCCTTCAGGTATTCCTTGACCCTGGTGATGAGGTTGGCGTCGTGGGCGCGGGTCTCATCCAGCCAGAACACGGCCGGGGTGGCCGAGGCGCGGGCACGGGTGACGGCAAGCTTGACCCAGTCACGGACCGGGATGTCCTTGACCTGGCAGGCGCGCCAGATGTCCCCGGGGGCAACTTCGTGCGAGATGAGCACGTCGCCGGCGGTGTTGGTGATCTGCACGGTGCCGGCCTCGTCGAGGACGAACGTCTTGTCATGGCTGCCGTATTCCTCGGCGGCCTGGGCCATGAGGCCCACGTTGGGGACGGTGCCCATGGTGGTCGGGTCGAAGGCGCCGTGGGCGCGGCAGTCGTCGATGGTCACCTGGTAGACGCCGGCGTAGCTGCTGTCCGGCAGGACGGCGAGGGTGTCGTGTTCCTTGCCGTCGGCGCCCCACATGTGGCCGGAGGTGCGGATCATGGCCGGCATGGAGGCGTCCACAATCACGTCGGAGGGCACGTGCAGGTTGGTGATCCCCTTGTCGGAATCGACCATGGCCAGGGCGGGGCCCTCGTCGTACCCCTTCTGGATGGCGGCTTCGACGCCGGCGCGGACATCGGCGGGCAGGGCGTCCAGGCCGTTGAGGATGGAGGCCAGGCCGTTGGCGGGGCTGAGGCCGGCCTTGGCCAGGGCGTCGCCGTAGTTGGCGAACAGGTCCGGGAAGTAGGCCTTCACGACGTGGCCGAAGATGACCGGGTCCGAAACCTTCATCATGGTGGCCTTCAGGTGTGCCGAGAGCAGGACGCCGTCTTTCTTGGCGCGGGCCACCTGGGCCTTGAGGAACTCGTCCAGGGCTGCAGCGTTCATGACCGTGCCGTCAACGATCTCGTCGGCGAGCACCGGGAATGAGTCCTTGAGCACGGTGACGGTGCCGTCGGTGGCGACGAACTGGATCTTGATTTTGTCGTCGGCCGGGATCACCACGGACTTCTCGTTGTGGCGGAAGTCGCCGGCGGACATGGTAGCCACGTTCGTCTTGGAATCCGCGGACCAGGCGCCCATGCTGTGCGGGTTGGCCTTGGCGTAGTTCTTGACGGAGAGGGGTGCGCGGCGGTCCGAGTTGCCCTCTCGCAGCACCGGGTTCACGGCACTGCCCTTGATCTTGTCGTAGCGGGCGCGGACGTCCTTTTCCTCATCCGTGGAGGGGTCGTCCGGGTAGTCCGGCAGTGCGTAGCCCTGGCCCTGGAGTTCGGCGATGGCGGCCTTCAACTGCGGGATGGACGCGCTGATGTTCGGCAGCTTGATGATGTTGGCATCGGGGTCCTTGGCCAGGGCACCCAGTTCAGCCAGCGCATCCTCGATCCGCTGGTCCTCGGCGAGGTAGTCGCCGAAGACGGCGATGATGCGGCCGGAGAGTGAGATGTCGCGGGTCTCGATCTCGACGCCTGCGGTCGAGGCGAACGCCTGGACAATGGGCAGGAGCGAATAGGTCGCCAGCATGGGCGCTTCGTCGGTGTGGGTGTAGATAATCTTGGCCATGGGTGAGGCGTCTCCTACAAAATTACAACGGTGGAATGCGAAAATGATTTCGTTTTCTTCCCCTCCAACTTACCCGAATGGGCCCCTCTGCCGTGTATCGGCGGGGAGGGGGCCTGCTTTGTGACCCGAACACCTGACAAGTCACCGCGCAGTAAGTAGCGTGGATCACATGGAACTCAAAGGGAAATTCGCAGACGCAGTCAACGACCAGGTCACCATGGAGCTCAAGGCCGCCATGGTGTACCGCCAGCTGTCCATCGAAATGGACTTCAGGAACCTGCCCGGCATGGCCAGCTGGTTCCTGATCCAATCCGGCGAGGAGCTAGGCCACGCGCAGAGGTTCACCGACCACATGGTTGACCGCGAGGCTTGCCCCAGGATTGAAGCCATCACGGCCCCCAATCTCACCATCAAGTCGCCACTGGATGCCTTCAAGGCCGCCCTGGACAACGAGCAGCAGGTCTCCGATTCCATTCGCAACCTGTACCGGATGTCCCAGGAAACGGGCGACATCGACTCGATCCCGCTGCTGAACTGGTTCATCAACGAACAGCTCGAAGAGGAGTCCTCCGTCAGTGAAATCATTGGCCGGATCAACCTGATTGGCGACGACGGCGACGGCCTCCTGCGCCTCGATGCCGAGCTCGGCACGCGCACGCCCGATCCGGACAAGTGAGCCGGGTTCCTTAAAGTACGACGGCGGCCGGGCGTTGACCTGCTGGTTCACGCGTTGCTGCACGGCCTGCTGGTGGGCACCATGGTGCACGTCCACTCCGGCATCCGGCCCGGATTCAGGCGCTGCCGCCGGATCCGACGGCCTTCCGCGCAGCCGGCGCACGACCAGCGCCGCCAGCAATGCCACCACAATGGGCGCAAGGACGCCCACCGCCACGACCACCCAAACTGACATCGTTCCCACTCCCCCGGTGGATTGCCGTCTTGATGTTGCTTTCCACACAGCATGCCATCCCCGACAGACATTCCCGGCATTGTGGCACTTAAAGGGCGCCACCGAATTTGATGGTGCACATAATGTGCGTCAGGCGCCCGACAGGTCACCGAAGCTGCACCACCGAATTTGATGCTTGCATTCGGTGGTGCAGCGGAAGCGCCCTGGGGCGATCAACTCAGTGGAAGAAGTGCCGGGAACCGGTGAAGTACATGGTGACGCCGGCCGCGTTGGCGGCCGCGATGACTTCCTCGTCGCGGATGGATCCGCCGGGCTGGACCACGGCGCGCACGCCGGCGTCGAGCAGGATCTGCAGGCCGTCGGCGAACGGGAAGAACGCGTCCGAGGCGGCAACGGAACCGACCGCGCGCCTTTCGGAGACGCCTTCGGCACCCGCTGCGCCGCCGGCGGCGTCAACGGTGGATTCCACCTGGACACCGAGCGTGTTGGCACGCTCCACGGCCAGCCTGCAGGAGTCAACGCGGTTGACCTGGCCCATGCCGATGCCGACGGTGGCGCCGTCCTTGGCGAGCAGGATCGCGTTTGACTTGGCGGCCCGGACGGCGGTCCAGGCGAATTTGAGCTCGGCCAGCGTGGATTCGTCGGCGGCGGGGCCTGCGGCGAGCGTCCAGTTGGCGGGGTTGTCGCCGTCGGCGTCGATCCGGTCGCTCACCTGCACCAGCATGCCGCCGGAAACCTGGCGGACCTCTGCCGGGTAGCGGCCGTAGCCGTCGGGCAGGGCCAGCAGGCGGACGTTCTTCTTCTTGGACAGGATTTCCACGGCTTCGGGTGCAAAGTCCGGGGCGATGACAACTTCGGTGAAGATGTCCTTCACGGTCCGGGCCATGCCGGCGGTGACGGTGCGGTTGGCGGCGATGACGCCGCCGTAGGCGGAGACGGGGTCGCAGGCGTGGGCCTTGCGGTGGGCGTCGGCGATGGGGTCGTCGGCATCCGCGGAGGCCACGGCCACGCCGCAGGGGTTCGCGTGCTTGACCACGGCCACGGCGGGGCCGTCGAAGTCGAACGCTGCGCGCAGGGCGGCGTCGGCGTCGACAAAGTTGTTGTAGCTCATGGCCTTGCCGTGCAGCTGGTCCGCCTGCGCAATGCCGGCCGGGGCGGCCTGGTCCACGTAGAGTGCGGCCTGCTGGTGGGGGTTTTCACCGTAGCGCAGCACCTCGGAGCGTTCCAGCGAGTAGCCGGCGTACGCGGGCCACTCGACCACGCCGTCGCCGTCCTCGTCCAGGAACTGGGAGGCCGTCCAGGACGCCACGGCGTTGTCATACGCCGCCGTGTGGGCAAAGGCGGCGGCAGCCAGGCGCTGGCGGGCGGCCAGCGTGAAGCCGCCTTCGGCCGCGGCAAGCACCACGTCGGCGTACTTGGCGGGGTCCACGACGACGGCCACGGACGGGTGGTTCTTGGCCGCGGCGCGCACCATGGAAGGGCCGCCGATGTCGATCTGCTCCACCACGGCGTCCTGCTCCGCGCCGGACTTCACGGTGTCCACGAACGGGTAGAGGTTCACCACCACCAGGTCAAACGGCTCCACGTGCAGCTCTTCAAGCTGGCGGACGTGGTCGGGCAGGCGGCGGTCGGCCAGGATGCCGGCGTGGACCATGGGGTGGAGGGTCTTGACGCGGCCGTCCAGGCACTCCGGGAAGCCGGTCAGCTCCGACACTTCGGTGACCGGGACGCCCGCGGCGGCAATCCTGGCCGCGGTGGAGCCGGTGGAAACGATGGCAACACCGGCGGCGTGCAGCCCCGTGGCCAACTCCTCCAGCCCGGTTTTGTCGTAGACCGAAATCAGGGCCCGGCGGATTGGAACACGGTTAAGTACGCTGGTCACAGAATTTTCTCCAGGGGTTGGTCGATGATGGCGACAGCTTGAGTTTATGCCACTACCACCGGGTAGGCTGTCAGCCATGGCCCTCCGTGACCCGCACCACTGCCCCGCAGCCGGCCTCAGCCGCCTGGTCAACGCCGTCATCTGGCCCGGTTTTGTGGGCGCCACGGTCCCCGGGTGGCTGGACCGGGCGTTGCGCGACGGGCTGGCCGGGGTGGTCTACTTCAGCCACAACATCGACCCCGACGTCCCCGGACAGCTCCCGGCACTCTCTGCCGCCATCCGGGCAGCCAACCCGTCCGCCGTCGTCGGCGTGGACGAGGAAGGCGGGAACGTGACCCGGCTCCAGTCACGTGGGGGCTCCGCCATTCCCGGCGCGGCGGTGCTGGGCGCCCTGGACGATGTGGAGGTGACGGCTGCGGCGGGGCGGGCGATCGGCGGCCTGTGCCGCGCCGCCGGGGTGAACCTGGCCATTGCGCCCGTGGCCGACGTCAACACAAACCCGCTGAATCCGGTGATCGGCGTGCGTGCCTTCGGTTCCTCCGCGGCGCTGGTCAGTGCGCACACTGCCGCCGCGGTGGCCGGGATCCAGGCGGCGGGCGTCGGAGCCTGCGCCAAGCACTTTCCCGGGCACGGTGACACCGTGGCGGATTCCCACCTGGACGTGGCGCGCGTGGAACTGACCCTGGCGCAGCTGCGCGAGCACCACCTGCCGCCATTCCAGGCCGCGTTCGACGCCGGCGTGGCCGCCGTGATGGGCGCCCACATCGTCGTGCCCGGGCTGGGCGACGCGCCGGCAACGTTGAACCCGCGGGCCGGGGCCCTGCTGCGCGACCTTGGCTTCGGGGGCCTGCTGGTGACCGACGCCCTGGACATGGCCGCGGTGCGGGTTACCGTCGGCCCGGGCGAGGGCGCCGTCCTGGCGTTGCTGGCCGGCGCCGACCTGCTCTGTGTCGGCAACCCGCTGAACGCCTACACCACCGGGCGCGACGACGAGGCCTGCTACACCGAGGTTTTTGACGCCGTGTACAGCGCCGTATCCTCCGGCCGCCTGCCCGTCGAGGTTTTGCAGGCGGCGGCCGGGCGCGTGGCGGCCTTTGTGCAGTGGTCGCAGGAGGCTTCCCGGTGCGGTGAAGGCGGTGCGTGCGAGGACGGAGAAGTCGATTGGGTGGACGTGGCGGCCCGGGCCTGCCGCGTGGACCCTGGGGCGGGGGCCGTGGCGTTGGCCGGTCCGGACGCCGTCGTCACGCTCGTTGACGCCCGCACCGCGCCGAACATGGCGGCCGGGGCCACGGACAACTTTCTCGCCACGGCGCTGCTGGAGGGTTACGAGGTCTGCGTCCCCGACGTGTCGCTGCTGAGCGCGGAGGATCTCTCCGACCTGGTCTCCGCCGCCGCCTCGCAGGGCGAGCCGGTGCTGGTGCTGGTCGATGCCCTGTCCTCGCCGATGCAGCAGGCCACCCTGGCCGCGGTGGCCGCCGTCGCACCCCGCGCCCTGTGCATCAACGCCGGACTGCCCCCCGAACCCGGCACCGCCACCGGCACCGCCCTGTCCACCGTCCACTGCCACGGCTTCAGCCGCGTCAGCGCCGAGGCCGTGGTCCGCCTCCTCACCCCTGCCCGCTGAGCAACTGGGTCGCACTTGTTACCGTTTCGCGGGGGAAAATCGACGATTTTCGGTAAGTAGTGCTACCCAGTTGGGCCGGGCTTGGGGCGCCAGCCGCGGCTTTGCAACGCCCGGCGGATTTTGCGCACCGCGGCCTTGGCGTCGTCCTTCATGTGTTCCTTGCCGATGCGGACCTCGATCCACCCTGCGGCCTCGTAGTCTTCCTGGCGGCGGATGTCGCGGACCTGCTGGTCGGTCCCGGCGTGGGTGCCGCCGTCGTATTCCACGGCAACCCGATAGCGGGGGAAGGAAGCGTCCGGGGTGCGCGAGCGGCCGCCCGCCAGCTCAACCCTGACGTTGATGTCCGGCTCCGGCAGGCCGGCGAACCCCATGGCCAGGCGGAGGTGCGTCTCCTGGGCCGAGTCCGAGCCAACGCGGGCCAGGTTGAGGGCGGCACGGGCCTTGCGGATGCCGGGGGTGCCCTTGTGGCGGTCCAGCAGGAGTTCAAGGTCCTTGCGCGTTGCATACGGTGCACTGCGTCCCTCGAACTCCGGGCGCGGAACACGGATCAGGTGGTCCGCCACCACCACCAGTTCCGCCACGCCCATTCGGCGCGCACAGTCCAGCCAGGTGCGGGCCCTTGTGGTAATCCACAGCCCGTTGAGGCATTCCACCTCGTCGTCGCGGAATTCGGTCCGGTGGCCGGTGACGCCGGTCCTGCGGGGAATGGCGTGCGGTTTTTGCCGCGCTATGTGAATCTTTTCCGGATGTGCCACCGGCAGGAACCCGGGGAATGCCCAGATGGCGAAGGCCGTGGCGTGCGAGGCCGCCGAGTACCCGGTGACGAACGTGTACGGCCGGGTCAGCAGGGCCAGGGGCAGGTCTTCGTCGCTGAAGGACTTGATGCCACGGCTCAGCCCGGCCACGTCGGCATGACGCAGGCGGCTGTAATTGACGCCGAGCTCGGCGGCCTGGCGGGTGGTGAAGGGCCCCGTCAACAACGCCGGCGGGACCACTGGCTGCTGGAACATCCTTCCATCATGGCAATTAGCGCGGGGCCGCGCAGAAAGTTATCCACAGGTGCCCCCGGTCCCACCATGTAGGTCGCAATAGTTGCAGGATTTGCCGGAAAAACGCCGCGAAATCGGTAATAAGTGCGACCCAGTTGGGGCCGGGGACCCGGGCTCAGGCGCGCGAGCCGCCGGTGTCGGTGCCCACGACCGCCTGGTGCGTGGCAGCAAGGGCGGCCACGGAGCGGTCGTAGCGGCGCTGGGCCACGGCAACGAACAGGCAGTCGACCACGGCCAGCTGGGACATCCGCGAGGCCATGGCCCCAGACCGGAAGGCCGTCTCGCGGACCATGGTGGCCAGGCACACGGACGCCTCGGCGCCGGCCGGGGATGCCGGCGCATTGGTCACCAGCAGTGCCGGAGCGCCCGACGCCCGCGCCAGCCGGAGGAATTCGACCACCGACGCCGTCTTCCCGCCGTGGGAAAACGCCACCGCGACGTCCCCGGCCGTCATGAGCGAGGCGCCCATCAGGGCATTGTCCGCGTTGCCGAAGGCGGACACGTTCAGCCCGATCCGGAACAGCTTGTAGCGCAGGTCCTCAGCCACCACGGCGCCGGCCCCCACGCCGTAAACATTGATCCGGCCGGCGGCAGCAACCAGCTTCACGGCCCGTTCCAGTGCCGCGAGGTCCAGGTTCCTTGTGGTTTCCTCCAGCCCCATGACCTCGGAGAAGCGGATCCGCTCCACCATGTCCGCAAGGGAGGTGCCGGGGCTGATGTCGTCGCCGAACGCGGGATCGCGCACCTCCGCGGCGGCTGCGCTTTCACGTCCCAGCTCGGCGGCCATTTCCAGGCGCAGCTGCGCATAACCGGCCAGCCCCACGGCCCGGCAGAACCGCACCACCGTCGGATCCGAGGTGGAGCACATCTGTGCCAATTCCGTCACCGTGTGAGACAGGACCACGGAGGGGTCGGCCAGGATGACGTCCGCAACCCGCGCGGCCGCGGGAGTCAGCGACGACCGTTTCGCGTAAATGACAGATTGAATGCTCAATGGGTCCTCCCGGCCGTGGTTCCCTCATTGTAGGGGCCTTCTGCCGCACAGTTGGTAAATAATTTACAATCGTTACAGAAGGCCGTAATCCGAACTACGGCCCACCCTATTGCTGCAGGGAAGGCGCGCCTTGACCACTTCCAGGACCACCCCGGGCCCCGTGCCGAACGCCGCCCCCGCCCCGGCAGGCCACCCCCAAGCCCCCGGGGACATCCGCGCCGAGTTGCGCACCCTCGTCACCGAGCAGCCCAACCCCGCCCACCCCGACCTGGCCGCCCTCAGCACCGCCGAACTTGCCGCGGCCATGAACGCCGAAGACGCCCTGGTCCCGGCAGCGGTGCAGCGCCACGTCCCCGCCATCGCAGCGGTCATCGATGAAATTTCCCACCGGATGTCCGACGGCGGCCGCCTCATCTACGTGGGTGCCGGCACCCCCGGCCGGCTCGGGGTCCTGGACGCCAGCGAGTGCCCGCCCACCTTCGGCACCGACCCGGCGCAAGTGGTGGGCGTCATTGCCGGTGGCGGCGCGGCCGTACGGCAGGCCGTGGAAAATGCCGAGGACAGCGCGGAAGCGGCGCAGCAGGCCATGGCTGCCCTGCAACTGGCCAAGAATGATTCGGTGGTCGGCATCGCGGCGTCCGGCCGCACCCCGTACGTCGTCGCCGCCGTCGCTGCCGCACGCCGCCGGGGCGCCTATACGGTGGGCTTTTCCTGCAACGAAAACTCCCCCCTTGGCGCTGCCGCGGACGCCGCCCTGGAGATCGAGGTGGGCCCGGAAGTGCTCACCGGCTCCACGCGGCTGAAGGCCGGCACCTGCCAAAAACTGGTGCTGAACATGCTCAGCACCATCACCATGGTCCGCCTGGGCAAGACCTACAAAAATTACATGGTGGACCTGCGCGCCACGAATGAAAAGCTCCGCGCCCGCAGCGCACAAACCCTGATGCAGGCCACCGGATGCGACTCCGCCACCGCCGCGGCGGCCCTCGAAGCCGCCGGCGGCCACGTCAAGGCCGCCATCCTCGCGGTCCTGACCGGCCTCCCCGCGGCCGAATCCGCCGCCCTGCTCGAACGCAGCGGCGGCTTCCTGCCGGCTGCCCTCGCCGCCGGGACCCCCTGAACCACGACGCCGGAGCCCACCCATGCCTGCACCTTACGAACGCCTGACCACGGAAATACGGCACCTCCTTGGCCGGGCAGTTGCGGACGGCGTGGCACCGGCGGCGGGCTGCGCCGTCGTGATTGCCGGGGAAACGCTGCCTGCCGTCACGGCCGGGACCGCCGCACCGGGCACCTTTTTTGACCTCGCCTCGGTGACCAAGCTGTTCAGCACCGTCACCATGCTGTCCCTGGTGGACGGCGGCCTGCTGGAGCTTGACACCCCGGTCGGGGAACGGCTGCCGGCCTACGCGCAGGGCGGGAAGGCCGGTGTCACGCTGCGCCACCTGCTCACGCACACCTCGGGCCTGCCCTCGGAATGGCGCGGCTGGGAAAGGACGCTGGCCCGGGGCCGGTCCTTTGAGCGCATCCTGCTCATCGACGACCTCCTCGGCACCGCGCTGGAGGCCGCGCCGGGAACACGCTTTGCGTATTCGTGCGCCGGCTTCAACACCGCAATGGCGCTGGCCGAACACGTTACGGCGATGCCGTGGGCACGGCTCGTCGAGGACCGGGTGCTGGCCAGGCTCGGCACGGACGGCATCACGGGCGCCCCGGATCCGCAGCGTTGCGCCCCCACCGAGTACCAGCCGGAACTGGGCCGCGGGCTGGTCCGCGGCATTGTGCACGACGAGGCGGCGTGGTCGCTCGGCGGTCTCAGCGGCAACGCCGGCATGTTCGCCACGGCCCCCGCGCTGGCCGTGTTCGGCGAGGCCCTCCGCACCGGCCTGGCCGGCATCCTCTCCGCCGGCCTGGCCGACGAGATGTGGCGCAGCCAGCTCCCGGAGGTGCTGGGCAGCCATTTCAACCCGGCCGACCCCGGCTTCGGCCACGGCCTGGGACTGCGCATCAACCAGCAGCCGTGGATGGGATCGGCCGGGCGCGACGCCCGCGGGCACGGCGGGTTCACCGGCACCTCCCTGCTGGTGGACAAGGAAAACGGAATCACGATTGCGCTCCTGAGCAACCGGGTGAGCCCCCGCCGGGACGGCGATGACGCGACGGGCCTGCGCCAGGCGGTGTCCGACGTCGTCTATTCTGGTAGAAGTGACTTTAACTAACCGGGGGTAAGTGCCATGGGCACAAACACGGCAACAGCCACCGGCGATGCGGTGGTCCAGGAACTGCCGTGGCGCTGGCGCGTGCAGGGCAGCATCTTCATCATCGGCGGGCTCGGCTTCATGTTCGACGCCTGGGACGTGGCGCTCAACGGCTTCCTGATCCCGCTGCTGTCCAAGGAATGGGGGCTGGTTCCGGGGCAGGCCGCGTGGATCGGCGCGGCGAACCTGATCGGCATGGCCGTGGGTGCCTTTGTCTGGGGCTCCATTGCGGACGTGATCGGGCGCAAGACGGCGTTCACCCTGACCCTGCTGGTCTTTTCGGTGTTTACCGTGCTGGGCGCCGTCTCCAACGACATCGTGCTGTTTTGCGCATTCCGTTTCCTGGCCGGGTTCGGGCTGGGCGGGTGCATCCCGGTCGACTACGCCCTGGTGGGCGAGTTTACGCCCCGCAAACACCGCGGCCGGGTGCTGACGGCCATGGACGCGTGGTGGCCGGTGGGCGCGTCGCTGTGCGGCGTCGTCTCGGCCGTGCTCATGGCCTCCTTCGACAACTGGCGCCTCCTGATGCTGGTTTTGGTGCTGCCGGCGCTGCTGGTGTTCTGGGTGCGCCGGCACGTGCCCGAATCGCCCCTGTTTTTGGTCCGTGCGGGACGGCCCGCCGAGGCGGAGGCCGTCATTGGGCGGCTGATTGAGCGCACTGGCGTACAGGTGGGGCCGTGGCGGCTGCCGGATCCGGCCGACGTGCCACGGCTGTCGATGGGCAGCGTCACCGGGCAGCTGGCCGGGTTGTGGCGCTTCAACTGGCGGATCACCGGCATTGCCTGGTCGCTGTTCCTGACTGTCCTGCTGGTTTATTACGGTGCCCTGACCTGGATGCCGTCCATCCTGGTCGCCACCGGCTATGCGGAGAACAAGGCCTTCATCGCCACGGCGTCGATGACGGCCATCGGCTTCCTGGGCGTGGTGGCCGCGGCGCTGCTGGTGGAGCGCGTGGGCCGCAAATGGATCCTGGCCGTCACGGGCCCCGGCGCCGCGCTCTCGCTGGTGGTCTTCGCCCTGGTGCTGAAAGCCCCCGCTGCCGCACAGCTGTGGCTGCTGGTGTTCGGCTTTGTGGTCCAGGTGGCCATCCCGGTGCTGTACACCTACGTCTCGGAGCTGTATCCGACCCACCTGCGGGCCACCGGCTTTGGCTGGGCGTCCACCATGTCCCGTGTGGGCGCCGGGCTGGTCCCCCTTATCTTCGGCTCGCTGCTGTGGCCGGTGCTGGGCCTGCCGCTGACGTTTGCGCTGACCGGTGCGCTGGTGCTGCTGGCCGTCCTTTGGATGGCCTTCGCCGCCCCGGAAACCAAGGGCGCGCCCCTGCACTGATACGCAGGGTACGGCCCGGGCACCGCCCTTGCATGGGCCGGATCAGCCCGGCCGGCGAAGTCCGGGACACTGTCAGCCTGCCGCTCAGGCTTCATCCATTTTCAGCCGGTAGTGTTGGCTGCAAATCCAACTCTTGTCTTGAGGAGAATCATGGGCGCCCTGCTTCCCACCGTTTTCACCACTGCCGGCCTGATCGGCGGCTTCCAGACCGCCCGCTCCACCAAGAACCGCCAGCTGGGCGGCGCCGTCCTGGCCGCTGCCGGTGCGGCTGCGTTCCTTGGCTGGAAGAAGAACGCCGGTGCCGGCACCGCGGCCGCCCTCACGGCCACGTACCTGGCCGCCTTCGGCGCGTCGCACCCGCTGGCCAAGAAGATGGGCGCCTGGCCTGCCGTCTACACGGTCACGGGTGCCACGGCCCTGGCCTCGCTGCTCCTGGGCCGCAAGCGCAAGTAGGCCCTCCGCCCCGCACGCGGTCAATCTGTGTTGCAGGACTTCGACGAAAAACCCCGTTTTTCGGGCAAATCCGTCCAACAAGTGCAACACAGACCGGAAGAACGGCGGAGTCAGGCGCGGGCGAGGTCTCCCAGGACCTTGACGAGCAGTTCGCGTTCGGCCACCTTGATGCGTTCGTGGAGGGTTTCCTCGGTGTCGCCGTCCAGCACCGCCACGGGGGTCTGGGCGATGATGGGGCCGGTGTCCACGCCGGCGTCGGCAAAGTGGACGGTGCAGCCGGTGACCTTCACGCCGTAGGCGAGGGCATCGCGGACCCCGTGGGCGCCGGGGAACGCGGGCAGCAGGGCCGGGTGCGTGTTGACGTAGCGGCCCGCGAACGCGTCGATGAAGCCCGGCGCCACGATGCGCATGAAGCCGCTGGAAAGCACGTAGTCGGGCTTGTAGGCGGCGACGGCATCCAGCAGCGCGGCATCCCAGTCCGCGCGGGCCGCAAAGTCCTTGAAATTGACCACAAAGGTCTCCAGGCCGGCGGCGGCGGACCGCTCAATGCCGAAGGTGCCGGGGCGGTCGGCCCCCACCGCGGCGATTTCCATGGGCAGTTCCCCCGCGGCGACGGCGTCGATCACCGCCTGCAGGTTGGAGCCGGTCCCGGAAACCAAAACAACTATGCGCATGGGTCAATGTTAGGCGCACGCGGCGGGCCGGCCCTATTCGAGGGCTAGGTGCGGTGCGAGAGTTGCGGCGCGGCCGCCTTGCCGGCTTCCAGCCACGGCCCCAGCAGTGAGCCCAGTACGACGCCGGCCCCCACCTCCGCGCCCAGCCAGGCTGCCGCCGCCAAGGGGCTGGGCCCCACCTCGGTGAGCCGGCCAAGTCCCACGGAGCCGCCCGACAGCCAAAACACGATGCAGCCCAGCACGGCCGCCACCAGGCCCACGGCCACGCCCAGGACCAGCGTGGAACCCGGCAGGGAAAGCCACCGCTGGCGGACCTTCATCGACAGCCATTCGTCAAAGTGGTTTTCGCCCGTCCGCACGAACCACCAGCCGGCCAGCATGCCTGCCGCCACGGGAACGGCAAGGGCCGCGAACCCCCAGGTGAGCGCGCCGGTGGGCAGTGCGGCCAGCACCGGCAGGGGCGGGACGGGCGCCACCGAGGTGCCCAGCGGCGAGACGGTGGAGCCCGCGCCAAGATTGAAGCCCGCGCCGGTGGACCAGGCCAGCGACCAAACGGCCAGGTTCGGCATGAAGCTGAGCTGTCCCAGTGTCAGTGCTGCACCGCCCGTGCCCCCGGCGCGCATGCCCTGGTAGACGGTGGCCATGTCCGTCCAGCGGGCCATGAGGTTGATGGCCAGCAGCAGCGATGCGGCAGCCAGGGCGGCCGCCAATGCCACAAAGCCCGAACGCGCCGCAGCCCAGGCGTAGGACCCGGCCCAGCGTTGGTCCTGGCTGGTCTTGGCGATCCAGTCCGCCGCGTTGACGCCGATCAGGCGCCCCCACGAACCGGCTTCGCGCCTGGCACCGATCACCAGGCCCAGTCCGGCGGGGATGAGGGGAACCAGCATGCTGGCCAACAGCGACGCATCGGCGTCGGGGGTGTTGCAGACAAATGCGGTGGCCAGGCCGGCCGCGGCGTAAACCGTCAGGGCGCCCAGCAACGGCTGCCAGAGCTGGTCCGTGTAGGAGGCGCGGGCGAGCCGCCGGCCGGCGCGCCAGGAGAGGAAGAACGGGACCAGGACCAGGCCCAGGGGCAGCAGGTCGAAGGTGCCGTTTTCCACGGAGGCGGAACTGGGGCCGTTGGTGACGCTCAGTGACAGGGGCACGCCGTGCATGACCAGCCAGAATTTCCCCGCCAGCCGCGCGACGACGGACATGTCCTGTTCCGCGAAGCCGCCGGTAAACCATACTGCCGCCAGTGGAACAACCAAGACGAGGGCCGAGATAACAAAGACCTGGGCCGCCTCGAAGGCCCCCTGCAGCCCCAGCGGCATGGGAAGCCCGTCTCGTTGGCCGCGGGCAGCATTCGTATTCATCGTCTTCCATGGTGCCACACGGAACCGGCAACATCCCTGAGAAGCGCCGCGGAACGGTCAGCGCAGGGATGCTCCGGCGTCATATAAGGGTCCGGACGGGACTGCGGTCCGCACGGGGACGTTAAAGACGAATAGGGCCCGGATAAACCGAACCCTATTCGCACCAGCCTCGAAGACTAAAGTAATTGCACGGTTGCCCGCGCGGTTACCTTAGAAATTAGAGGGCCTGGATGTTGACTGCCTGGGGACCCTTGGGACCCTGCTCAACATCGAAGGAAACCTTCTGGTTCTCTTCGAGGGAGCGGTAGCCCGAGGAGTTGATTGCGGAGTAGTGCGCGAAAACATCCTGGCTCTGGTCATCGGGGGAGATGAAGCCGAAGCCCTTTTCAGCGTTGAACCACTTGACGGTACCTGTTGCCATTATTTCTATTTCCTTCTGAAGTTGGAGATTCCGCCCGACCTTCGGGCCTCCTGTTTACGGTTGAAGTCCGCTTCTCCAGAAAAGCGACGTCGTCCCGAAGGATGGCGTCGCTTCAACTACAAAAAACGCAACACTACAACTACGTCCAAGTATACATACCTCTTTCTGAAACGCCAGTAATTAATGAGAGGTGCGTCACTGTTTGCCTGCCGTTCATCAACCGCCCCGGGGAAAGGCGCCGGATCCAGCGATATTTGGGCGCCGGCGGCGTGACGCGTCACTCAGCGCGACTTTTAAGTTCACTTGGATTTAACGCCACGCCACCGGGCCCGTCCGGGCCTTTTCCGCCGAAAGTACAGAAGTGGCGGCCACGCCCCGACCCGACCCGCCAGAGCCGTACACCCACCGGCGGATCCAAGGTCCCGGGCCCGTAATGCGCTCACGTCCGCGCCAAAATCCCCGGAACGTCGCACGACGCCGGGAGGTTGCCGTAGTTGAAACACCTGTCCGGTCCCAGCCGGGAGTGGACGAACGCGTCCGCCACCGCGGGCGGCGCGTACCTGACCAGCAGCGACGCCTGAAGCGCCAGGGCCATCTTCTCCACCAGGGTCCGTGCCTGGCCGGCAAATTCCGCCGGCGCCGCCCGGACCGGAACCACGGCCTCCCGCAATCCGGCCGCGAAGCCGTCAAACACGGCGTGGGAACCGGAAGCCGCCCGGAGCTCGGCAAAGAAGGCGTCGACCGACTCCGGTTCGGCGGCCATGGCCCGCAGCACGTCCAGCGCAATGACGTTGCCCGTGCCCTCCCAGATCGCCATGACCGGCTGCTCCCGGTAGCGCATGGCCAACGGGAAGTCCTCAATGTAGCCGTTGCCGCCCAGGCATTCCATGGCCTCGTAGGCATGGTTGGGTCCGCGCTTGCACACCCAGTACTTGGCCACGGCTGTTGCGAGGCGCCGGAAGGCACGCTCGGCGGGGCCGGCGTCGTCGTCAAAGGCACGCGAGAGGCGCATGCCCACGGCGGCCGCCGCCTCGGCTTCCAGGGCCAGGTCCGCCAGCACATTGGCCATGGCCGGCTGGTCCACGAGCCGGGCCCCGAACGCGCGGCGGTGGCGGGCGTGCCACGCGGCCTCGGCCACGGCCTGGCGCATGCCGGCGGCCGTGCCGAGCACGCAGTCCAGCCGCGTCTGCGCCACCATGCCCATGATGGCGCGCACGCCGTGGCCCGGCTCGCCGATCCGCCAGCCGTGCGTGCTGGCAAATTCCACCTCCGACGACGCATTCGACCGGTTGCCCGCCTTGTCCTTGAGCCGCTGGACCAGGAACGTGTTGCGCTCTCCGTCCGGCAGCACGCGCGGGACCAGGAAGCAGCCGGGTCCGGCGTCGTCCCGGGCCAGGACCAGGAACGCGTCGGACATCGGCGCGGAACAAAACCACTTGTGCCCCGTGAGCAGGTGGTGGTCCGCCCACGGAACGGCACGCGTGGTGTTGGCCCGCACGTCCGAGCCGCCCTGCTTCTCCGTCATCGCCATCCCGAACAAGGCACCGCGCTTGCCCGCAGCCAGCTCCGGCGAATACTCGCGCGAATAGAGCCGCGGCAGCCACTCCCCCGCCAGCTCCTGGCTCAGCCGGAGCGGCTCCACCGCGGCATGGCTCATCGAGATGGGGCAGGCGTGGCCCGGCTCCACCTGCGCAAACAGCATGAACACCGCGGACCGCAGGGCATTCGCGCCCGCCCCCGGATCCGCCCATGCCGAGGTGTGGGCGCCCGCCGCCACCGCCTGCCCCATGATCCGGTGGTAGGAGGGGTGGTATTCCACCTCGTCGATCCGCTGCCCGTACTTGCTGTGGGTGTGCAGGACGGGCGGGTACGTGTGGACCAGCCGGGCGTCGTCCTGGAACTGCGCCGAGCCGACGACGGCGCCCACCCGTTCCAGCTCCCCCGTTGCCCGTGCGCCTGCCCTGCCGATTGTGGCGAGGTAGTCCCCCAGCGGTAGGTTCGTGCTGAATTCGTTGATGTCCACGCGCGGCGGCGGCTGGTTGAACACCTGGTGGGTGGGACAGGTGGCGGGTGCGGCTGCGGCGCCGGCGTCATCGACGGTCATGGCTTCAGGCTACGCCGCCCCGGCCCTGTGCCGGCACCTGCTGTCCTGCCCAGGCCGCCTGGCTCAACCGCCAGGCGGCAGGCTGCCACAGGCCTTGTCCAGAAACGCGGCCACCTCGCGCGGGCGTGTCAGGAGCGGCGCGTGGCTGGAGTCGATTTCCGTCACGTCGGCGCCCATCCGCGCGGCCATTTCCCGCTGCAGTGCCGGCGGCACGGCACGGTCGTCCGTGGTGAGCAGGTAGTGGCACGGCAGGTCCAGCCAGGCCGGCCGCCCCACCGCCACCCGGTCCAGGCCGATGCGCGTCAGTTTTTGCACCGCAGCCCCGACGGCGGCGCTTTCCGCGGGGAGTTCGTGCGCGATCACCTCGCCGAAGTGCGCCCGGTCAATATAGGTGTAGGCGCCCGCGACCACCACGTGCCGCGGGATCAGGCTGCCCGGATGCCGCCGGGATAACCCGTCCACCGACTCGCCCTCGGCCGGCGCAAATCCCGCAACATAGGCCAGCGCCCCGACCTTGCCGAGCGCAGCGCTGCCGGTCTCCCGGCCAATCTCCCGGGCGGCTTCCCCGATGACCACGCCACCGTACGACCACCCGGCCAGCAGCACGGGACCCTCCACGGTGGCGAGGGTCCGGCGCACGCTGGCCACGTCGTCGTCGAACGTTTCCAGGCCCAGCTGGGCCGCCACGGGGTTGTGGCCCAGCGCGCACAGCTCGGCAATGACGCGCAGCCAGCTGGACCCGTCGGACCACAGTCCGTGCACCAGTACTATCCCTGCCAATGGCAACCCTCTTTCGCTTGGTTCATCTCTTGGGGCCCGGGTCTCGACAGGCCCGGGCCCCGGCGGCAGGCCCGGCCACCGACCCGCTTACAGCGGCAGCTTCATACCGAGGGAGAAGTTCAGCCCGGTGGCGAAGGTCAGGTACATCAGCCACAGCCCGGTGACCAGGTGCCACAGGCCCAGTGAGCGTTCGCCCCAGGCCTGCCCGATGCTGTGGAAGAAGTCGCTGATGTAGATCAACGTCAGCCCCACGAACAGCAGGCCCACCGGCCAGTCCCCGGCGATGAAGAACACCACAATGCCCAGCACCGAGAGGATGGTGTACGCCACTGACATGCCGGCATTGGTGCGCGGATCCACACCCTGCCAGCGGTTGTAGCCCAGCGCGAACCAGTGGATGCCATAGGCCGAGAACGCCAGGGCTGCCATGTACAGCGGCGCGTCCTTGAACACCTGGAACCATGTCATGCCGACGAAGAGGATGATGCCGGTGACGAGCTGGCAGAACCCGGGAAGCCAGATGCCCCACACGCCCGTCGACTTGTCCACGGATTCATTCCGCTTGGGCCAGTGGAACAGTTCCTCCGGCCCGTAAATCAAATACCCTGTCCCCAGACCAAAGAAACCCAGCGCCAGCGGTGCGAACGCCGACGAAGCAAAGATCAAGTTCATTGCCTTACTCCTATGCTTTGACGAAAAACGAGTGTCATCCAGGCAGTTTCATAGGCAAGCACTTCCTTATTCCCCCATGAAGGTCCTTACGGTACTGCGGCGTAGGCCGGCGCGGCAGCCTTTTCCAGGCGTACGACGACGGACTTGGACACCGGGGTGTTGGACCCTTCCGCCGTGGCATCGAGGGAAACAAGCACGTTCGCTTCGGGGAAGTACGCGGCCACACAGCCGCGTGCGGTGGGATAGCTGATGATGCGCTGCTGGCGCAGGACCCGGTCCACGCCGTCGGCCGATTCACTGTGGATGTCCACATAGCTGCCGTCGGCAATGCCCAGCACGGCCAGGTCGGACGGATTCACGAACAGCACGTGCCGGCCCTTCTTCACCCCCCGGTACCTGTCGTTGAGGGAGTACATGGTGGTGTTGAACTGGTCGTGCGCGCGGACGGTCTGCAGCAGCAGCCTGCCTTCGGGGACCTCCACGGTCTCCAGCTCGCTGACCGTGAAGATCGCCTTGCCGGACGGTGTGGGGAAGGTGCGGCTGTCGCGCGGCGGGTGCGGCAGGACAAAGCCGCCGGGGCGCCGGACCTTGGTGTTGTAGTCCTCGCAGCCCTTGCAGACGTGGGCGATGTGCTCGCGGATGGTGTTGTAGTCGGCTTCGAAGCCGGCCCAGTCAATGGGGTGGTCGCTGCCCAGCACCGCCCTGGCCAGCCGGCTGACAATGGCCATTTCGGAGAGCAGGTTCGGCCCCACCGGCTCCACCTTCCCGGATGAGGCGTGCACGGCGCACACGGTGTCCTCGACCGTGACAAATTGCTCGCCGGACGCCTGCCGGTCAATCTCGGTCCGGCCCATGGTGGGCAGGATCAGGGCCTGCTCCCCCACAAACGCGTGCGAGCGGTTCAGTTTCGTGGACACCTGGACCGTGAGCTTCAGTTTTTGCAGGGCGGCCTCGGCAACGGCGGTGTCGGAAATGGCACCCACCAGGTTCCCGCCCAGGGCGAAGAGCACCTTGAGCTTGCCGTCCCGCATGGCACGGATGCTCTGCACCGCATCGACGCCGTTCTCCCGCGGCGGCTCAAAGTTGAACTCCTTGCCCAGGGCGTCGAGGAAGGCCGGGGGCATCTTCTCCCAGATGCCCATGGTGCGGTCGCCCTGGACGTTGCTGTGGCCGCGGATCGGCGAGGGGCCTGCCCCAGGCTTGCCGATGTTCCCGCGCAGCAGGAGCAGGTTGATGATTTCCTTGATGGTGGGCACGGCCCGCTTGTGCTGGGTCAGGCCCATGGCCCAGGTGACAATGACCTTGTCCGCCTTGAGGTAGCGGGCCGCAAGCTCGTCGATTTCCGCGGTCCGCAGGCCGGTGGCGGCCAGCACGGCCGCGTCGTCCACCTGTTCAATGTGTGCCCGGTATTCTTCCAGGCCCTGGCAGTGTTCCTCCAGGAAGGCGTGGTCCAGCACGGCACCCGGCGCTGCATCCTCGGCCCGGAAGACCCGCTTGGCCACTGCCTGCATGAGCGCCATGTCGCCGGCCAGCCGGATTTGCAGGAACTGGTCCGCCAGGTCCGTGCCCTTGCCCACGAGGCCGCGCGGCTTTTGCGGGTTCCGGAAGTTGATCAGCCCGGCTTCCGGCAGCGGGTTCACGGCCACGATTTCCGCCCCGGCCAGCTTGGCCTCCTCCAGCGCCGTGAGCATGCGGGGGTGGCAGGTGCCGGGGTTCTGGCCCATGATGATGATCAGGTCTGACTTGGCAAAGTCCTCGTAGGAGATGGCGCACTTGCCCACACCGATGGTCTCCCCCATGGCCAGGCCGGTGGATTCGTGGCACATGTTGGAGCAGTCCGGGAGGTTGTTGGTGCCGAAGGCGCGGGCGAACAGCTGGTACTGGAACGCCGTCTCGTTGCTGGTGCGTCCGCTGGTGTAAAACGTGGCCTCGTTGGGGGAGTCGAGGTCGTTGAGCTCGCGGGCCACGAGCCGGAAGGCGTTGTCCCAGCTGATGGGCTGGTAGTGGTCCGAGCCCGCCGGCTTGTAGACGGGGTCCACCAGGCGCCCCTGCTGGCCCAGCCAGTATTCGGTGCGTTCGCGCAGCGAGGACACCGAATTTTCTTCCCAGAATTCCCGGGGCACCGTCAGCAGCCCGGCTTCCCAGGTGACGGCCTTGGCGCCGTTCTCACAGAACTCGGCGGTCTTGCGGTCCGGCGGATCCGGCCAGGCGCAGCTCATGCAGTCAAAGCCGTCCTTTTGGTTCATCGCCAACAGGGTTTTCAGGGACCGGACCGGCCCCATGGCGGCCAGCGCCTGGGGCATGGATTCGGTCAAGCCGTGAATCCCTGCCGCAGCCCGGGCGGGGCGGCTCACCTTCAAGCCAGCGTCGGAATCGTCCTGGACGGGGGGTTTGCTGCTCATGGCAAACACAACCTTCTGCTAGAAGAATGCGCTGTCCGGAATGAAGGGTGGGGCCGGTCATTCCGGTTCCACGCACCGCCGTGTGCAAGTTGTGCTGCAACCCGCACGCCGCAGGGCGCGGAATTGGCTGTTAGCTTCCGGTCTATCACCGGGCCTTGACAAAGGCAACGGAACCGTGGGGTGACGCACATCACAGGGAATGCCCGGCCTCAATCCGGCCCGCAGACGCTCGGGTGCGCCGCGGGCCGGGGGCGCAGCTACAGGATCGAAAACAGCAGCCAGGTCAGCAGCAGCCCCATGACCGAGATGATGGTTTCCATGACCGACCAGGTCTTGATGGTCTGCCCCACGGTCAGTCCAAAGTACTCCTTGACCAGCCAGAATCCGGCGTCGTTCACATGGGAGAAGAACAGGGACCCTGCTCCCACGGCCAGCACGACGAGTGCCAAGTGCGCGGGGCTCAGCCCGCCGGCCAGCGGGGCAATGATGCCCGCAGCCGTCACGGTGGCCACCGTGGCGGAGCCGGTGGCCAGGCGGATCAGCACGGCAACAATCCAGCCGAGCAGCAGCACGGACAGGCTGGCGGCAACGGCAATCTTGGCAATGGCCGTCCCCGTCCCGCCATCGACCAGGACCTGCTTGAACCCGCCGCCGGCGCCCACGATGAGCATCACGCCCACAATGGGGAGCAGGCTTTGGCCGATCTTCTTCGTCAGGACCTGGGCCGAAAAGCCGACGCCGGTGCCGAAGGTGACCATGGCCAGCAGCACGGCCACCGTCAGGGCCACCACGGGATCGCCGATGAAGTCCAGCAGCGGGTGGAGCGGGTTGCCCTTCGCCATCCAGACGTCGGCCGCGGCCTTGATCAGCATGAGCACCAGCGGGGACAGCAGCGTGACCAGCGTGATGCCAAAGGACGGCGTGCCGGTGGCGTCGGGGTCCTGTGCCCGGTTCCCGCCCGCGGCATCCGAAGCGTTGCCCTGCGGGTCCGACGCCGTTCCCCCGCCGGCGGTGCGCACGGCGGAACCGTTGGTGCCCGCGCCGCGCATGCCTCCCGTGACGGCAAGCGCGGCCCCGGCGGCGCCGATGGGGACCATGCGGGCCGCCAGCAGGCTGAACAGCGGCCCGGCCACGATGACGGTGGGGATGGCGACCAGGAGGCCCAGGGCCAGGGTGATGCCGACGTTGGCGTGCAGGATGCCGATGGCGGCCAGCGGGCCGGGGTGCGGCGGGATGAAGCCGTGCAGGACGGACAGGCCGGCGAGCGCCGGGATGCCCAGGCGCATGGCGGGCCCGTTGCTACGGCGCACCGCCAGCATGACCACGGGGATCAGCAGGACCAGGCCGATTTCAAAGAACATGGGGATGCCGATGATGCCGGCAATCAGGGCCATTTTCCAGGGCAGGGTGGCGGGCCTGCCGCGCAGGAGCGTCTCGACCACCTTGTCCGCGCCGCCGGAATCCGCCAGCAGCTTCCCCAGCATGGCGCCGAGCGCGATCAGGATGCCGACGTAGCCGAGGACGCCGCCCACGCCCGTCTCGTAGGAGCCCGTGACCTTGTCCAGTGCGATCCCGGAGCCGATCCCCACGAACAATGCGCCGATGGTCAGGGCCAGGAAGGCGTGCATCTTGATCCAGACAATGAGCAGCACCACGATCGCGATGCCGATGGCCGCGACCACCAATACCCGGGTGTCATGCCCGGTCCACGGAGAATTTGCGGTGTCGGCGGCGGCCAGGACAGCCCCCGCGGTACCGGTTAGTAAGAAGCCCACGGATCCCTCATTTCCGCACGGACCCAGCGGCCGCGCATCCCATCTCATGTTGGCTGAAAAGTTCGTCGCCACACTAGACCCGATGGCGGCCGGGCTGCCGGCGCAACGCGGGGTTTTGGAAAAATGCTGCCGAGCTATCCGCCGATGTAGCTCATCTCTATCTTCTCCCCGCCCTTGCGCAGCCCGGGTGTCGCGGCGCTGCGCAGCTCCGAATACCGGTCCGAGCGCGCACCCCAGAGCGCTGCGAGAGCGTCCGCCAGCGCGGCGTCGCTGGCACCGCCGCGCAACAGTGCGCGCAGGTCCGTCCCGGCGGTGGCGAAGAGGCAGGTGAACAGCTTGCCGTCGGCCGAGAGCCTGGCCCTGGTGCAGCCTCGGCAGAACGCCTGGGTGACGCTGGAGATGGCGCCGATCTCCCCGGCACCGTCCTTGTAGCGCCAGCGCTGTGCCGTCTCGCCGTGGTAGTTCTGCTCGAGCGGCTCCAGCGGAAACTCCTTGTTGATCAGTCCAATGACTTCCGCGGACGGCACCACCTGGTCCATCTTCCAGCCGTTGGAATGCCCCACGTCCATGTATTCGATAAAGCGCAGGATGAATCCGGTGCCGCGGAAGTGGCGGGCCATCTCCACGATGCTGTGGTCGTTGAGCCCGCGCTTGACCACCATGTTGATCTTGACGGGGCCAAGCCCGGCGGCCTGGGCGGCGTCAATGGCGTGCAAAACCTTCGCCACGGGGTAGGCGACGTCGTTCATGGACTGGAATACGGCGTCGTCCATGGAATCCAGGGAGACCGTCACCCGGTCCAGGCCGGCAGCCTTGAGCGCCTCCGCCTTTTGCGCGAGCACGGAGCCGTTGGTGGTCATCGCCAGGTCCGGCGGCAGGCCCTCCGGGGTGCGCAGGGCGGCGAGCATCGCGATGAGGTCCTCGATGCCCCGGCGCAGCAGCGGTTCGCCGCCGGTCAGCCGGATTTTCCGCACGCCATGGGCCATGGCGATGCGGGCGAGGGTGGTGATTTCCTCGAAGGTGAGCAGCTGGTCGTGCGGCATGAAGACAAAGTCGCGGCCAAAAATTTCCTTGGGCATGCAGTACACGCAGCGGAAATTGCAGCGGTCCGTGACGGAGATCCGCAGGTCGCGCAGCGGGCGCTGCAGCGTATCCACCAGCTCCAGGACAACCATGTTCCAACCCTCCAACCGGGGTCCGAACCCCTTGCTTCCCACCATAGGCGTGTCCGACGGCGGCGTCGAGGGCCGGGTGCGCCCGTGCGGCTGTGTTTTTGACCCGACCGGGTGGCGGGCCGGAAGTACAGCCGCGGACGCTGCAGCGCCGCGGCCGGCGGGATTGCGCCTGCGCCGAATACGTGCGGCAGTTTGGCGCATAATGTCAGTCCTGTTCGCCTATGCGCCGGACCCGTTGCGGGTTTGGCGCAGCACGGCCACTGGCGCCAAACCCGCAGCGGGTCCGGCGCATAAAGTAAGCGGCTGTGGCACCCGTAGGAAAACCCCCGGCAGTGCCATCCGCACGGCCCGCGCGCACCACCCTCTCCCGGTAGGCTGTTCTCACGTGCGACGGCAGGAGAACACAGTGGCGGGGACGACGGTGGACCAGGTGATGGCCGAGCTGGCCGCGCTCGAGGATCCAAAGGCGCGGGCCATCAATGAACGGCACGGCGACGACCACGGCGTGAACCTGGGCCAACTGCGCGCCGTTGCCAAGCGGCTGAAAACCCAGCAGGAACTTTCACGCCAGCTCTGGGCCACGGGCGACACCGCCGCGCGGCTGGTGGCGCTGCTCATCTGCCGTCCGAAGGAGTTCGGGTGCGGCGAACTGGACGCCATGCTGCGTGAAGCACGCGTGCCCAAGGTCACCGACTGGCTGGTTAACTATGTGGTGAAGAAGAGTCCCCACGCCGAGGAGCTGCGCCTGGCCTGGTTTGACGATCCGGATCCGGTGGTGGCCAGTGCCGGCTGGGCGTTGACCAGCGAACGGGTGGTGAAGAAGCCCCAGGGCATCGACCTCGAGGGCCTGCTCGGCATCATCGAGGCTCAGATGAAGGACGCCCCGGAGCGCCTGCAGTGGGCCATGAACAACTGCCTCGCCCAGATCGGGATCGAACATGCCGGCCTCCGCAGCCGCGCGGTGGGCATTGGCGAGCGCCTTGAAGTGCTCAAGGACTACCCGACGCCGCCCAACTGCACCTCGCCGTTCGCGCCCATCTGGATCAGTGAGATGGTTCGCCGGCAAGGTGCCAAGGCGTAGTGCCCGGCAACGGGCGCCCTGTCCTGTCCAGGGACCGGCCCAGGGCCTCAGTGCGTGGCGCCGGCCGCCAGCTTGATGTCCGCCGCTGTTGACAGCGCCGTGCGGGCAATGACCTCCAGGCCTTCCGCCATGACCGATATTTCCATGGTCGGCTGCACGCCGTCCGGAGCCTGCTCGGGAGCGTAGGGCACGTGGATGAAGCCGCCCCGCACGCCGGGCACGGATGCCAGCTGGTGCATGAGGGCGTAAAAGACGTGGTTGCACACATAGGTCCCGGCCGTCTGCGACACCTCCGCCGGAATGCCGGCGCGGGTGAGCTGCTGCAGGCAGGCCTTGAGCGGCAGCCTGCTGAAATAGCCTACGGGCCCGCCGTCGACCACGGGCTCGTCCACGGGCGAATTGCCTGCGTTGTCGGGAATCCGCGCGTCGTCCACGTTGATGGCGACGCGCTCCAGCGACAGCTTGGCCCGCCCGCCTGCCTGGCCAACGGCCAGGACCAGGTCATGGTCGCCGGCGGCGAGCGCTTTTTCCAAAGCCGGGCCCGCCGCACCGAATTCCACGGGAAGTTCGACGGCGGTGGCCGGCACGCCGGACTCGTCCAGTGCCGCCGCAGCCAGCTGGGCGGCGGCCCAGGAAGGGTTGACGGATTCCCCGCCGAAAGGTTCAAAACCGGTAATGAGGATCATGGTTTCAAGCCTATGCCCCTTCCGGGGCCACTTCCGGAGGCTGGCGGCACTGCAGCACTGATCAGCCGCATAACAGCACGCCGGCACGGTAGCCGTAGTCGGCCTCGAGCCGGTCGATGCCGGCGGGATCGCAGCCGGTGAGTGCCTCCTGGACCTTTTCCGCAGGAGCCGGAAACTCGGCGTTGAGGTGGTTCAGCGCCGAGGCAGTGCTGCTGAATGCCCATTCAAAGACGAGCAGTGCGCCGAGAAGGGCAGCTCCGACAAGGTAGTGAGCCAGCGTCCACGGCGCTCCGCCGTGCACGGGCCCGTCCACCAGGGACGGTGTGGAGAGAACGCAAAAGCCTGCGGCGAAGAAGCCGACAAACACGGCGGACTCCGTGGCGCCGAAGGAGATGCCGGACCGGATCACCCAGCGGCTGCGGATCATGAACTGCCAGTACACCCAGGCGTTGACTGCCGTCAGCACCGCGTACAGCCACAAGGCGGTCACGGTCCACCACGGGACGTCGGCCACCATCGGCGGGACCAGCAGTGCGCCGGCCACGGCAAGGACGGAGATGACCAACGGCGGCAGCGCCAGCAGGCGCCGGGTCCGCCGTGCCCGAACGGCAGGGACGGCCCGGGCGCCCCTGGTTCCACGGGGCAGCCACGGCGGCGAGACCCGGCCCGCCGCCCTGCCGGTGTCGCCGCGCGGTTCCGCGCCGTGCAGTCCGGCGGTCCCATGCGCCCTGCCCGAAACGGCGGACGCGGCAGTTCCCGCTGCGTGGCCCCGGTGGCCCAGGCCGCTTCCCACCGCGACAGCCGTATCCGCGGCCGTCTCGATCGCTGACGGCACGTGGTCCGGGGGTGCGGGTTCCGAGCTGAAGTCGGCGAACTCCTGCCCCACGTATCGGCGCTCAATCAAGGTCCGGGCCTTGTCGAATGGGCGCTCGGGATCGGTCCAGACATCGTATTCGTTGCCTTCCGCCGGCGCCCAAATGGGGTAGGCCAGGAGCCGGACCTTGGTGGTTTCCTCGCGTCCCCCCGCCTGGTGTTCAAGCTCCACATGGAACAGCGCCATGCCGTCCACCCAACGCTTCTCCCAGGTCACGGAGGCCACGCGCCCCACGGAGTGCTCGCCGTCGTCAATCAGGATCGCCTGGAGGCCGCGCTCATCACGGGCCTGGCGCCACAGTATCCGTGCGTGCCGCAGCGCCTTGCGGGTGGGAATGGCCAACAGGACCGCAATGCTCGCCAGAAGGAGGGCCTCAAGGGCGTCGCCGGCGGTGAGCCGGAGTGCCGCGGCGGCGACGCAGCCGAGCAGGAGGCCGCAGAGGACGGCCCCGTAGGTGACACGCCGGGCGCGGTGCGGGGCAATGGTGCGGCTGTGCGCGGCAGAGGTCTGCTTCAGGAAGCCGTAGCCCATGACGTGCTTGAAGTTTGCGCCGATTTCCGGGCCCAGGGCCAGCGCGCCGACCACGCCCACCACGAAGAGCAGCGCCGGGATGAAACGGTCCGGGGAGTCCAGCGTGTGGGCCAGGTGGAACGGGGAGAAGAACCCGAGCATCGCCACCGCGAGCGCCCAAAGCAGGCCCACCAGCAGCAGGGCCCGCCTGGTCTTGCGGACATACCCGTCCCACACGATGGGCGAGGCAGGCAGCGGAATCCGCCCCGACCCCGGCAATGCCCTGGACATCGGATACGCCATCAACGCCTCCCCACCCTCAGTGCCACTCATTCTGCCATGAAGCACCGACAGGGTCCGCCGGTCCGTCCACAGGGACGACGCCGGGTGCGGCACTGGTCAGCAGCGGGGCCCCCACCGCCTCGGGCAGGCTCGGCACCATGTTGGTCCCGGACCGCCGCCAGGGGGTTGCAAGCGGGCGCCAAACCGCCGCCAACCGGGGCTGGTCCACCACGTCCCACACGGGGCGGCGGTGGAGTGAAAAAACGGCGTGGGCGGCAATTTCACTCCTCACACAGGGGCACTCCAATGATTTGGGGGCGTCCGGTCTAGATGCGGCGGCCCTTTCCCGGCACCACAAACGACAGGCCGGCCTCCAGACCGACCACGTCGTGTGGCTCGCCGGCGGACGAGCCACACTCCACACCTTCGACGGTCTCGCCGGTGACGCCGCCCATCTGCGCGATGAAATCATCCCAACCGGCAATCGGGCCGTTGCCTCCCCACCCATCTCGAAGCACTTTGACCTCACGGCATGGGCCCGGGACGTGGACGGTTATGAATCCGGCGAACAACTGGACGCCCTGGCCACCAAGTACGGTCCCACCACCAATCCATCCGGCAGGTTGCGGCTCCGGACGGTGTCAACGGAACGTATCAGCAGTGGCCTGTCAAACGGGGTTCCCGACGTCGCCGTCGCCCTCGACCTCTTGGATGAAGGGTCCGTGCGAAGCCGCAGCCAGGCGCAGTGGCTCCTGCGGGAGCGGCTCACTGACTCTGGGACGGGGAACGGTCATGACCACGCGGCCACACGGTGAAATGGAGATTCCCCCGGGAACTATGGACTGATCCGTGGCCGCAGCTGGCCGAGCTGGAAGGCGCCGCGCCCGCGGACATGTGGACGTTGGTCGGCGGCCTCATGGTGCAGCTCCACGCCATTCGCCGTCACGTCGAGTCAATCCGGCCAACCGCTGGCATGGACGCGCTGCTGCACATGGAAATGGGGGCGACGTCCAAACCACAAGTCGCGGTTCTGTTGAGCCATCTGGGATATGAACTACAGGAGCAGGTTCTCCCCGGGCTTCAGGAACTGCACTAGCTGCGCGGATCAAGCATGGTCGACGCCATGGTTGCGGACCATGTTGCCCCTTCCGTCATGGCAAAACGCGGAGGCCTCAACGGCTTTCAGGTACCGGACGGCAGCCTGGATCAACGACACCCGTGACCGCGAGCGCCACATTGGCGGCTCCGCCGTCCTGCTGGCCTGTATCGACGACCCGCGTGCCCTTCCTTCGGGCCGTTCAGGCAGCGACAGGCAGAGGGTCGCGGCCGTCGCGAAGTCCTTGCCGGACTCCGGTGCCCATATTCCATGGGAGCCGCCGGCTGGAAGAAATGGAGGGTGCCTGGCCCTTTGAACCCGGCACCGAACAAGCGTGAACAGCTGCTGGCACAGCATTTGCCTAGCTTGGCCTGCTACAAAAGGACCATGAGCCGACGCCAGCACTTCATCCCCTCACAGCGCCTGCCCGTCTCCGTCGCGTCCGCCACGACGGAGGCCAAGCCGCACCGCTCGCTCCTGTGGGCCGTTGGCATCACCCTGCTCGGGTGGCTGGTTCTGGCCTACCCGGCCGTCTTGCTGGCACTCCTGTCCTATCTCTACATGGCGGGCACCGGCGCGAGCCCGGCAACGGCCGGCTCGGTGGTGGCCGGCCTCGCCGGCATGGTGTTCGTCCTGTGCATGGTGGCCGCGCCGCTGCTCACCGGGCTGGCCGTCAGCCGGCGCCGCCGCGGCCTGTGGGTCGGTGCCGCGGTCACCTGGGCGTTGACCGCCGTCGCACTGGTCTACCTCTTGGTGAACTGGTTTCTCCCCCTCGGATGACCAATCGGGTCCCGTGGTATTGACTGGGGGAAGGGCAACGGCCCGGACCCGAATGGAAAGCAGGTTCTTGATGGATACCGTAATGAACGTTCTGCATGTGGTGGCCGCCGTATTCCTGGTGGGCCCCATGGCAATCCTGCCCATGACCGCGCTGAGGTCCCTCCGGGCCCGCGACTCGGGCCAGGTCCGGGCGCTGTCAAAGAGCGTGAACCTCTATACCTTGTTGTCGCTGATCGTGGTGTTCTTTGGGTTCGGCGCCCTGGGCCTGGCGGGCAAGAGCCACAACCTGTCCGTCACGACGCCATGGATCCTGATCTCGATCCTGCTGTACATTGTGGCCCTGATCCTGAACCTGGCCGTGGTGGTTCCCGCCCTGCGCCGGGCTGCGGACGAACTGCCCGACGGCGGCCCGGCCGGCGGAAATGCGGGCGCCGGCGACGGCGGGGCAGCCGCCCTGCGAACGAAGGAGTACCCCCGCGTGGCGATGGGCTCGGGCATCTCGGCGCTGTTGCTGGTGGCCGTGGTGGTGCTGATGGTCTGGAAGCCCTAACCGCAAAAACGGTGACCGCCGTCGACCGTGGCCGACGCCGTCACTCCCCTCACCCCGCAACGGCAGCCGGGCCGTGGGGAACGGCCGCGAGACGCCCGTCTGCGTGGTGGGGCCTTGTCATCACGCTCGCGGGTTGTCTGACCAGCGCCCACGCACCCGGGGCTTGAAAAGATCAGCAAGGTGCGCACGCGTCCCGGGCCGCCATGCCGCCATCGACGGCGGCGCGGTCCCCCCAATGATGGACCGGGCCGCCGAAACGTGGCGCCGCCCGCGACGCGCACGCTACTTGACGGCTCCCTTGAAGATGGCGTCCTTGTCGGTAAACGGGTTGGGTCCGCTTACTTCGACGCGCACAGCAGCGGCGTCAGCGGCGGCGATGCCGGCACCAAACTTCACAGTCTGGGTTTCGCCGGGCAGGATGGTGCTGAGCATGTCCATGCCCAGCTTGGCTTCCATGTCCGTAACAGGCGTGGCCTGGGTGTTTTTGGCCCCGACGGTGACCTTGGGCATTGACATGAGGCCAGCCTCCAGTTCCTTGTTGCTGCCGTTGACCACGGTCAGTTCGAACACCGCAGCCTTGCCGTCCACGGCTCCCGCGGCGTATTGGCTGACCGGCTGAAAACCGTCCGACTTCACAGTGACCTTGACGCCGGAATCGTACGTGACGGTACCGCCAAGGGCAGCCGAGCGGTCCGCAGTCTTGGCGGGTTGGCTCGCGGCGGGCTTGGCATCCCCCACCTTGTCAACGGTCGGAGCCGGGCTGGAACAACCGGCCAGCAAAAGTGCAACCAGCGGAACTGCAAAGAAGAGCTTTTTCATGATTTCCCCTATAAGTGACGATGCGAATAGCGCGGATTCAGTAGCGCAAATCGCGGACGGATCGCCAGTGGATCTGTCTTGTTCCCAAGGTAGGGTGGGGGTCTGACAAAGTGAGTTGGCAACAGCGAAGCCGGCCGTGTCCAGGATCCCGGTTCGGCGACATCAGCCTGGATTATGTGCCTCAATTGTCTACGTTACGCATCCGCGGGGCGAGCGGGCGCAGCAACCCTGGTCTCGACGCGCTCACATAGCTCGCTGCTCGCCACCGGGTTCTACTCGACCACCGCCGTGGCAGGACCTACTGCAGGCTGCAGTCCTTGTCGGAGACGTCGGAGCCCACCGAAATCTCGGTGGCCCCTTTCTCCGAGATCTTCACCTCGCCGCCGTGGCCGTCGGTGGAGCTGATGCCCGTGTAACCGCCCTTGAGCGAATCCGTACGCGTAACGTCGGCAAAGCCGCCTTCCCTCAGGACCGGGTTGACGGTTTTCATGACGGCGGCCCACCCGCCGGGCACGTCCCTCAGGGATTCCTTGGAGCGCAAGGTGCCGATGGTGAGGTGGCAGGTGCCGGCGTCGTTCTTGGAAAGATTCGTGGCCTGCCCCGGGACGGACAGCCAGGGCGCCCCGGGGTAAGCGGCGGACAGCGCCGCAGCGAGGTCGGTGGAGAGCTGCTGGAGGCGGGGCCCGGCGTCGGCCGCGCTGGGCAGGGACGGGCCGGAGCAGGAGGCGGCGGCCAGCCCGGCGCCCAGGATGAGCACCAGTGCAAGTGCGGGTCGTCGTAGTCCGTGCGGCATGTTTCCACCCTATCGGCCAAGCCCGCAGCCGCTGTTTTCGACACCGCGTAGAACGTTTATGATGGTGGGGGATGCGCCCGCCACACCGGGCTGGGGCGCCGGCAACAGGGGCAGGGAGGTACCGTGGGCGATCGTGGTGCGCGCCTGGCCCGCGGCTGGACTGCCGCCGCGTTTGCCACGCTGGCTGCGGTGCTGTCGCACATTTGGGGCGGCGGGGACGCCCCGCAGCCGCTGCTGGTGCTGTTTTCCCTGGCAATCTCCGGCTTGGTGTGTGTATTCCTGGCCGGACGCGTACTGTCCCTGACGAACCTGGTGGCGGCCGTGGTGGCCAGCGAAGGCCTGTTCCACCTGCTGTTCAGCCTCTCCGCAGACACCCCGGCCTCCCTGCCGGCAGCCGCCATGGCCGCCGCGCACCGCGGGATGGACATGGGCGGGATGGACATGGGCGGGATGGACATGGGCGGCACCCTTGCAGCCCCCTCCCCCATGGCCGTCGGCCCCGCCGCGGACATGGCTGCGGGCCACACCCCCGCCATGTGGTTCAGCCACGCGGCCGCTGCGGGACTGACCATCGTGTTCCTGCGCTACGGCGAGGCCAGTGCCATCCGTCTGCTGGAGTCCCTGCGACTGCGCATCACCGCCATCATCGGCCTGGCCATTGTCCCCATCCCCGCACCGTTGCGCATTGATGCGGCCCCTGAACCCTGGCTGCCGGCCGCCAGCGCCCTGGACGTCCCGCTGCCGGTCCGCCACCACCGCGGCCCGCCGGCCCTGGCCGCCGCAGCCTAAGCCGCTCCCCCACCCAACGGGTCGGGGCGTGGCATCGCGTGCTGCGGCCATCCCCCCGGGCCGGACACCACGGCCCGCCGCCCTGCGGCACCCATCCGGCACCCCTGACCCGTCTCCGGCGTCCGGGCCGCCCGCCGCATACCCACACCCACAGCTTCAGAGCCCCTGAAAGGCCCACCATGAAATCCCCAGCACGCCGCACCCTCAAGACCATCGCCACCGGCGCCCTCGCCGCCGCCTTCCTGGCCGCCGGCGCCGCCGCCGCATCCGCCCACGTCCACGCCGTCGCCGATGACCCGGCAGCCAACGGCTACACACACGTAACGTTCAACGTGCCCAACGAATCGGACACCGCCAAGACCACCAAGCTCGTGGTCAAACTCCCCACCGACCACCCCTTCACCTCCGTCTCCGTCAAGGCCCTGGACGGCTGGACCGCGAAGGTCATCACCACCAAGCTCCCCAAGCCTGTCACCGTGGGCGGCAGCGAGGTGACCAAGGCAGCCACCTCCGTGGAATGGACCGCCGACGCCGCCCACCAGATCGGCCCGAACGAATACCAGTCCTTCTCCCTGTCCCTGGGCAAGCTCCCCAAGGCAGGCACCACCGTCCTGCTGCCGGCCAGCCAGACCTACACGGACGGTTCGGTGGTGAACTGGGACCAGAAGGCCGTCGCCGGCCAGGCCGAACCCGAGCACCCGGCCCCGTCGTTCGTCACGACCGCCGCCGACGGCGCCACCCCGGCCGCCGACCCAGCCACCACCAGCGACACCGGCAATGCCGCCTCCGTGTGGGGCATCGTGCTCGGCGCCGCGGGCCTGCTCCTGGGCGGCACCGCACTGGGCATGGTCCTTGCCGGCCGCCGCAAGCCAACGGCGAAATAAGGAAATGCCATGAGCAACCGCACCACAGCACACCGCCGCCTGGGCCCGTTCGCGCGGGCGCTGCTGGCCGTCGTCGCACTGGCGGCGTTCATGCTCCCCATGGCCGCGGCGCAGGCGCATGACCAGCTGGAGGGCACCAGCCCCGCAGACGGTTCAACCGTCACCGCCGTGCCGGCCAGGATCGGGCTGACGTTCAACCACACGCCCACCGCGATCGGCTCGGAGATCCTGGTCAAGGATGCGGCAGGCACCAACTGGGCCGAAGGCCCCGTGAACATCGTTGACAACCACGTCACGCAGGGTGTCAAGCCGGGTGCCCCGGCCGGAAAGTACACGGTGGAGTGGCGGATTGTCTCCTCGGATTCGCACCCCGTCGAAGGGACATTTTCCTTCACGGCCACCGGCGGCGCCAGTGCGCCGGCGGCGGCAAGCGGGCCGACGGCGTCGGCTGTCGCGGCGGAAGGTTCCTCCGGCCCGGCGGTGCCGTGGGGCATCATCGGCGGAGCTGCCGGCATCCTGGTGGTGATCGTTGCCGGGCTGTCCATCGCCAGGCGGCAGCTGAGCAAGGACACCGACTAGGCGGGGGGCAGGGGTCGCGCCCCAGTGGTCGAGACCCCGGCCCGACTGCCCGCCCACGCCCGGAAACCCCGCCGCATTCTCCTTGCAACCGGCAAACCTAAGGAAGTGTTAGGAAAGCCCGGATCGGCTTTGTTGTGCCCCGGATCACGCATAACTTGGCTTGTGCCCCATCACTTCTTCGGGGCCACAACCCAAAACGTCGAGGAGGATCCATGGGCGCACCTGCCGTGGACAAGGCACGTGAGCGCGCAACGACGCGGCGCATCACAAGCAACATTTTCAAGGGTTCCGTGGGGAACCTCATCGAATGGTACGACTGGTATGTCTACGCGGCCTTTGCCGTGTACTTTTCGGCCGAGTTCTTCCCGGCGGGCGACTCCACGTCGCGGCTGCTGAACACGGCGGCCATCTTCGCCGTCGGCTTCCTGATGCGCCCGCTCGGAAGCCTGATCCTGGGCCGGTACGCGGACCGCCACGGCCGCCGGGCCGCGCTCACGCTGTCCATCACGGTGATGGCCGCCGGTTCGTTGATCATTGCCTGCACACCGGGCTTCGAGACCATCGGCGTGTGGGCGCCCATCATCCTCGTCGTCGCCCGGCTCATCCAGGGCCTGTCCCTGGGCGGCGAATACGGCACCTCCGCCACGTACCTTTCGGAAATGGCCAGCAGCGGCCGCCGCGGCTTCTACTCCAGCTTCCAGTACGTCACCCTCATCGCCGGGCAGCTGATTGCCCTCGGCGTGCAGATCATCCTGCAACAACTCCTCAGCGATTCCGACATGAAGACGTGGGGCTGGCGGATCCCGTTCGTGCTCGGCGCCATCTTTGCCCTGACAGTCCTGTGGCTGCGCCGCACCATGGATGAATCCGAGCAGTTCACCCGGCTGGGCAAGGAATCCACGTCCCAGGCCGGCACCATCCGCATCCTGCTCCAGCACCCCAAGGCCGTCATGACCGTCGTCGGGCTTACCCTGGGCGGCACGGTGGCGTTCTACACCTACACCACGTACATGCAAAAGTTCATGGTCAACACCGTGGGCATCGACAAGTCCACTGTCAGCTGGATCAACTTCTTCGCCCTGCTGGCCTTCGTGGTCCTGCAGCCCGTGGCCGGAGCTCTGTCAGACCGGATTGGGCGCCGTCCGCTGCTGCTCGGCTTCGGCATCCTCGGCACGCTCCTGACCGTTCCCCTGTTCTTCCTCATGGCGGGGACCAAAAACCCCGTGGGGGCGTTCCTGCTCATGATGGTGGGCCTGGTCATCGTCAGCGGCTACACGTCCATCAACGCCATTGTTAAGGCCGAGCTTTTCCCGACGGAAATCCGTGCCCTGGGCGTCGGGCTGCCGTACGCGCTCACCGTGGCCATCTTTGGCGGCACCGCGGAATTCATCGCCCTTGGACTGAAGAGCATCGGGCTGGAGCCGGTGTTTTACTTCTACGTGGCCGCCTGCATCGCCGTCAGCTTCATCGTCTACTGGAGGATGGGCGAGTCGTCGAAGACCTCGCACATCGAGGCCGAAGCCCTCGGGTCCACGCCCGACGGCGGCACCCCCGACCTGGACGACGTCGCCGCCCGGTAATCTGGAAGCACACTGGCCCGGGCAGCCTGTCACCGCGACAGGCTGCCCGGCACTGCCGCAAAGGGACTGACGCGTGGACTTGCTGATCGTTGAGGACGACGACGCCGTTGCCTCCGCCCTGCTTGCGGCCGTGGGTTCCGCCGGGCACCAGGCCGCCAGGGTGTTCCGTGGCAGCGACGCCCTGCTCCGGCACCACGGGGCGGACATGGTCCTGCTTGATTTGGGCCTGCCGGACATGGACGGCCTGGACGTGTTGCGCAAGCTGCGCCAGGTGACCCTGGCCCCCGTCATCATCCTCACGGCCCGCGATGATGAACGCAGCGTGGTCCGAGGCCTGCGGCTGGGCGCGGACGACTACCTGGTCAAACCGGTCAAGCTCGCCGAACTGCTGGCCCGGATCGAAGCCGTGGGCCGGCGGATGGGGCGTGCGGCGCCCCAAAGCAGCCAGCTCACCGCCGGAGCCCTCACGCTCAACTCGGACCACCGAACCGCCGAGCTGGATGGCCGGCTCCTGGCATTGACCCCCACCGAGTTCGGGTTGTTGGAACTGCTGGTCCGCCATGGCGGCTCCATCGCCACCCGCGAACAAATCATGGATGCCCTCTGGGGCGACGCCTTCGTGGCAGCCTCGCGTTCCCTGGACGTCCACCTGACCGGCTTGCGCGCCAAGCTGGGCCGGCCGGGCTACATCGTCAACGTCCGCGGCGTCGGCTACCGCTTCGAAGCGAACCCGGGGTGAGGGTCCGCGTCCTGGGCGTCCTGGGCCTTCTGTCCGTGCTGCTGGTGGTGGGCCTGGCGTATTCGATCCTGAGCGCCGGCAGCCGCGCGCTCGGACAGGACCTGGAAATCAACCGGCTGGCCTCGCTCAACCGTTTTTCCCAGGTGGCCGCGGATGCCGCCGCCACCCATGAGTGGGCCGGGCTGAAGACGGCGATGGATACCTACTCCAAGCTCTACGGCGAAGGGATCCTGGTTCACACCCAGGATCGCACCCTGGTTTCGGGCGTGCTCGATCCCGCCCGGGCGGATGTCAGGGATGCCCTGTTCAATGCCAGCCTGAACCTGAGCCTGACCAAGCTGCCGGCGCTGCGTCCCGTCGGCCCCGGCACGATGCTCGTGTCCACATCCTTTGGCAGCGCGAACCAGGTCATGGGCGAGGTGGTCCTGGAAGTCGACGCCGGTACCGCCCAGGCCAAGCTGAGGACGCTGTGGATCTTGGTCATTGCAGCGGGAGCCCTGCTGGAAGTCGGGCTGCTGTTTGGTGCGGCCCGGGTGACCCGGTGGGTGCTGCGGCCCATCCACCGGCTCAATTCCGCCGTGGTGGAACTGGAGGAAACCGGCTCCATGCGCCGCGTCCCCGAGGACGGGCCGCCGGAGTTGCGGGAGCTCAGCCGCTCGCTGACCACCATGGCCGCGGCGGTCAAGGGGAGCCTCGAGCAGCAGCGCCAGCTGATTGCGGACACCTCCCACCAATTGCGCAACCCCGTGGCCGCCCTGAGGCTGCGGGTGGACCTGCTCCAGCTCAAGGCAGGTCCGGAGCCCGAGGCATTCTCCGCCGTCACGGCCGAGCTGGGCCGGGTGGAGGAACTCCTTGACGGGGTGCTCATGCTGGCCACGGCGGAAAACCGCGCCTTTGAGGGCACGGCGGGGAAGGCCGTGGGCCCGGTGCCCGCCTCGGAGCACGACCGGGCGAACGCCTTGCTGGCCGTGCAGGAAGAACTGGACAGGGCCACGGCGGCGGCCACCGGCAGCGGGACGAAATTGTCACTTCAAAGCAGCCCGGACGCCGAGCTTTATGTGGCCTGCAGCCCCTTTGAACTGGCCCAAATGCTGGGCGAGCTGCTGGAAAATGCCATCAAGTACGCCCCCGGCGGCCATATCCGGCTCACCCTCAAGGCATCTGCCGCCACCGTGGACATTGAGGTGTCCGACGACGGCCCCGGCATGTCCCCCGACGACCTCGCCTTGAGCACAACGCGGTTTTGGCGGTCGCCGGACCACCGGGACATCCGGGGCACCGGGCTGGGCCTGACCATTGTGGACCGGCTGGCCGAAGCCAACGGCGGCACGCTGGTGCTGGGCCCCAGCGAGCCGCACGGGCTGCGGGCCAGGCTGGTCCTGCCCCGCTGGCCGGGCCCGGACCGGCGGCCGAGCTTGTCCAGACCCAGCCGCCGGTCGAGCCTGTCGAGACCAAGGTCCTCCGATGATTGACGCCCGCCCGCCGGTCGAGGCTGTCGAGAACCAGCCGGTGACCCGCCGTCGGCTCTTCAAATCCGCCGCCGGAGCCGTTCTGGCCGGAACGATCCTGCCGGCCGTCGCGGCCTGCGCTCCTCACTCTCCGCTGGATCGTGCCGTGATTGCCGGCGGCGAGCCCGGCGGTTTCTACCTGGAATTTGCGGGTCTGCTCGCCGCGTCACTGCAGCGCAACGGCGTGGCAAGGACCGCCACCACCATTTCCACAGGCGGCAGCGCGGAGAATTTTTCCCGGATCCTCGCAGGGTCGGCCACGATGGGCCCGGTTCTGGCGGACAGCGCTGCGGACCTGATGAATGCGACCCCGGGACGCATGGTGGCCATTGGCAAGGTCTATGAGAACTACGTCCACTGCATCGTGCGGAGGGACAGCAGGATTGGCTCATTCGAAGACCTGGCCGGCAGGTCGGTGGGGACCGGCGCGGTGGGTTCCGGGACGGCGCTGGCCGCCGGCAGGATCATCGATGCTGCGGGCCTGGGGCCGGACTCACGGAATCCCGTACGGCAGCACCAGCTGGGTCTGAACGACGGGCTGGCCGCGATCCGCAAGGGTGCCATCAACGCGCTGTTGTGGTCAGGCGGTCTTCCCACAGCGGCCATCACCGCAGCCAATGCCGAAGTCGGGCTCCGGTTTCTCGACCTGGCTGCGCTGCTTCCGCGGCTGGCGTCAGGCTACGGTGGCTTTTACGAACACGCAGTGATTCCGGAGAACAGCTATGGCGGGACGCCATCCGTCAACACCATCGGCGTTGCCAATCTGCTGCTGTGCCGGGCGGACCTCAACGCCGAGACGGTCAGGCAGACGGTGCTGCTGCTGGTGGACCACGCCCGGGAGCTTATCCCGAAGTCCAGCCTCGGCATCCAGTTTCTCAGTCCCGAGACCTTGATCAACACGGCCGGGCTGCCGTTGCACCCTGCGGCCGCGGAAACGTACCGGACCCTCCACGGATAGGTCCGGCTCCCCCGCTGGTCGAGCAGCGAGCCCTGCGAGCGCGTCGAGACCAAGGGGCGCGCGGCCCGCCCCTATTCGCCCCGCAGCACGTCCTTGGTGGCGTGGTCGTAATGGAAGGTGACCGGCCCACCGGCATGTTCGAACTCGTGGTTGGCGCCGTCCCGCAGGCCGAATGCGCCGTAGTTCTCATCCCAGGAACCGTTCGCCACGGCCTTGTAGCTGTATTTTCCTGCCGGCAGGTCAGCGGTCAGCTTCCAGGTGCCGCGCTTTGCATCCAGCTTCATCTGCACGCTGTCGTGTGCGGGGTCCCAGTTCACCAGGGCGCCCAGGATGGTGCCGAAGTCCCCGGCCAGGGCTACTGAGGCCGGCTGGTCCTTATGTTCGACGCCGGATGCCTTGGCAGGTGCCTTCGTGGCGGTCTTCTTGGGGGCCGCCTTGGCCGGCGCCTTCTTGGCGGTGGCTGCGGCTTTGGTCGCGGGCTTCCTGGCGGCAGCCTTTTTGGCCACAGGCTTGGCGGGGAGCGGCGTTTCGGCCGGGACCGGGGTTCCATCGGCGAGGGCTGCGGTCAGCGCATCAACGGTCTTGAACGCAACAGTGGCCTTCAGCCCGTCCTCGGTGATTTCCCAGCCGCTGCGGCCCTTGCTCATCCAACCGGCCTTCACCAGCTCCGCGGTGGCCTTGGTCAGGTTCTTGTGGCCACGCGGAATGCCTCCGCTGAGGAGCTCGGACTCTTCCTTGCTGAAAGGGATGCGGGCCACGGCCTCTGCCAAGACCTCTCCCCCGTTGGGCTTCTGGTCCTCCCACGACCCTGCGGCCATGATGTCCAGAACTTCCTTGAGCCGGCGGTTGGTGTTGTCTCGAACGGTCACAGCGGTCCTCCTGTAGCAGCGGGTACGCAATCACTGTGGCAGGGAAGAAAACTACTATCGAGTATGTGACATCGAATTGACGCGGCCCGCTTTTCGGACTGTCTCACGACAAGTCGGGACTCCGTGCCTGAACGTCTTATTGGGCGACGGCCGCCGCGTCGGCGAACACGTCCGCCGGCATCGGCCGGTGCAGCTTCCATGTAATGGCGATTGGCTTCTCCCCCTTGTGCTGGACATAGTCGACCTGGCCAAGACACGTGTAAGGCAAGGTCAACCCGGTTTCGTCCTCAGCGGTGTCGCGGGTGAACAGCAGGACGTTGGACCCCTGCGCCTTGTGGCCTAAGTAGCGCCGGCCAACAGTGCTTGTCGGCGAAGTGTTGTTCTGCGACTCCCAATGGAACAGCTGCGGACTGATTGCATAGTCCTTGTACATGGTGGTGGCAGAGTGTTTGGCCTGGTCTTTGCTTATCGTCACAAAGAATGCGTCCGTATTGGTGGACGGACACCAGGCAACGCCTTCGCGGTGTTTGACGTTCTTCCCGGTCTCCAAAGACCCATACTGCAGGGCGGCCAAGATTTCCTCGCGCCTGTACGTCGCATGCGAATATAGCGGAATTCCCGCATACTCCATGCCAAGGCTCCTGCCGGCCCGCTTGGACGCCGCGGCTCCCAGCGCCACGATCTGCTGAATCTCGCTGCAGACATGCGGATGGCGGCGCAGGTGATCGAAGCCTTCGTCGTAGGAGGTGAATCCGCCGGCGTCGTCCCACAGCGTGAAGAAGAGCATCCTGGCGAAGACCTGCTCCCGCGGGGCCAGGTCCGCGTAGGAAGGTGCGTTGGCAGAAACTAGCATGGAATAGGCATCCGCGCGTTCTTGGTCGTCAACATGAATCAGGGCCGCCATCCGGCCGAGAAGCTTCTTCTCCGCGGCCTGGTTCAACTCGTCGTACTTCCCGCCGGCCAGTGATTCCAAGGGGGAAAGCCCGTCGATGAGCCCCGCGAGGCGCAAATAGTCGGTCCAGGAGTTCCTGGTGCTCTTGTAGATGGTCTTGACGTCATTGCCTGACCTTTCCAGGTAATTCGCCAACAACAGCTCCGAATACGACTTGATGTCGGCCACCAGTTTCGGTTTATTTAAGTTCAGCTGAGCCTTCAAGTTCGTCAGCACCACGTCCTTCGCGACCCGGTCCAGGACAATTTGGGAGCCGGATGGCAGGAAGGGAAAGTCGTCTTCCACCGCCTTCTCAAGGCGTTTCCTGCCGTAGCCTGTCATGGCCCGGTACCGGTCATCAAAGCGGAACTCGCGGTGCTGCTGCCCGATGAAGTCCAACACCGTGAGCACGGCTTTGTCGCGGGCCCGCCGGAGCCCGCGGCCCAGCTGCTGGATGAAGATCGTGGCACTCTGCGTCGGGCGCAGGAGCAGGATCGTGTCCACCTCCGGCAGGTCGAGGCCCTCATTGAAAAGGTCAACGGCGAAAATGCAGTTGATCTCGCGGTCCCGCAGCCGTCGAAGCGCAAGGGCGCGTTCGCCGTCGTCCGTCTGGCCCGACACCGCAAGCGACGCGATTCCCGCCTGATTGAACACCTGCGCCATGTACCGGGCGTGCTGCACCGAGACGCAAAAGCCGATGGCGCGCATGTCCTGGGTGCTGGTGACCTTGTCCTGCAGTTCCCTGACCACCTTGGCCGCGCGCGCACTGTGGCCCGTGTAGAGCCCGCTGAGCTGTTGCAGGTCGTACGATCCGCGCTTCCAGTCCAAATGGCTCAGGTCGACGTCGTCGGACACCCCGAAGTAGTGGAACGGGACCAGGAGATCGGCGTCAAGGGCGTCCCAGAGGCGCAGTTCGCTCGCCGTCCGCCCATCGAAGTACAGGTCGGCGACGTGGATGCCGTCGCCCCGCTCGGGCGTGGCCGTCAGCCCGAGCAGTTCCAGCGGCTGAAGGTGTTCCATCAGCTTCCGGTACGTGGACGCGGCCGAGTGGTGGAACTCGTCAATGACGACGACGTCGAACCGGTCTGCGGGCAGCACGCCGATGCCCTTGGCGGAGAGCGATTGGACGCTGGCGAAAACGTGCTTCCACTGTTTGGGCTTGTCTGCTCCGACGAACAGTTCGCCGAAGGCTCCGTCCTGCATGACGTTGCGGTAGGTGGTCAGCGACTGTTGCAGGATTTCCTTGCGGTGGGCGACGAACAGCAGGCTCAGATCCCGACCGGCGGCTTCGCAGAGTTGCTTGTAGTCGACGGCTGCGATGACTGTCTTCCCAGTGCCCGTGGCCGCGACGATCAGGTTTCGGTGGAAACCCTTGGCTCGTTCGGCATCGAGGTCTTCAAGCATCTCGACCTGGTGCAGGAACGGTTCCACCTCAAGGCCCGTGTATCCCGTGGGGGCGGAGGTCAGCTTGCCGCCGTTGCGCTGCAAGGCTGCGTCAAGTTTGGCAGCATCCGTGGCGGGGTCATAGTCCTGGAACGCCCGCTGTTCCCAATAGCTGTCGAAGGTGATGGCAAACTTCTGCAGGAGTGCAGGTGTCCCGATGTTGGAGAGGCGTACGTTCCATTCGAGGCCGTCCAGCATGGCGGCCCGGCTCAGGTTCGAGCTTCCAACGTAGGCGGTGCTGAAACCGGTCTTCCGGTCGAAGAGCCAGGCCTTGGCATGCAGCCTGGTGGACTGTGTCTCATAGCTGATCTTGACCTCGGCGCCGTACTTGTTAGCGAGGTGGTCGATGGCGCGGCGTTCGGTGGCGCCCATGTAAGTGGTGGTGATGACCCGGAATTTCCCGCCGCGCTCCTTCAGCCCTTCGAGTGCCGGTTCCAGCAGGCGGATTCCCGTCCACCGGATGAAGGCGCAGAGCAGGTCCACTGCGTCGGCGGACTCGATCTCCGCCCGGATCTCGGCGGCAAGGTTTGGATCGTCCTTGCCGTTGGTGAGCAGCGCGCTGTCGCTGAGGTTTGTGGTGGGACGGCGGAGTTGCCGGCGCTTGAGTGCATCGGGTTTGTGAAGTGACATGAGCTGGGTGGGACCCGGGGTGACCTGATTACCCGGGTCGATGACGGCCAGGATCTGGTTCGCCCTCGCAACGCGGTCCTCTTCCCTGGTGTCCATGAGCAGTTGCTGGACGGCATTGCCGACGTATCGCGCCAGTGCTGCGGGTGAGTCATCCCGGCCCAGGTCGTCCATGCCGGCCTGAAGCTCCGGCACCGCGGCGAGACGCCGGCCCAGCTCCTTTGTGTGGAGCAACTCGTAGAGTCCCTCGCCCAGCAGCTCTGGTGATCCATCCCCATCAAATGTCTTCACCTGGCCAGGGTATGTGGTGTGTACGACAAAGACGAACAGGGGCCACTTCACTGGTAGCGGCTTGCCTTCCAATGTTGCCGCTCTCAAGTAAGGTCATGTCCAGGACTGATTACCGGTTGCCTGCTGGCGTAATAACACTTGGGGATGAATGCATATGGCTGTTACTTTCGGCGAAGTCGAGATCCTCAGTCAGGCCTTCCCGGGGACCGACATGCCAGTCGCCATGTTCGTCATTGGCAAGAGCTACGGCGCGACGGAATCCGAGAGCAGCCTTTACGACATGACCCGTGGCAATTGGCGCATCGGATCCGGCAGCAGGGACGCAGCAAAGATCGCCCTTGGAATCGCCGACGGCATCATCCGGACGGCGTTCATCATCGATTCTTGGGGGACAAGTGAACAGCGCTATGCCCCAGCCGTTGCCGAAAGCATGAAGAACCGCCACTATTTCACTGGACACCGATCCGCCGAAACGGACGCATGGATTGGGCAGTCGGTCCACCACCTTGCACCGCCCCATGGTGCGGCGAATCCGGTCCGGTTGTTTCTCCATGGCATCCCGGCCCCGGTTCAAACATCCCAGGTGAGTTTCGCGCAGGTACTTGCCACGGAACCGCTTGCCCAGATCATGTTTGGCAACAAGGAACTGTTCCACTCGAACATGTTGGCCTGGATATTCGAGGCTTTCCCGAAGAAAGCTGACGACGTTTTCGGTCAATTTGTTAATTCCGGGAGTGGCAGCGAAAGTCGTTGGGTCGACCGTGAAAAAGAGAACCTTGACATAGTTTTCCATTGGCCGGACAAGGCACCATTGGTCATCGAGAACAAGGTCTTCTCCACCCCCTCTCCTGACCAGCTAGACAAATATGCCGAAAAGGTCGCCAGGTGGCCCGTGGGCCCAGGCGCCATGCTGCTGCTGAGCCCAACCCGGTCCGGCTTTATCGAAGACGGATATCCGACTCGCTACACCACAACAGGCGGCCAACGGCTCGTGTGGAAGCACCTCAGCTTCGACCGATTGGCTGAACTGCTCGAGGTTGCCTTCGACAGGGAGGAACCAAGCTACGAGGTGGAAACTGTCAGACGTTACGCCAAGGTCCTGCTCTCATTGGGCGGGCTGGTGGACGCAACACGTATCAAGGACAGAGACGAACCGGTGTTTGATCCCGCTGGCGACGTTGACCAATACCTGACCAAACAGATGGTCTCGGGCCTGTCCAAGACTCGGGCGGAACGCGTAGCTGAGCGCCTGAACGCTATCCTGAAGCAGCAGGGCCTGCCGGCGGGCGCTGACAGTCACTTCAACAATTCACGCCCTGGCGTCAGCTGGTTCACCGCCATTCACGGGAAGGAGCGGGGGATCCTTGCCGGATGGCAATATCAGGGTGGGGCCTTCCGACTGGCAATGCGCCTCCCACACCTGTCCGGCCAGGGGCTTGTCAGCAAGAACGTCAGATCCGAATTCGCACGGAATCATCCGGAGTTCTACGCTTTCGACCATTTGGACCAGATCCTGGATTCCGCAGACGTCCCCCGTTCCAACAATGAGCAAGGGAAAGCCGAAGGCGAGTTCAACCATTTCGATCCCGATTTCATTTACCGCTATAAAAAACTACCCAAGCTGTCGGTGGACCAACTACAGCGCGCTGCCCTGGCCCACGCCGAATACCTCGCGAATTTGGCCGAGTCGTGACCATGACTTCGCGTCGATCCGGATCCTACAGGTTGAATATCTCGTTGGCACCGATTACCGGAAAGGAGTCCTCCCGTGCAGTGCATTCCGCCAGACCCTGACTTCGATGACGGCCAGCTGGCCGAGAAGTCAGTCTGGGACTCGTTGAAGGCTGATCTGCCCGAAGACGTCGTGCTGGCCCACTCTGTGCAGGTCCGACATGGCCGGGCTGAGCACGAGATCGACATTCTGGTGCTTTGGCCGGGTGTGGGCCTTGCCGCCATAGAAGTAAAAGGCGGACAAATTACCAATGATCACGGGCAGTGGTTTCAGTCTGGTGGCAAAGATGGAAAGCATAAACTCCGCGATCCTCTGGCCCAGTCGCAAAGCTCCGCTCATGCCTTCAAGAACTGGCTGGCCGACCAGATCGGCACCCCGCTGACAAGCCGTTTCATATACATGGCCGCCTTCCCATACTCGGTTATGTCGCCCGACTGGGTAAAGTCCGGGAGTCCCCGCGCGCTTTTTCTTGCTCAAGAAGACCTTGGAAATGCTGCCGAAAAAATTCGGCAGGCCATTGAAACCGAGGGCGGTGGAACTGTGCCCTTGGCGGCGTCCTTCTTGGAAAGAATTGTTCCAAGGCTGGAGGGCGGTCTCGACCAGGCGGAAACCAGTGCTACCGGATACGAGGAAGACGAAGACAAACAAGACCACCTGACCGAGCGCCAGTCGGTGCTGCTCTCGGCCACCCGCTCCTTGAGGCGGATCAGGTTTACCGGCGGGGCAGGCAGCGGCAAGACGTGGCTCGCCGTGGAGAAGGCTCGCGAGCTCTGCCGGTCCGGCAAACGCGTCGGATTGTTCTGCTACAACAAGGGACTTGGCATGCACCTCATCAATCAGGTAGGGAGGTGGCGATCAGCCAAGCCCGCTTTCACCGGGGAGTTCCATGAATATGTTCAGTCGCTGGGAATCCCCAGTGGGGAAGGTCAGGACTATTTCGATGTTGAAATGCCCAGAATGTTGAAGGAACTGGCTTCAACACTGCGTCGCGAGGAAAAGTTTGACGCGGTCATCGTTGACGAGGCCCAGGACTTCGCGCCCGGCTGGTGGGACGCCCTGCGCTCCTGCCTGAAAGATCCTGATGCTTCAGAAATCTATGCGTTCATGGATGACCGCCAGGATGTGTACAAACGTTGGGATTCGGCCGCAGCGATCCCCGGCCTAATCCCCATCCACATCGATGACAACCTGCGGAACACCAAGAAGATCGCCGAGACGTTCAAGAGTTTTGCCGGGGAAAGGTTCACCCCGCGCGGAAGCACCGGGCTTGCCGTGCGACGAGTGGAATGTTCGGAAGGGGAAGCCCTGGACGTAGCCAGTGACTGCATCGACGCCCTCATCGATGACGGCTGGGCGAACAACCAAATCGCATTGCTGACCACCAACTCGCGCCATCCCATTCATCGTGACTTCTTCGAGTCCGGAAAGATTGACGAGTACTGGCGCGAATTTCATGCCAACGAACGAGAGTTTTACGGCCACGTGCTGGGCTTCAAGGGGCTGGAACGGTCCGTCGTCATCCTGTGTGTCAACGGGTTCCGGGATATGGAAAGGGCAGCCGAACGCCTCTACGTTGGATTGTCCCGTGCCCGGACCCTGCTGGTGGTTGTCGGCGATTCCGGGCAGTTGCGTGAAGCTGGCGGCAACGAGCTGGACTTGGCCTTGTCCCGCTCCTTGAAGTGGAGCCCCTACAAGGATTAAGTTGCCCCGCGGGAAACGAACAAGGCCGCTGGCCGCCCTTTGGTTCCGTCCGACATGGCGCCGGTGGCACTCAGTTGGCGTTCCATGGTGCGGCGGAACGTGTCGCGCTGTAGCGGCTCGCCGAGAACTGATTCATGGACTTCCCGCAGTTCCTTGAGGGTGAACGGCCCAGTAAGAAGCCCGCCCGGGTCCGGTGATGTTTTGTAATTTCCGCGGATATGGGTCACGGCGTGGCCAATGATTTGGCCGTGGTCGTAGGGCAGGTCCATGGAATCGATCGCGTCGATTTCGACCAGCTCGATCACCGGCTGTGGCTTGGCCCGTGGCGCGGTCACGGCGGACCCGATCAGCGCAGCCTCCGGGACTACATCAACGTGGGCCACCGACAAGACCCAGCCGCGGTTGTCCCGATCCGGCTCGTCAAACACGTGAAGCTGACGGGGCGAGCGCCCCGTCACTCCGGCCTTCTCCCGCAAGGACCGCAGCACCGCATCAGCCAGCCTCTCCCCCGGATGAACAAAGGTCCCGGGCAGCGCCCACCCTTCCCCCGGCCCAGGGCGACGGACCAGCAGGACTTTCAGTGCGCCGTCGTGCACGGTCAACAGCGCCGTATCCACGGCGACCGACGGGCGGGGGTAATCCAGAAGCGTCTTCCCGGACCCGTCTAAGGGCCGGTCGGGTGAAGAAGTCATGACTCTATTTTGCGCAGACTTGCGCTAAATACACAACTTGCCCTATCGTTGATTTAGCGCATAAATGCGCAAATTTATACCAGGTTGAACGTGCCTCGAAAGGCTCGACCAATGATCAGGAGAACCGCCATGAAACTGCCCCAACTACACGTAGGCGTCGGCATGCAGTGCGGAGCGGCCACGTTCTTCCCGGTCTGGGTGGACGCCCGGGCAACCAAGGGCCTGGTCACAGGCACCGAAGCGAAGCTGGGCGTCAACGAGCTGTCGACTCCGGAAGTCAGCCGGCTCACGGTCACCAACCAGGGAACCAAAGCGGCGCTGCTCACTGAGGGACAGCTCCTGGAGGGCGGACAACAGCACCGAATGGCAGCCCAGACAACGTTGATCGGCGCGGGCGAAACGGCGAACATCAAGGTTGTGTGCGTTGAACAAGGGCGCTGGAACGGCAGCCCCGTCCACCTCAACACCGGCCGGCGCGCCCCGTTCCATGTCCAGGCCGGCCTGCATATGAACGGCTCGGACCACCAGGACGCTGTCTGGCAGCGGGTCCAGCGCTACGAGGGCATCCGCACCAACAGTGCGACGGGCTCCCTGGTTAAGCACCTCGACTTGCCGCGGCCCCAGGGATTCCTCCTGCCGAACCTGCTGGACGGCCAGCGTGGATTGATCATTGGAATTGAAGGCCAGGTCCTGTCCTTGGAACTGTTCGGTTCCCGGAAATTGTTCCGCCGGCACTTCGCCGCCGTGATGGATGCCTTGGTGCTGGACCTGCTGCTGTTCAGGAACCCCGCCGGCCGGGGCGCCACACGCCCGGTCCGGGCCCAGGCCGCCCGCGACTTTGTTGGGGCCATTGCGTCCAATGGCCTTGGACTCCGAAACCAGTCAGGACACCGCGGCAACGCCGGCTCCATTCCGGTACGTCGGATTGAAAACGGCCATTCCAGCCTGCCCGTCAGCGGTCTGAGTATTTGGGGCACGGAGGGAACTCAACCGCAGATCGCCCACCTCTCCGCCTGGAATGCCAAGCACGGCGTGTTCACGTAACTCAACTTCAGGCACAGCAGACAGCCCGGTCACGACCGGCTCTACCACCGTCGACTGGCTCAACCACCGAAAGGCACCACCTTGAAGCTCTCCCCCGCACAACTTGACCGCGCCGCCGGCACTCTGGTCGCCACTGCCGTCGGCGATGCGCTCGGAGCCGGCTACGAATTCGGCCCCGCACTTCCGGCCTCGGCACCCGTGGCCATGAAGGGCGGCGGCCCGTTCGGTTTTGGTCCCGCCGAATGGACTGATGACACATCCATGGCCGTCACCATCGCAACGTCGATCCTCGATGCGCTCGACGCCGGACAGTCCGCCGCGGGGGAACGCTCGCTTTCAGGCATGGTCACCGGCTGGCAGGCATGGGCCGCGGAGTCCAAGGACGTCGGGGCGCAAACCGGTTCAGTGCTGCGACGCGCGGCGCACCTGATGGCCGCAGGCAAGGCCGCGGACCAGGCGGCTTTCGCGGCTGCCCGGGCCCACCATGAGAGTGCAGGGCGATCCGCCGGCAATGGCTCCCTGATGCGCACGGCGCCCGTCGCACTGGCGTTCCTTTCTTCCGTGGCTGGCCTGTGGGAAGCCGCCGGACGGATCAGCGCATTGACCCACTATGAGGCAGACTCCACCGAGGCCTGTCAGCTATGGACGGCAGCCATCCGCCATGCCGTGCTGGAAGGCGAGCTGGATGTGCGGGTTGGGCTGCCGCTGCTGGACGACGGCCGGGCCGAGGTATGGCGTTCACGGATCGACGTCGCCGAGGCTTCGCATCCATGCGACTTCAAAAACAACGGCTGGGTGGTTGAGGCATTTCAGGGCGCGTGGTCCGCCATTTTCCGCGCCCTTGCGTCAGCGGGTGCGGTGGGGCCGGAAGCGCTCCGGCTGTCGCTGGAAAATGCCGTCCGCGGAGGAAATGACACGGACACTGTTGCCGCGATTGCCGGAGGTTTGATTGGAGCCGCCGCCGGGTACCCAACCATTCCCGCGGATTGGCTGGGGAGGCTGCACGGTTGGGGTGCCACAGGTGAACGTGCTTTGGTGAAGCTCTCCCTGGACCTGGTGGCCGGCAGGCGGCGGCCGCACCACGGGCCGCGCGTTCCGGCCACGGACTACAACTACTGAGATGGAACTGGCACGGCTGTCCTACTTAGAGGACCCCGGGATTGCTGGCGTACATTTGGAGCCGGATGTTGAGCGCTTCGGACATGTGTGCGGCGGCAATGGCTCCGGCTGTTGTGGCGTCTTCCGATTCGATGGCCTGGATCAGTGCCTCATAGTGCGTCAGCACGGTCTCCCACCGGCCTGGATACGTCAATGTCGTCAGAGGGCATCGGCGTACTTGTTGATCCAATCCCTCGGGTAGACCGACCAGCGAGGAGCTGGGAGTGGTCCGCTTGCGCGCCGCTTTTGCCGCTGCAGCCTGCTCAAGAATGATCCGCGATTCATACATGTCCACGATTTCCTCAGCCGTATGGGATCGGACTGTGAGGACCTTGCCCCGCCGCTCGACCAGGCCATCCTGCTCGAGGCGCTGGAGCGCTTCACGGACAGGGGTTCGGGACGCAGCGTACCGCTGTGTGAGTGCCATTTCCGTGAGACTCTCGTCGGGGGGTGTCCCTATGTTTTTCGTCAAGGGTTTGGGCGGGTTTTCTTTGAAGGTTCTTTCGTCCTTGTTTTTGGGCAGGGTTGAGTGGCTGGCGGGTGGTCGCCATCAGCTCGCGGGGTCGTCCGGT
>NZ_JAKZGX010000017.1:0-77867 GCF_024539665.1 Arthrobacter sp. STN4
CGATCGCGATCACCATCGAGGTCACCGTCAGCAGCAACGTCCAGCCAATGCCCCGGATCACCAGGACATCAAAAAGATAGGTACGGACCGTGCCCCAACGGAACTGCGGATTTGTCCAAATCGACTGGATGGCCAGGACCGCCAGCACGATGATGATGACGCTGGCGACCCACCGCCCCGGGTGCCGGACAGGAACGGACTTGATCAGCTCCGGAGCCCCTTCGGGGCCCTGGGCCTTCCTGCGTGCCGCGATGACACTCACTGTGTGACCACCGGGTTGACCTCAGCCTTGGTGACCGCGCCCTCGGTGTTGTTCCAGGCCTTGAGGATCTTGCCATAGGTGCCATCGTCGATCAGCTTGTTCATGACCTTGCCGATGACGTTCGTCAGGGCCATGTCGTTTTTGGCGATCGCGATGCCCTCGGGGGCGCCGTCGTAGACCTTGCCGAGGGTCTGCAGCTGGCCGCCGGTCTGTGACAGGGCGTAGCCGATGATGGGGGAGTCGGCGCTCATGGCGTCGATGCTGCCGTTGACCAGGCGCGTGGTGACGTCCGTCTGGTTCTTCAGCGAGACAATGTCGATGGCGGGCTTGCCGGCCTTGACACAGGCTGCGGAGCGGCCGGACACGTCCGGGTTTTCCTCAATGGTGCCCGTCTGGACGCCGACCTTCTTGCCGCAGAGGTTGTCCATGGTGATGCCCTTGGGGTTGCCCTTCTGGACGGCCCACAGCACGCCGGCATTGAAGTAGCTGACGAAGTTCACGGCCTTGGCACGTTCCGGGTTGATCGTGAAGGAGGAGATGCCGAGGTTGTACTTGGCACCGAGGGACGGCAGGATCGAGGAAAACTCGGCCGTCTGGACCTTGGCCGTCATGCCCAGGGTCGCCGCGATGGCCTTGGCCAGGTCCACGTCGTAGCCTTCGGGGGTCTGGCCGTCCGCGCCGCCGAGGAACTCGGCAGGGGCATAGGAGGTGTCAGTGCCGACGGTCAGGGTGGTCTGGCCCTTCATGGCCGCGGGAAGCTCTGCAATGAGTGCAGGATCCTTGGCCACGGTGCCGGGGTCAAAGGAGGCTGCCGTGGCGCCGCCGGTGCTGCCTGCGCCGGACCCGCCGCCCTGGGACGCGGTGGTGCAGCCTGTCAGTGCCAACGCTGCCACTGCGGCCACGGTTGCCAGGCGAACGGTAAGCCTAGACGAGATTTGCATATTTAACCCTTTGTTTCGAACTGGAGCACAGAGATCAGAATCTAGTGTAACGCCCTGTGATTTGCATCACGGTAAACTATGTTTCACTATCAAACAACTTTATCCGCCAGTGCGCAAGGGCCTTCCCGGGGAAGCTGTCTGAAATCCCGGACGAAATCAGGCATGCAGGCCGAGCGCCTGGAGCATGGGCCGGAACTTGGCCCATGTCTCGGCCAGCTCGGACTCCGGATCGGACGCCTCGACGATGCCGGCGCCGGCGTACAGCCGCACCGAGAAGGGGTCCTCCAGCACCGCCCCGCGCAGGGCGATGCCCCACTCGCCGTTGCCGGCCCCGTCGAGCCAGCCGACGGGCCCGGCATACGGTCCACGGTCCATCTTTTCCAGTTCGAGAATCAGCTCCCCGGCGTTTTCGCGGGGCGTTCCGCACACGGCCGCCGTGGGGTGCAGCGCCTCGACGAGGGCCAGGGAGGTGGGGAGGTGGCCCTCAAAGTCGGCCAGCTCGGCCGTGACGTCGGAGGCCAGGTGCCAGACGTTGGGCAGCTCCAGGATGAACGGTTCGGCCGGAAAGGAAAGGTCCGTGGCGAAGGGCGCAAGCTGCCGGGTCAGGGAACGGACGGCAAAGTCGTGTTCCTGGCGCTGCTTGGCCGAGCCGCCCAGGACCGACGCCGCAAACCCCACCGCGCCGGCCGGTTCGTCGTTGCGGTCCAGGGTGCCGGCGAGCACCCTGGCCTGCGCCGTGGTGCCGTCAACCTTGATCAGCATTTCCGGCGTGGCACCCACCAGGCCGCGCACCCCGTACGTCCAGCATTCGCCGTACAGCTGCACCAATCGTTGCAGGATTGAAACCCGCGAGACCGGTTTTTCAAGGTTCGCCACCACATCGCGGGCCAAAACCACCTTGTCCAGGCCGCCGCGTCCAATGGCGCGGACGCCCTCGGCGACGGTTGCCTTCCACTGCTCCTCGGTGAGCGCCCCGGAACGCACGGTGCCCGCGGCGGGGGGCTCCGGCGTCGTACCGGAACGGCTTCCGGCAGCGTTGGACAGGACGCCGCGCAACAAGGCGTGGGCGGAATCCGCCGTGGGCACCGTGCCGTCCACGGTGAGATGTGTGACCCACGCAGTGCCGTCGCGGAAGCCCACCACGAGTTCCGGAATGACCAGCACGGACGGGTGCGGGCTGGACTTGGAGAACGCGAAGGAGCCGAAGGCGAGGGGGCCGGTGCCCGGCACGCGGACGGGATCCCGGACCAAGGCGCCCTCCAGCAGCTCCTTCCACCACTGTTCGGCGTCGGCAAAGCGCTCCGGGCCGGTGCCGGAGAACTGGGCGATCTCCCCGTAGCCCAGCAGGCCTTCGCCGCGGCGGAGCCAGCAAAAGGCGTCGGGGGCCAGGAGGTCGGCGGGCGTGGCGGCGGAAAGCCCGTCCAGTGCTGCGGCGTCCAGGGCCGTGGTCAGGGTGCGCAGCGGAAGGGTGCCGGGGGTTGCAGTCATGATGAGTCAAGGTTACTCGTCCACACGCGCGCGCAAAGTTTGAGAGACTAGGGGGGTGAACCGTGCATCCCTTGAGAAGCGTCCGGACGAAGTGGCCGCCATGTTCGACGACGTGGCCCCCCGATACGACATCGTCAACGACATCCTGTCCATGGGGCAGACGCGCCGCTGGCGGCGGGTCGTGGTCGATGCCGTCGATGCCGTTCCCGGCCAGCGCGTGCTGGACCTGGCGGCCGGCACCGGCACCTCCAGCGAGCCCTACGCCGACGCCGGCATCCACGTCGTGGCCTGCGACTTCTCCGTGGGCATGCTCAAGGTGGGCAAGCGCCGCCGCCCGGACATCGACTTCATCGCCGGGGACGCCACCAACCTGCCGTTCGCGGACAACTCCTTCGACGCCACCACCATCTCCTTTGGGCTGCGCAACGTCATCGACCCGAAGAAGGCGCTGCGCGAAATGCTGCGCGTGACCCGGCCCGGGGGCAAGCTGGTGGTGGCCGAGTTCTCCCACCCGACCTTTGCCCCGTGGCGCACCGTCTACACCGAGTACCTGATGCGCGCGCTGCCGGCCGTGGCCCGGAAAACCGCCTCCAACCCGGACGCGTACGTCTACCTGGCCGAGTCGATCCGCGCCTGGCCCAACCAGGACGAACTCTCCGCCTGGCTCCATGAGGCCGGCTGGACGTCCGTGGCGTACCGGAACCTCAGCGGCGGCATTGTGGCCGTGCACCGCGCCGTGAAACCGGCCTAGCGGTCCCCGTGAAGGTACTTGTTGTCGGCGCCGGCCCGGCCGGATCCACCGCCGCCTGGCACCTGGCCTCCGCCGGGACCGAGGTCACGGTCCTGGAGAAGACCCGTTTCCCCCGCGAGAAGGTGTGCGGCGACGGGCTCACGCCCCGCGCCGTGCGGGAAATGCAGCTCATGGGCCTGCCGCACCCGGCCGGGGACGGCTGGCGGCGGAACAAGGGGCTGCGCCTCATTGCCGGCGGCCGCACCGTCGAGGTGCCCTGGCCGGAGCTTTCCAACTTCCCCGACTACGGGCTGATCCGCACCCGGCTGGGCTTTGACGAGGCCCTGGCCCGCCATGCCCAGGCCGCCGGCGCTTCGGTCCTGGAGGGCCATGCGGTCACCGGGGCCCTGACGGACGACGCCGGAACCGTGGTGGGTGCCCGGGCGTCGCTTGTGGACGGGGAGGGGCGGAAGACGGGGGAGACGCGGGACTTTTTCGCCGACGTCGTGCTGGCCGCCGACGGCAACTCAACCCGGACGGCCGTCTCCCTGGGCCTGCAAAAGCGCGACGACCGGCCCATGGGCGTGGCCTGCCGCACCTACTTCACCTCCCCGCGGCACAACGACGACTGGATGGAAGGCTGGCTGGAGCTGGCGGCGCCGTCCAAGGCGGGCCGGCCCGGCAAGCCGCTCCCCGGCTACGGCTGGGTGTTCGGCGTGGGCGACGGCACCTCCAACGTGGGCCTGGGCATCCTGAACTCATCCAAGGAATTCGGCAAGCTGGACTACCGTTCCGTGCTGCGCGAGTGGACGGCCTCCATGCCTGCGGAATGGGGGTTCACGCCGGAAAACCAGGTGGGGCCCATCCGCGGCGCCGCCCTGCCCATGGGCTTCAACCGCACCCCGCACTACTCCGACGGGCTGATGCTGCTCGGCGACGCCGGCGGCATGGTCAGCCCCTTCAACGGCGAGGGCATTTCCTACGCCATGGAGTCGGCCCGCTTCGCGGCGGAATTCATTGTCCGCGCGGCCGGGACCAACTCGCGGCTGGCCGCGAACCACGCCCTCGCCGGCTACAGTGCCCATGTCCGCGGGCAGTGGGGCAGCCACTTCACCCTGGGCCGCATCTTTGCGGGACTGATCGGCAACCCGGCCATCATGAAGCTGGCCCTGCGCACGGGCATGCCGCTCCCGGCCCTCATGCGCTTTGTGGTGCGGCTCATGGCCAACCTCACGGACCCCGGTGAACGCGGTTTTGAGGATAGAGTGATTCATCTACTGGAGAAGCTGGTGCCCGCCACCGGCAACCAAGGCACGACCCGTGACGTCCACGCAACATCCCTTCCAATAGTTAGTGTTAAGCAGTGACTACTTCCGCAGACCATAGCTGGACCCATGCCGGACACGGGCGTACCGATTCCGCGGACGCCAATCCCAGCACCATGGCCATTGCCACCGCCCTGCAATTGCCTGCCGGATTCACCGCCGTCGCCGATGACCCGGAGCTGGGGCCCTCCATCGCGCTGCGCATGGCGAAGGTGGAAAAGGTCCTGCGGGAGGCCATCGCCAACTCCGACCCCCTGGCCGACGCCACGAGCCGCCACCTGGTGGAGGCCGGCGGCAAGCGCATCCGCCCGCTGCTGGTGCTCCTGGCCGCCCACCTGGGGGACGCAGGCAGGCCGGAAGTGGTGCAGGCCGCCGTCGTGGTGGAACTGACGCACCTGGCCACGCTCTACCACGACGACGTGATGGACTCCGCCCCCTACCGCCGCGGTGCGCCCACGGCCCACGAGGTGTGGGGCAACACGGTGGCCATCCTCACCGGCGACCTCATTTTTGCCCGCGCCTCCATCCTGGTATCCGAGCTGGGCGGCCGGGCGCTGGAAATCCAGGCCCGCACCTTTGAACGCCTGTGCCTGGGCCAGCTGCACGAGACCGTGGGGCCGCGCGAGGACCAGGACCCCGTGGAGCACTACCTGTCCGTGATTGCAGACAAGACCGGCTCGCTCGTGGCCGCCTCCGGGCAGCTTGGCGCCATCTTTGCCGGCGTGCCCGAGGAACTGCAGGACGTCATGCTGGAGTACGGCGAAAAGGTGGGCATCGCGTTCCAGCTGGCCGACGACGTCATTGACGTCACGGGGCTCAAGCAGGTGTCCGGGAAGTCGCCGGGCACGGACCTGCGCGAAGGCGTGCCCACGCTGCCGGTGCTGCTGCTGCGCAAGGCCGCTGCGGCGGGCGATGCCGCCGCCGCCTCCGTGCTGGCGCTCGTGGAGGGGGACCTCAGCAGCGACGAGGCGCTGGCGGAGGCCGTGGCGGCGCTGCGCGAACACCCCGTGACCGCCGAGTCCTGGACCGTGGCGCGCGAATGGTCGGCCCAGGCCATCGCCGCCCTGGCCCCGTTGCCTGACGGCATGGTCAAGTCGGCGCTGGCCAGCTTTGCCGAGGCCGTGGTGGACCGCGACGTCTAGCCCAGGTTCAGGCCGGTGACGGCTCCGCCCCGTGCGGGGGTCAGTCGTCTTCGTCGTCGTTGAAGACCCAGTCGAGCATGTCGAGGACAAACTCGCTGAACGTGCCTTCCTCGTTGACCCACTCGCCGGTGGCGTTGTTGCGGCGCCACACGATCGGGTCGGGGACATCGGCCTGGTCCACCCGCATGCCCCAGGTGTAGGCCTCGTCCTCGTCCTCCAGGAACAAAAGGTAGCCGTCCTCGATTTCGAGCTCTTCCGGATCCCAGAAGTAGTAGTACGCCTCCATGAGTTCTTCACAGTTGCCCACGGCGTTGAGGAATTCCTGCAGGGCCTGGGGGACGGTGAGGTCCAGTTCGGCAAAAATGCTGTCCAGGTCCTCCCGGTCGATCCCGTCCGCTTTCTGCCACGGTTCGCCCAGGTACAGGGGAACCAGGCCACGGAACTTCTCAACAAAGATGTCGGACATTCAATACTCCAGGATCGGCGATTGTTGTTTCCCCAATCCTAGCCGCGACGGAATCGCGGTCGTGCCCAGCTGCGGGCCGCCAGGGGCGCGTGCCAGTGGAAGTGCAGGGCCAGCATGCGCAGGGCGAAGACCACCACCGCGACAACAGTCCCCGTGACCAGGTTCAGCCAGCCCAGGTACCACAGGCCCGTGGCCAGGGCCGAACCCAGGAGTGCCGGAATGGCGTACATGGTCTTCGGGTCGAAGACGCTCGGCACCTGGTCTGCCGTGATGTCGCGCAGGATTCCGCCGCCCACGGCCGTCGCCACGCCCAGCAGGATCGCGGCGGCCGCGTTCATGCCGGCCTCCAGCGCCTTCAGCGAACCGGTGATGCAGAACAGGGCCAGCCCGCCGGCGTCGAACATCAACACGAGCCGGCTGACGCGTTGCACGCCGCCCACCACGAGGTACACCATCAGGGCGGCCAGCAGCGGCGCCGCCAGGTAAATGGGGTTGCTGAAGGCGGCGGGCGGCCCGGCGTTGAGGATGAAGTCGCGGACCACGCCGCCACCCAGTCCCACAAGGGATCCCAGCAGCACCGAGCCCACCAGGTCAAAACCCTTCCGGACCGCCAGCAGCGAACCGGAGACGGCGAAGAAAAAGCAGCCCGTGAGGTCCAGGATCAGTGGAATGTCAAGGTGCACGTGTCACTTCCTTGGGTCGGAGGGTCGGCGGAGCGGCCGCGGAGGGCCGGTTCAAGCGTACGGCGGCCGACTGCAGGGCAACCATCAGCGGTCCCGGACGCGCCGGGCGCACGCCCCCACGGCCGTGAAATGTCGATACGCTGGCACCATGGACAACGCCGTCGCGCAACCTCTCATCCACATCAAGGATTTTCGCATGCAGTTTGGCGAGAACACCGTCATTGACGGGCTCTCCTTCGACGTGGCGCGCGGGGAGACGTTTGGTTTCCTGGGCAGCAACGGCAGCGGGAAGACCACCACGATCCGGGCCCTGCTGGGCATCTACCGGCCCACGTCCGGCACCCTGGAAATCAACGGCCGGGTGTTCAGCGACGACTATGGGGCCCGGCTCGGGTACCTGCCCGAAGAGCGCGGACTGTACAAAAAGGAGTCCGTGCTGGACGTCATGACGTACTTTGGCCGGCTCAAGGGACTCTCCCGGGCGGATTCACAAAGGTTTTCCCGCGACTACCTGGACCGGGTGGACCTGGCCGACAAGGCGGATGTGCGTGTGGACAAGCTTTCCGGCGGACAGCAGCAAAAGATCCAGCTCGGCGTCACCATCATGAACAATCCGGAACTGTTGATCCTGGACGAACCCACCAAGGGCTTCGACCCGGTGAACCGCAGGCTGCTGATGGACATCATCGAGGACAGGAAGAAGGCCGGCGCCACCGTCATGATGGTCACGCACCAGATGGAGGAGGTGGAACGGCTGTGCGACCGGATCATCCTGCTCAAGGACGGAAGGAGCGAGGCCTACGGCACCATTGACGAGGTGCAGAACCAGTTTGGCGGGCGCACCGTGCGGCTGAAGTTCTCCGGAACCCTCCCCCCGTCACCGAATTTCCGGGTGGTGCTGGCGGACACCAACTATGCCGAGCTGGCCCTGGACGACTCCGCCGACGAAGCGGAGGTGTTGCGCGAACTGGTTCATTCCGGGCTGCTGGTCCGCAGCTTTGTGGCGGCAAAGCGCAGCCTGGACGACATCTTCATCCAGGTCTATGGGGAAAATTCCACGGCCGAAGCGGCGGCGATCTAGCATGGCACGGCACAACCTGGGCACCGTGGTGCAGTTTGAATTCACCCGCACCATCAAGAAACGCCGGTTCTGGATTGCCACGCTGGCCATCCCGGCGCTGCTGGCCATCGTGTTTGGGCTCGTGTTCGCCAGCAGTTCCAGCACCAAGTCCCTGTCCGAGGCGCAAAAGAACGACAAGCTCAGCTTCAGCTACACGGACGCCTCCGCGCTGCTGGACCCCGCCATAGCCCGGGCCATGGGAGGGCAGGTGGAGACGGATCCGGGGACCGCCGTCGAACGTGTCCGGGAGGGCAGGCTCAACGCCTACTTCAGCTTCCCGGCCAGCCTCACCGCAGGCCAGGTGAAGGTGTACGGCACGGACCACGGCATTTTCAAGAACGGCACCTACGAGGCGGTGGCCAGGCAGCTGGTGGTCCTCTCCGCACGGGAAAAGGTGGGCTCGGCGGAGCTGGCGGCCGCCGTGCAGGGAACGTTCAGCACGCAGGCGGAAACCTTCAAGGACGGGCAGGTCTCCGGCGGGCTGGAAACCGTGGTGCCGCCGCTGCTGTTCCTGGTGCTGTTTTACGTGGTGATCATCCTGCTGGCGAACCAGATGCTGGCGTCCACGCTGGAGGAGAAGGAAAACCGGGTCACGGAGATGATCCTCACCACGCTGAACCCGACCACGCTGGTGGTGGGCAAGGTGGTCTCGCTGTTTTTGGTGGGCACGGTGCAGGCCGTGGTGTTTGCCGCGCCGATGGTCCTTGGCTACGTGTTTTTCCGCGACCAGCTGGCCATGCCCAACTTTGACATCTCGCACCTGCAAATCCAGTTCTGGCCCATGCTGGTGGGCGCCCTGCTGTTCATTGGCGGGTTCATCCTCTTCACCGGCGTGTTGGTGGCCATCGGTGCGGTGATGCCGACGGCGAAGGATGCCAGCACCGTGTTCGCCCCGGTCATGATCATGATGTTCATCCCGTTTTACATCGTGACCATGGTGGTCAGCGACCCCGGCAACGTCATCGTCCAGATCTTTACCTTCTTCCCGTTCACCGCCCCCATCACGGCCATGCTGCGCAATGGCTTCGGCTCGCTCAACGCGGCCTCGGCGGCGGTGGTCATTGCCGAGCTGTTTGCCTTCGGCGCGCTGGCCCTGCGCCTGGCCGTGCACCTGTTCCGTTACGGCTCCATCGAATATTCGCGCAAGCTCTCGCTGCGCACCGCCTTCGCCAGAAGGCGCTGAACCATGCAGCGCCGCGTGCTGTGGGTGGCGGTCCTGGCATCGTTCGTGGCGTTCCTCGACGGCGCCATCGTCAATGTGGCGCTGCCGGCCCTGACCCGGGAGCTGGGCGGGGGCCTGACCACCCAGCAGTGGGTGGTGGACGCCTACCTGCTGGCCCTGGGTTCGCTGATCCTCATTGCCGGCTCGTTGTCCGACACCCTGGGCCGCGTCCGGGTCCTGCGCGCCGGGCTGCTCATATTTGGCGTTGCTTCCCTGGCCTGCGCCGTGGCGCCCACCGCGCTGGTGCTGATCCTGGCGCGCTGCGTGCAGGGCGCGGGCGCGGCGCTGCTGGTGCCCAGCTCACTGGCGCTGATCACCTCCACGTTCAGCGGGACCGCGCAGGGCAAGGCGATCGGCTCCTGGACGGCCTGGACCGGCACAGCGTTCCTGGCGGGCCCGCTGCTGGGCGGGCTGCTCGTGGACTTCGCCAGCTGGCGGTTCATCTTCGCCGTCAACGTCCTGCCGATTGCCGCCACGCTGGTGCTGCTGCGCGGGCTGGCGCTGCCTTCCGCGGACGACGCCGGTGCTGCCGCCGGCTCCCCGGGGCGGGTGGACGTCCCGGGTGCGCTGCTGGCCTCCGCCGGACTGGCCGGGACGGTGTTTGCCCTGATCGAGCAGGACCGGTTGGGCTGGGGCAGCCCCGCCGTGGTTGTGCCGTTCGTGCTGGGGTTGGCTGCGCTGGCCGTGTTCCTGTGGTGGGAAGGGCGCACGCGGGCGCCCATGATGCCGCTGGGCCTGTTCCGCATCAGGAATTTTGGCATCGGCAACGTTGCCACCACCTTCATCTATGCCGGGGCGTCCCTGGGCGGGCTGATGATGGTGCTGTTCCTGCAGGAGGTGGCCGGCTTCCCGGCGGCGCTGGCCGGGCTGGCGTCGATGCCCACCGCCGTCGTCATGCTGTTGCTGGCCGGCCGGTTTGGGACCCTGGCCGGCAAATACGGCCCGAGGCTGTTCATGACGGCGGGGCCCATCCTGGCCGGTGCCGGCTACCTGCTGATGGCCACCGCCTCCCGGCCGTTCAATTTTTGGCTGCATATCCTGCCGGGCCTCCTGGTGTTCTCCGTGGGCATGTCCGTCACGGTGGCGCCGCTGACCTCGGCCATCCTGGGGGCGGTGCGGCCGGCGCAAAGCGGGATTGGATCGGCCATCAACAATGCGGTGTCCCGGGTGGCGGGCCTGGTCGCTGTGGCGCTCGCGGGCGCCATGCTGGGCGGTGTGCTGGACTTTGGGTCGTTCCGGCGCATTGTGGCCATCACCGCCGGCATGTTCATTGCCGGGGGCGTTGTTTCCGCGTTCGGGATTACGAACAGGGCCGCGGCGGAGGTGCCCGCGGCGGCGGTGGCCGTGGAGGAGGGCACGCCAGACACCGGTGACACACCTTGATTGACGTACATTGAACAGAATGATGCAAACGACTTTGGGAGGTGGGCCCGTGGCGGAGGGCAGCACAGGCACAGGCGACGCCGGCACGACGGTCATGATCGCCTGCGCCCACGGCACGAACAACGCAGACGGCCGGGCCCGGATCAACCGGCTCCGGGCCGACATCGCGGACCTCCGCCCCGGATTGGCGGTGCTGGAAGCCTACGTGGACGTCCAGGAACCGGCGCTCCCGGAGGTGATAGCGGGGCTGCCCGCCGGGATGCGGGCCGTCGTCGTGCCCCTTCTGCTGACGGTGGGGTTCCACGTCCAGGTGGACATTGCCCACGCCGTGGCACGCCGGCCCGGCTCGCTCGCGGCGGCGCCGCTGGGCCCGGACCCGCGCCTGGCCAAGCTGCTTGACGAGCGGCTGGGGGCGCTGCCCGCGCACTGGGGGATCGTCCTGGCGGCGGCCGGCTCCTCCCGGCCGGAAGCCGCCGGGCAGATCGAGGTGCTGGCTGCCGACCTAGCCGTCCGCCGGCCCGAAACGGTGCTGGCCGCCTATGGTGCCAGCGCCAAACCAACCGTGCCCGACGCCGTGGCGCAGCTGCGCGCGCAGGGTGCGGCCGGCGTCGCCGTCGCCTCCTACCTGCTGGCGCCGGGGTACTTCCACGACCAGCTGGGCACGGCCGGCGCGGACCGGGTCAGCGAGCCGCTGCTGCCCTCGCCCCTGGTGGCGCAGCTGGCACTGGAACACTTTGACGCAGCCGTGGCCGCTGCAGCGAGAAAAGCCGGGCAGGGCGCCTCCTGACCCGCTGGCCCCCGCCGCCGGCACGACATCCCAGCCCAGCACACCCGGCGCCCAAACGGGGCACGTGACGAAATATTGCCCAAGGTGAACCCGCGTTGCACCGCCTTCCTGCCGCCGGCAACAGGCAACCTACGCTCGTTTCATGACACAGACAGTTCTCGCCGGAGCGGCCGCCCCCGGCACGGAAAACAGCCCCGCCGCCGAGTCCGCCGGGACGCCGGCACAGCGCCCCGTCCGCGCCCGCCCCGCCGCCAAGCCCCACGGCCAGTGGAAGGTGGACGGCAAGGCGCCGCTGAACCCTGTCGAGGTGTGGAAGCAGGAAGACGACGGGCTCTCCGTGCGCCACCGCATCGAGACGATCTACTCCAAGCAGGGCTTCGATTCGATCGCCGACGACGACCTGCACGGGCGGTTCCGCTGGTGGGGCCTGTACACGCAGCGCAAGCAGGGGATCGACGGCGGCAAGACGGCCCAGCTGGAACCGCACGAGCTCGAGGACAGCTACCTCATGATGCGGGTGCGCACCGACGGCGGCAAGCTCACCACCGAACAGCTGCGCGTCATCGGCCAGATTTCCATTGATTTTGCCCGCAATACGGCGGACTTGACCAACCGCCAGAACATCCAGTTCCACTGGATCGAGGTTGAGAACATTCCGGAGATCTGGCGCCGCCTCGAAGCAGTGGGCCTGCAAACCACCGAGGCCTGCGGCGACGTGCCCCGCGGCATGCTCGGATCCCCCGTTGCCGGCATCGCCAAGGCCGAGATCATCGACCCCACCGGATTCCTGCAGGAACTGCGCGAGCGCTACATTGGCAACCCGCAGTTTTCCAACCTGCCGCGCAAGTACAAGACCTCCATCACCGGCTACCCGGACCACGACACGATCCACGAAATCAACGACATTTCCTTTGTGGGCGTGCAGCATCCGGAACTGGGCCCCGGCTACGACCTGTGGGTGGGCGGCGGACTCTCCACCGCACCCCGCCTGGCCAAGCGCGTTGGCGTGTTTGTGCCGCCGGAGCAGGGCCCCGCCGTGTGGGAGGGCGTCACCAGCATCTTCCGCGACTACGGCTACCGGCGCATGCGCAACAAGGCCCGGCTGAAGTTCCTGGTGGAGGACTGGGGGCCGGAGAAGTTCCGCCAGGTCCTCGAGGACGAATACCTGGGCCACAAGCTGCCCGACGGCGTGGCCCCGCCCAAGGCCAAAGTCAACGGCGACCACGTTGGCGTCCACGAGCAAAAGGACGGCAACTTCTTCATCGGCGCCGCCCCGTGCGTGGGCCGCTTCTCCGGCACGGGCATGCTGGCCCTGGCGGACCTGCTGGAAGCCCACGGCTCCCACCGCCTGCGCACCACCCCGCTGCAGAAGATCATCGCCCTGGACATTCCCAGGGACCACGTTGAGCCGGTCATTGCCGGCATGGATGAAATTGGGCTCTCCGCCCGGCCCTCCGTCTTCCGCCGCAACACCATGGCGTGCACAGGCGTCGAATTTTGCAAGCTGGCCATCGTGAACACGAAGGACACGGCCATCAACATCATTTCCGAACTTGAGGAGCGCCTGGCCGACCTGGTCGACGCCGGGGAACTCGAGGAGCCGCTCACCCTGTACCTCAACGGCTGCCCCAACTCCTGCGCCCGCATCCAGACGGCGGACATTGGCCTGAAGGGCATTGTTGTCCCCACGGACGACGGCGGCACCCAGGGGGGCTTCCAGGTCCACCTCGGCGGCGGCTTGTCCTCGCACAACCGTGAGGAGGCCGGCCTGGGCCGCACCGTCCGCGGTTTGAAGGTGGCCATCCCCGACCTGCCCGACTACGTGGAGCGCGTCATTCGCAGCTACGTCAACAACAAGCTGGCAGGGGAAACCTTCGCAGAATTCGCCCACAGGGTTGATGAGGAGCTGCTGAAATGAGTGCCAACCCACTGACCCCGCTGGTCGAGCCTGTCGAGACCGCGCTCCGCTCCCACACCGAACTCCAGGCGCTCGCCGAGGCGGGCGCCGCGGCACTGGCCTGGGACGCGTCCGCGAAGGAGGTCATCGCCTGGGTGGCGAAGAACTTCGAAACGCAAGCGGCCGCCGTCGCCTGTTCCATGGCCGACGCCGTGCTGCCGGCCCTGGTTGCCGACCAGCTGCCCGGCGTTGACGTGCTGTTCCTGGACACCGGCTACCACTTCCCGGAAACCTACGCCACGCGCAACGAGGTGGCGGAAAACCTGCGGGTGAACGTCGTCGACGTCCTGCCGGAGCACACCGTGGCCGAACAAGACTCGCTGCTGGGCCGGGACCTGTTTGCCCGCGACCCCGGCCGCTGCTGTGCCCTGCGCAAGGTGGCACCCCTGCACAAGGCCCTCGCCGGCTATGAGCTGTGGTTCACCGGCGTGCGCCGCGACGAGGCCCCCACCCGCACCAACACGCCGCTGGTCAGCTGGGATGAAAAGAACGGCCTGGTCAAGGTCAACCCGGTGGCCACCTGGTCCGCCGAGGACCTGGCCGGCTACTCCGAGGACAACCTCCTGCCCGTCAATCCGCTGCTGGGCCAGGGCTACCCGTCCATCGGCTGCGCACCCTGCACCAAGAAAGTGGCCCCCGGCGCGGACCCCAGGTCCGGCCGCTGGGCCGGCACCTCCAAGACAGAATGCGGGCTACACACATGAGCACCCAAACAACAGAACCGACGCTGGTCGAGCCTGATTCGCCGGTCGAGCCCCAAACGCTCCCCGGCCTCACAACCCCGGCAGGGGACCCCTCGCGTCCGGGGCCCCAAGTCGAGACCCTGGACTCCCTGGACCTCCTCGAATCCGAGGCGATCCACATCATCCGCGAGGTCGTTGCCGAGTTTGAGCGCCCCGCGCTGCTGTTCTCCGGCGGCAAGGACTCGGTGCTCATGCTGCACCTGGCCACGAAGGCATTCTGGCCGGGCAAGGTCCCGTTCCCCGTGCTGCATGTGGACACCGGCCACAACTTCCCCGAGGTCATCGACTTCCGCGACCGCACGGTGGAACGGCTGGGCCTGCGCCTGGAAGTGGGCTCCGTGCAGGAGTTCATCGACAGCGGCGAGCTGGCCGAGCGCGCTGACGGCACCCGCAACCCGCTCCAGACCGTGCCACTGCTGGACGCCATCGCCCGCAACAGGTTTGACGCCGTCTTTGGCGGCGGCCGCCGCGACGAGGACAAGGCGCGCGCCAAGGAGCGCATCCTGTCCCTCCGCGACGAGTTCGGCCAGTGGGACCCGCGCAACCAGCGCCCCGAACTGTGGAACCTGTACAACGGCCGCCACACGGTGGGCCAGCACGTGCGGGCCTTCCCCATCAGCAACTGGACCGAGCTGGATGTGTGGCGCTACATCGCCCGCGAAAACATTGAGCTGCCGGGCCTGTACTACGCCCACGAGCGCGAGGTGTTTGAACGCGACGGCATGTGGCGTGCCGTGGGCGAGGTGTCCCAGCCGCGCCCCGATGAGGAAGTGGTCATCAAGCAGGTCCGCTACCGCACGGTGGGTGACATGTCCTGCACCGGTGCCGTGGCCTCCAGCGCCGCCACCGTCCACGACGTGGTGCGCGAAGTGGCCGCCTCAACCCTGACCGAACGTGGCGCCACCCGGGCCGATGACCGCATCTCCGAGGCCGCCATGGAAGACCGCAAGAAGGACGGGTACTTCTAATGAGCACTTCAACCAACCCGCTGGTCGAGCCTGTCGAGGCCCCTGTCGGCACCCTGTTCCGCTTCGCCACGGCCGGCTCCGTCGACGACGGCAAGTCCACCCTGGTGGGCCGGCTGCTCCACGACTCCAAGGCCATCCTGGCCGACACGCTCGACGCCGTGACCCGCACGTCCGCGGACCGGGGCTTCGGCGGAGAAAACGGCAGCACGCAAAAGATCGACCTGGCCCTGCTGACCGACGGCCTGCGCGCCGAGCGCGAACAGGGCATCACGATCGACGTGGCCTACCGCTACTTCGCCACGGACCGGCGCAGCTTCATCCTCGCCGACTGCCCCGGGCACATCCAGTACACCAAGAACACGGTGACGGGAGCGTCCACGGCTGACGCCGTCGTCGTGCTCATCGATGCCCGCAAGGGCGTGTTGGAGCAGACCCGCAGGCACCTGTCCGTGCTGCGCCTGCTTCGCGTGCCCAGCGTGGTGGTGGCAGTGAACAAGATCGACCTCGTCGATTTCAGCGAGGACACCTTCCGTGCCATTGAGGCGCAGGTGCAGGGCGTGGCCGAGCAGATCGGCGTCACCGATGTGCTGGTGGTGCCCGTGTCCGCGCTGGAGGGCGACAACGTGGTGGAACGCTCCGCCCGCACCCCCTGGTACACGGGCCCCAGCCTGCTGGAAATCCTGGAGACGCTGCCCACCCTGGACGAGGTGGAGCGCGGCCTGGAGCCGTTCCGCTTCCCGGTCCAGCTGGTGATCCGTCCGCAGGGTGCGCTGGCCCCCGGGCTGGTTTCCGCGGACGACGCCGGCGCCTCCTTCCGTGACTACCGCGCCTATGCGGGCCAAGTGGCGTCCGGGTCGGTGGCCGTGGGTGAGGACATCACGGTCCTGCCGTCCGGACGGAGGGCCACCGTGGTTGGCATCGACTTTGCGGGGCGTTCGCTGGAACGGGCCGTGGCGCCGCAGTCGGTCTCGCTGCGCCTGAGCGAGGAGATCGACATTGCCCGCGGCGACCTGATCGCCGCGACGGGCACCTTTGGCGAAACGAGCCAGGACCTGTACGCGGAACTGTGCTGGCTCTCGGCCAAGCCGCTGCGCGAAGGTGCCAAGGTGCTCATCAAGCACGGCAGCAGGACCGTCCAGGGCCTCATCCGGGCCGTGACGGGCAAGCTGGACCTGGAATCCTTTGGGCTGGAGGCCGCCTCCGGGCTGGAGCTGAATGACATCGGCACGGCCCAGATCCGGCTGTCCTCGGCACTGCCGGTCGAGACGTACGCGCTGCACCGGCGCACGGGCGCGTTCCTGGTGGTGGACCCGCAGGACGGCAACACGCTGGCCGCAGGCCTGGTGCGGGACCACCCCGGAGACCACGAGGACGAACGCTACGTGATCTAGCGGTCCGGTGGTCGAGCCGTGCGCCCGGGTGCGGGACGCACCCAAGGAGGGAACGCCGTCGTCCATTAACCTTCAAAGGGGGTGTTGCATCCCCAGTACTTAACGCTACTATGTACCAGTAGCTAGTAACACTGGGTAGATGACGGGGGTTCGGGTGGGCAGGCAGATGACGGAGATGCTCAAGGGCACGCTGGAGGGCATTGTCCTGGCGATCCTGTCCGTGCAACCCGCCTACGGCTACGAGATCACGGCGCGGCTGCGGGAACAGGGCTTCACGGATATCGCCGAAGGCACCGTCTACGCCCTCCTCGTCAGGATTGAGCGCAACGGCCTCGTCGAGGTGGAGAAGGTCCCGTCCGAGAAGGGGCCGCCGCGCAAGGTCTATTCACTCAGCACCCCCGGGCGGGCCTACCTCGACGAGTTTTGGGTGACCTGGGGCTTTCTGGCCGACCGGCTGGGGCAGCTGAAGAAGGAAGGGAACTAGGCATGGCGGCAAAATGGATCGAGCTGGTCACCGGACCGCTCGAGCAGAAGAAGCAATACCGGCAGTACAAGGCCCGCTCCAAGGCGCTTCCCGCGAACTACCGCACCGCCATCGAGGCGCTGGAGCGGTACCTGATGCACTTTGGGGCGATTTCCAACAGCGAAACCCTGGTGCGGATGCTGGAAGACCTTCTGGACCTCTTTGAACAGAGCGTCGCCGACGGAACCCCGGTCCGCAGGATCGTTGGCGAGGATCCGGTGGAATTCGTGGAGACGTTCCTGGCGAACTATGCGGAGGGGCAGTGGATCAACAAGGAACGCAAGCGGCTCATCGACGCCATCGACAGCGTCGCGGGCAGCGAGCCGTAGCGGAAGGAAAATCCGGATGGACACAGCCGGCCAGGCGCCCGTGATCCGTGTGCGGGGCCTGAAGAAGTCATACAAGGACGTGCAGGTGCTGCGCGGCGTGGACTTCGACGTGGCACGCGGCAGCATTTTCGCGCTCCTCGGTTCCAACGGCGCCGGCAAAACCACCGTGGTGAAGATCCTGGCCACCCTGCTCAAGGCCGACGCCGGCGCTGCCGCCGTCAACGGCTTCGACGTCGCCACGCAGGCGGCCCGGGTGCGTGAGTCCTTCAGCCTCACCGGCCAGTTCGCGGCGGTGGATGAGATGCTCACCGGGCGCGAGAACCTGGTGCTCGTCGCGAAGCTGCGGCACGTGAAGGACCCGGGTGCTGTGGCGGAGGAACTGCTCAAACGGTTCTCGCTGGCCGATTCTTCCGTCCGGAAGGTGTCCGGGTACTCCGGCGGCATGCGCCGCCGGCTCGACATTGCGATGAGCCTCATCGGGAACCCGCCGGTCATATTCCTCGACGAACCCACCGCCGGGCTCGACCCCCAGGCGCGGCTTGAAGTCTGGGAAGCGGTGCGGGAACTGGCGTCGCACGGCACCACCGTGCTGCTCACCACGCAGACCCTCGACGAAGCCGAACAGCTGGCCGGGCGCATCGCCATCCTGCACGGCGGGCGGATCATCGTCAACGGCACGCTTGAAGAACTCAGGGCGCTGCTTCCGCCCGCCAAGGTGGAATACGTCGAGAAGCAGCCGACGCTCGAGGACGTCTTCCTCGCCGTCGTCGGCGCGGAAAAGTAAGGGGTTTGCCATGAACAAGCATTTCCTCGGCGACACGGGCATCCTGTTGGGGCGGTCCCTGCGGCACATCACGCGCAGCCTGGACACAATCATCACCACCACCATCATGCCCATCGCATTCATGCTGCTGTTTGTGTACGTCTTCGGCGGCGCCATCCATGCCGGCACCGGCGCCTACATCAACTACCTGCTGCCCGGCATCCTGCTGATCACGATTGCCTCAGGCATCTCCTACACCGCGTTCCGGCTCTTCCTGGACCTGAAGGGCGGCATCTTCGAGCGTTTCCAGTCCCTGCCGATTGCCCGGTCCTCCGTGTTGTGGGCGCATGTCCTGGCCTCGCTGCTTGCCAACCTGGTCTCGATCATCGTGGTGGTTTTGGTGGCCCTGCCCATGGGCTTCCGTTCCTCCGCGGGGCCGCTGGCGTGGCTGGCCGTGGCAGGCATCCTGATGCTGTTCACCTTGGCGCTGACCTGGATAGCCGTCATTCCGGGACTTTCAGCGGGCTCCGCCGACGGCGCGAGCGCCTTCTCCTATCCGATCATCTTCCTGCCGTTCATCAGCTCGGCCTTTGTACCCACAGACACCATGCCCGGTCCGGTGCGCGCCTTCGCCGAGAACCAGCCGGTCACCTCCATCGTCAACGCGATCCGCGGGCTGTTGGAGGGCCGGCCCGTGGGCAGCAGTGCCTGGATTGCCCTTGCCTGGTGCACCGGCATCCTCATCGTCGCCTACCTTTTCGCCATGGCCGCGTACCGGCGCAAAATCGCCTAGCTTGCGGGCAGTGGCCCGGTGGAACGTGTCCCCTGGCGGGAAACGGGGCGCGGCAGGGTGTAAAATCCAATGTGCAAAAAATTCAGCAGACCGTTCCCGGCCTTGGACGAAGGTGGGTTGGCAATGGTTTGCTCTCCCTGCTCCATGGCACTTCCCAGATATTTTTCCACACCAAGACGGTCCCCGGGCTGTTGATTCTTGCGGCCTTTGCGGTGGCCGACTGGCGCATGGCGATACTCGTGCTCCTCGGCAGCGCCGGCTCGTCGTTGGCCGGCCTGATGTTGCGCGTGCCCGCCCATGAAGTGCGCAACGGACACCAGGGATTCTGCGGGGCGCTGGTCGGGGCGGCAGCCTACGCTTCACTGGGCAGTGGATGGCTGGGCGTGCTGGGGGCGGTTGTTGGCGGCGTGGCCTGTGCGCCTGTGACCTGGGTGCTGGTGCGCGTCTTTGACTCGCGCCCGCTCAGGCGTTACAAGCTGCCGTACACCACGGCACCCTTCTGCATTATTGGCGGGCTCATGCTGCTGGCCACCGCGGGGCACCATGTCTCGGAGGCCATTGGCGAAATTGACGACTCCCTCAGGACCGACTTCTTCCGTTCACTGCTCACAAATATTTCCGAAGTCGTACTGATTGACAACGTGGTGGCGGGCGGACTGATCCTGCTGGCATTGTTTCTCATCCATTGGAAGGTGGGACTGGCGGCGGTGCTGGGAAGCGTGCTGCAAACCTTTTTGGTCCTGTTGCTGCACGAGGATGCTGTCAGCCTTGGCCAGGGTGTGCTGGGCTATTCGGGCGTCCTCGTCGCAATTGCCATGGCCGCAGTCTTCCTGAAGGGCACGTGGCAGCCGTGGGTCATGGCGGTGGCCGGCACGGTGCTGGCCTGCCTTTTCACGCTCGTGGTGCAGGACCTGCACGGCGTCTACACCTGGCCGTACGTCATCACCACGTGGGTTCTGTTGGTGGTTTCCCGTTACATCCCGGGCGTCGACCACGCCACACACGAGCCGCTGCCCGGATAACCCCGCACGGCGGGTCGGCGGGCTCCGTCCTCCCCAAACGCTCCCGCGCAACCGGGGCACTTTCCCCCAACGCCCGCGCGCAACCGGGGCACTTTCCCGAAGCGCTCCCGCACAATCCCCGCCGAACGCCGCCTCTCGGGGCGGGGCCGGCCGCCAGGCCGTGCGAAACCCGGCCCCTGATTTCGGTCCAACCGAACCACGGGGCCCCCGGAATGGGTAGAGTTGTATCCAAGCCCAGGCAGGATAAAAGGATGTGACCATGCGGCAGTCCGTTGGTGAGTTCAGCCCGGAAGTTATGGACTTTGCCGGGCGCATCAGCAACTATGAAGCCGCCGCGGAAGCCATCCGCCAGTGCATTGTTGCCCGTCTCCGGGACGACGGCCTGAACCATCACGACGTCCGTTGCCGCGTGAAGACACCGACCTCCGTGCAGGAAAAGCTGGATCGCCGCGATGACCTGGGCAATCCCCGGTATCCCGGCGGGCCCGAAAACCTGGATGACCTGGTCGGCGTCCGCGTCATCCTCTTCGTCGAAACGGACATCAAGGCCGTGGCAATCGCCCTGACGAACCAGTTCATCTGCCATGACGACGAGGACAAAACCGCAGTCATCCGCAAGAACGGCGGGATCGGCTACGCCGGCCGCCACCTGACGCTGGAGGTGCCCGTGGACAACCCTCCGGTGGGTTGCGAGGCGTACCGGGGGCAGCGGTTCGAGGTCCAGCTGCGCACCGTGCTCCAGCACGCATGGGCGGAATTTGAGCACGACATCCGTTTCAAGGGCACCCACGTGGACAATGCCGAGATCAGCCGCGCTTTCACCATGGCCTCGACGCTGATCGAATTGGCGGACCAGCAGTTCGTGAACATTGCCGACATCCTGAAAAGGATGCAGTCGGAAAGTGCCGCCACCGAGTCCCAGGAGCTGGACGCCAACAACGTCCAGCTGCTCCTGGACCGTGTTTTCCCCGCCTACCCACACAGCAAGGCCGGCCAGTACCGGTGGCTTGTGGAAGTGTTTGGGGCCAACGGCTTCAGCACGGTGGCCGCGGTGGAGCAGTGGTTCATGGACATAGACCAGCGCGCCATGGTTTCCGGCCTGGGCTACCGGTTCCTGCCCGGCCAGGTCCGAGTGGTCGACGACCTCCTGCTGAAGACCCTCGGCGAACCCTACATTGAGGCCACCAAGAACGTGGGCAATGACTTCAACCGCGAGGGCAAGCTGCGCTTCCGCCTGCGCCGCTTCCGCACCCTCCAACACTGACCACCCGTCCGCCGGGACTTGCAGCCGGCACTTTGTGACGCTCCATGAACGCCCGTGACCCCGGGTGTCCCCTTCGTTGAAGCGCGCCCGCACCCTTTCCTAGCGTTGAGCCATGACCATTTTGGCAGCGCCCGCCGGCCCACGCACCCCGGCCGCCTCTGCCGCGATGTAGCGCGCGTCAACCACCCGCAGGCGCCCCTCCCAGCAAAGGACCCGAACCATGCCGACCACGCCCGACCACCCGCCCAGGCTGGCCACGACCCGGATCGTCGCGGGCGAAAAGCCCAAGGGCCCGCGCCGCACCGTGGAGATCGTCGCCGTCGCGGCCCTGGTGGTGCTCATCGGCGCAGGGGCCGCCGTCGCCTCCGCCACGGCCAACAACAATTCAGCCAAGAACGACGCCGTAACCCAGACGGGCGCCGCGGCGACGCTCCGGCTGGGCTACTTCCCCAACGTCACGCACGCCCCGGCCATCGCCGGACTGCAGGAGGGCATCTTCGCCAGGGACCTCGGCACCACGAAATTGACCGCACAGGTGTTCAACGCCGGGCCCTCCGCCATCGAGGCCCTCAACGCCGGCGCGATCGACGCCGCCTACCTGGGCCCGAACCCCGCCATCAACGCCTACGCCAAGAGCAGCGGCGCATCGCTGCGCATCATCGCCGGCGCGGCCAGCGGGGGAGCGCAGCTGGTGGTGAAGCCGTCCATCACCTCGGCCGCGCAGCTCAAGGGCAAGGTGCTGGCCACCCCGCAACTCGGCGGAACCCAGGACGTGGCCCTCCGCTCATGGCTGGCGGGCCGGGGCCTCAAGACCACCCCGGGCGGCGGCGGGGACGTCACCATCAACCCCACCGGCAACGCCCAAACCCTCAAGCTGTTCCAGGACGGAAAGCTCGACGGCGCCTGGCTCCCCGAACCGTGGGCCTCCCGCCTGGTGCTTCAGGCGGGGGCGAAGGTGCTGGTCAACGAGGCCGATCTGTGGCACAAGGGGCAATTTAGTACAACCGTGCTGGTTGTGAACAAGGCGTTCCTTGACGCCCATCCGCAGACCGTGGAGGCGCTGCTGAAGGGCCACGTGGACTCCATCCGATGGCTCGATGCACACCAACGGGAGGCGGCCGCCGTCATCAATGCCGGGCTGAAGGATGCCGCCGGGCAGCCGCTGGCCCCGGACGTCATGGACAGGGCGCTGGCCGGTCTGGCGTTCTCGCCCGATCCCCTGGCCGCCACGTTCCCCGAGCTGCTGGCGCACGGGGTGGCGGCCGGAGTGGCCGGGCCCGCCGACATCAAGGGGATCTTTGACCTGGCACCGCTCAATAAAGTGCTGAAGGCTGCGGGGCAAAAGCCCGTGCCGGCGGCCGGACTGGGGACGCAATGACGCAGACGCTCACGCCGGCACGGGAACCGGGCAGCGCGCCGGGGGCCGGGGAACGGCGCAAGGAAGGCGGGCCGCGGGACAGCGCCCCCGCCGTCGTACTGGAAAACCTGGGCAAGCGCTTCGGCGCCGGTCCCGCCGTCCTCGAAAACGTCAGTGCCACCGTGGCGCAGGGCGAGTTCGTGGCCCTGCTGGGGGCGTCGGGCTGCGGAAAGTCGACGTTGCTGAACATCATTGCAGGCCTGGACGTGCCGACGTCGGGCGCCCTGGAAGTGCCCTCGGACGGGGCGGCATTCATGTTCCAGGACTCGTCGCTGTTCCCGTGGCTCAGCGCCGCCGGCAACGTGGAACTGGCACTGAAGCTGCGCGGCGTGGGCCGGGCGGAACGGACGGTGCGGGCCAGGGAACTGCTGGAGCTGGTGAACCTGGGACACGCTGCGGACAAGCGGCCGCACGAACTGTCCGGCGGCATGCGCCAGCGTGTGGCGCTGGCGCGCTCGCTCGCCCAGGACCGGGCGGTGCTGCTGATGGACGAGCCCTTTGCCGCCCTGGACGCCATCACCCGCGAACTGCTGCACAACGAGCTGGAACGGGTGTGGCGGGAAACCGGGCGCACCATCATTTTTGTCACGCACAATGTGCGCGAGGCCGTGCGGCTGGGCCAGCGGGTGCTGCTGCTCTCCTCCCGGCCGGGCACCGTGGTGGCCGAATGGGACGTGTCCGACGAACACCGCACGAATGCCGGGGCCGCCGGCGAACTGACGGCCGGCATCACCGCCCGACTGCGCGAGGAGATCCGCCGCCATGCCTGAAACGCCCACCGCAACGCTGCCCGCGGGCGGGAGCGTCGAGGACCTGCGGACCCTGGAGGCCGGCCTCGACTCGCTGCAGTCCGAGCCCGGCCGCCGCCGCCGGCTGGACCTCTCCCGCATCCTGCTGCCCCTCGCCGCCCTGCTGGTGCTGGTCCTGGCCTGGCAGTTTTATGTCACACTGGGCCTGCGCCGCCGCGACCAGGTGCCGGGTCCGCTCGACGTCCTCGGCTCGCTCGGGCTCCTGTGGCAGGAAGGAACCGCGCAGGAGGCCATCTGGACGTCGCTGCAACGCGGTGTCGTCGGTTTCGCAATCAGCATTGCGGTGGCCACACCCATCGGGCTGCTGCTCTCCCAGGTGCGCGTGCTGCGCCGGGCATTCGGCCCGCTCGTGTCCGGGCTGCAGGTGCTGCCGTCCGTGGCGTGGGTGCCCGCCGCCATCATCTGGTTCGGGCTCAGCGACGCGACGGTGTACTTCGTCATGTTCATGGGCGCCATCCCGTCCATCATCAACGGCCTCATTTCCGGGGTGGACCAGATCCCGCCGCAGTACCGCCGTGTGGGGCGGATCCTGGGCGCGTCCCGCTGGGAGATGGCACTGCACGTGGTGCTGCCCGCCGCACTTCCCGGCTACGTGGGCGGGCTGAAACAGGGCTGGGCCTTCTCGTGGCGCTCGCTCATGGCGGCCGAAATCATCGCCATGGGCGGCACACTCGGTTTCGGCCTCGGTTCGCTGCTGGAGCAGGGCCGCCAACTGGCCGACATGGGAGTTGTCATGTCCGCCATCCTGGTCATCCTCTTCGTCGGCATCGCGGTGGAACTGCTGGTGTTTGCCCCCGTGGAGAAGCGGCTGCTGCGCGGGCGGGGCCTGCTGGCCGGCAGCACGCGGTAGGCCCCGGCCTCGCCCCGGCCTCGTGCCCGTGGGCCCACCCGCCGCCTTTCTCGCAGACACCCGCCTGGACCGCTGATTGTGTCCCCGCGTGACGCCCCGTGAACAGGTGTAACGAAGGTCTTGAACAGCTTATTTTCCACTCCCTAGGGTCGTGCCATGGCAATTGATGATCTCTTCCCCACGTCCCTGCGGCTGCTGGGCCGCCCCGCCCTCGTGGTGGGCGGCGGAACCGTTGCCGCCCGCCGTGCCAAGGCCCTGCTCGACGCCGGGGCCCGGGTCACGCTCGTGGCCCCCGCCCTCGGCGGCGCAGCCCGGGCCCTCACGGACGTCCTGCACTGGGAAGCACGCGAATACCGCGGCACCGACTTGGACAACTCCTGGTTTGCCGTCGCGGCCAGCGGCGACCCCGCAACGGACGCCCGCGTGGCAGTCGACGCCGAGGCACGTCGGATCTGGTGCGTCAACCACTCCCACGCGGAGGACTCCGCCGCCTGGACGCCCGCCGTTGCCACGGTGGACGACGTCAAGGTGGCCGTCAACGCCGGGGGAGACCCGCTCCGTGCCGCCGCCATCCGCAACGCCATCGCCGCCGGGCTGGAAACGGGCGAACTGCCGTTGGGGAGGTACCGCCGGGGGAGCAGCGGGCCGGGGCTCGGCAGCCCCCATCACCGCGGCTCCGTCGCACTCGTTGGCGGCGGGCCCGGCGCCGAAGACCTGATCACCGTCCGCGGCCGCCGTCTGTTGGCGGAGGCCGACGTCGTCGTAGCCGACCGGCTGGGTCCGCGCGGCCTCCTGGACACGCTGGGCCCGGAGGTGCGCATCATCGAGGTCGGCAAGACCCCCGGCCACCACCCCGTCCCGCAAACTGACATCAACGCCATCCTGGTCCGCGAGGCCCAGGCCGGCAACCGCGTGGTCCGGCTCAAGGGCGGCGACCCGTACGTGCTGGGCCGCGGCGGCGAGGAAGCCATCGCCTGCCGCGACCACGGCGTGGACGTGGAAGTGGTCCCCGGCGTCACAAGCGCCGTCAGCGTCCCCGCGGCCGCCGGCATCCCCGTCACACACCGCGGCCTGGCCAAGGCCTTCACCATGATCAGCGGCCACGAGGAGCTGGAAAACGTCCCGCACGGCAGCGACCACACCGTCATCCTGCTCATGGGCGTCGGCACCCTGAACCGCTCCATCCCCACCCTGCAGGCGGCCGGACGCGGGCCGGAATGCCCCGTGGCCATCATCGAGAACGGCTTCGCCCCCAACCAGCGCGTCACCATCGGCACCTTGGGCACCATCACGGCCCAGGCGCAGGCGGGCCGGGTGCGCAACCCGGCGGTCGTCGTCGTCGGCGACGTGGTGCGGATCAGCCCGCTGGCCCCGGCGGCGCTGGCACTGGCACGCATCAGCAGGCGGGAAACTTCCAGCACACTCTCCTAGACTTGTCCCAAGCCCCTTTCCCCTTTGAAAGAAACGAGCACAGCCTTGCCTTCACCCACCCCCTCGACACCAGCCGGCGCTGCCCGCGGCACTGCCGGGCGCCCGCTGCGCATCGCCGTCATCGGTTCCGGCCCTGCCGGCGTCTACGCCGCGGACATGCTGACCAAGAGCCAGGAAGTGGCGGACGGGCTGGTCCTGGCGATCGACCTCTTTGACCGCTACCCGGCACCCTACGGGCTGATCCGCTACGGCGTGGCCCCGGACCACCCCCGCATCAAGGGCATTGTCAACGCCCTGCACAAGGTGCTGGACCGCGGCGACATCCGCTTCTTCGGCAACGTCGACTACGGCACCGACGTCTCCCTCGAGGACCTCCAGACGCACTACGACGCCGTGATCTTCGCCACCGGTGCCATCAACGATGCGGACCTGAACATCCCCGGCATCGAGCTGGAGGGCTCCTTCGGCGGAGCCGACTTCGTCTCCTGGTATGACGGCCACCCGGACGTCCCACGCGAGTGGCCGCTGACCGCCAAGGAGATCGCGGTCATTGGCAACGGCAACGTGGCCCTCGACGTGGCCCGCATCCTCTCCAAGCACGCCGACGACCTCCTTGTGACCGAAATTCCGGACAACGTCCACCAGGGCCTGAAGGCCTCGCCCGTGACGGACGTGCACATCTTCGGCCGCCGCGGCCCCGCACAGGTGAAGTTCACGCCCATGGAGCTGCGCGAACTCAGCCATTCCCGCGACGTGGACATTGTCCTGTATGCGGAGGACTTCGACTTTGACGAGGCCTCCGACGTTGCCGTGAAGACCAACAACCAGGTCAAGACCATGGTGAACACATTGACCAACTGGCTGGTTGAGCAGGACGATGACGCCGCCGACCCCGCCACGGGCGCGTCCCGCCGCCTGCACCTGCACTTCCTGCACAATCCCGTGGAAGTCACAGGCGGGGACGGCAAGGTCACCGGCATCACGTTCGAGCGCACCGAACTGGACGGCACCGGCAACGTCCGCGGCACCGGCGAATTCATCGACTACCCCGTCCAGGCCGTCTACCGTTCCGTTGGCTACTTCGGCTCCGCCCTCCCGGACGTGGAGTTTGACCACCGCCGCGGCGTTGTGGTGAACGAGGGCGGGCGCGTCCTGGACGCCGACGGCACCCAGGTGCCGGGCGTCTATGCGACGGGCTGGATCAAGCGGGGGCCCGTGGGGCTGATCGGCAGCACCAAGGGCGATGCCCTGGAGACCATCACACACCTGCTGGCGGACCGTGACGGGCTTCCGGCCGCGGCCGTGGCCGGGCACGACGCCATCCTCGAACTGCTGGCCGGCCGCGGCGTGGAATACACCACCTGGGAAGGGTGGCACGAGCTGGACGCCCACGAAAAGGCGCTCGGCGCCGAGGCCTCCGCCAACGGTCCCGTCCAGCGCGAGCGCGTGAAGGTGGTCTCACGGGAGGAGATGGTCAACGTCTCCCGCGGCGCCGCCGTCGTCGGGTAGGCGGGCCACCACCGTCCCCGGCCCGCCGACCCGTCGGCTGTGGCGGTTTTCAGCCGCGATAACCGCCACAGCTGACGGGTCGGGCGTCAGGCGAAGTCCTTGCGCGTGCCCAGGCGGCCAAGCAGGGACCTCCCGGCGAGGTCCAATGGATCATCCCAGCCGCCAAGAACCAGCATCCGGGCGATTTTTGTGATGGCGGGCCTGCCGTCCCCGGCCATGTCGTGCTTGTTGATGATGGCCTGCTGCCAGCCCAGGGACAGCGTGACGAAGTTGCGGTCATGGTCCCGGCCCTGCTGTTCCGCCGTGAGGTGGTGGCCGCCGTCGTATTCCACGCAGGTGCGGAACTGCGGGCAGGCAAGGTCCGGGCCAAGCCTGCCCGTGCCGGCGCCGTCCCTGATCTCGTGGTTGCAGTGAAACTCCGGAAGGGGTGAGCGGCCCAGCAGCAGCCGAAGCCGGGTTTCAGGTGTTGAATCCGAACCCACCCGGACCAGGGCCATGGCCTGCTGCAGCTTGCGCATGCCGCGGGCGCCGGCGTGGCGGGCAAGGTAGCTGCGCAGGTATCCGATCTCCACCAGGGGAAGGACCGTGCGCCCAAAGCTGTAGTTGTGGGCGCAGACTATTTGATCGGCCAACGCCACCAGTTCATCGACGCCCAGGTCCGGTGCAATGTCCAGCAACGTGCGTTGCACGGAAGTGGCCGGAACACCGGCAACGTCAACCACGTCTTCGGCGTCGAGCAGTAGCTCATGGCCAATGACATGGCGGCGCCGCGGCCGTTGCAGGCCAACGGGCCTGGACAGATGAAACGCCGGCAGCCTTTCGAAGCGCCGGGGAATGCGCAGGCCATGAAGCAGGGCCGCGGTGTGGTGGCTGACCACGGCCTGCGGCGTCACCAGCACCAGGACCCGGCAGCTTTCCAGCCACGAGACCTCCCCGGCCCACGCCCGCCTCGCGTGCCTGCCCAACGGTGAACGCCCGTGCATTGAGCCGATCCGGGAGCGGCTGGGGATTCTTCATGCCTTCCATTGAGGCCCCAAGCGGCGAGGGACGGGCGGCCGGATTTCGATTTTGTGGACAACCCGCTGCCCGGCCGCCCCTGTGGTGGCGTTGTTGTGCCCGACCCGTCAGTCGTGGCGGCTCTGGGCCGTCGGAACCGCCACAAGTGACGGGTGGGTCCGGCCGGGGCTCCGCCGGCCAGGCGTCAGGCCGGCGGTGACAGGCGGCGCACGGCCAGCGCCAGCCACAGCTGCACCCGGTCCGGGGTCACGGCGGGGTCGTAGCCGGTGAGTTCGGCAATCTGGGTCAGCCGGTAGCGGACGGTGTTCCGGTGCAGCGTGAGCGCGTCGGCCACCGCGGCAACGGAGCCGTTGAGCCGCAGGTACGTTTCAAGCGTGTCCACGAGTTCGGCGCCGTGCGCGGTGTCGAAGGCAACCAGCGGGCCCAGGGCCTCCGCAGCCATGGCCGCCATCGGCACGTCGCCGCTGGCCAGCAGCAGGGAGGTCAGGCTCAGCCGCTCGGGGACGTTGACGTCCAGCCCCCGCGTGGCGGCTTCCCGCGCCTCAAAGTAGCTCCACCGCAGCCCGTTTGCCTGCGCATAGCTGCCGCCAATCCCCACCGCCTCGGTAATGCCCACGTCGTGCATCTTCCGGCTCAGCGCCCGCCCCAGCCCGGCCGGGTCGCCCAGCTGGGAGGGGACGATCAGCAGCAGTTCGTCGTGTTCGTCCGCCTTGATGACGGCGGCGACGGCGGAGTGCAGCTCCGCGGGCAGCACCATGGTGGACAGCATGGCGAACCGGTCCCCGCTGTCCTGGACCAGCAGGACAAAATATTTCGACGCCGGGTCCAGCCCCAGCGTCTCGATCCGTGCGTCGGCGTCGGCGGCCTCCACCGTGCCGCGGACAATGTCCGTCACCACCTGCCCGGCGATCTGGCGGGCCGTGTGCCGGCGCTGCGCCAGGTTGTTCAGTTCAATGCTGATCAGGCCGCGGGCATAGTCCACAATGCCGTCGTCGCGGAAAGGCTTGCGCAGCCACAGCGTGCTGGCGTCCCGCTTCCCGGTGGACAGCGCCACCGCATGCCAGCCGTCGTCGTCCCCGTCCGTGGCGGCGGCGGTGGCTCCGGAGGTGGAAAACACCTCGCTGCCGTACTGGGAGATGGACAGCTCCGAACCGACCATGCCGGCCAGCTTGCGCAGCAGCGCCGGCAGCCCGCCGCCGGTCAACAGCGCCCGGGCCAGCACCTGGTGCTCGCGCAGCAACCGTTCCAGCTTGGTGTAATGGTCTGCGGACCGCGCATCCGCAACGAGTTTGCCGATCGCAATGAACGGGGTCACGTACGGCACTTCCACCACGGGGACACCCCAGCGGTTGGCCTCGGCAATGAGGGCCTGGGGGACCGCGTCGTGCTCAAAGCCAATGCCAAAGCCAATGCCGACGGCGCCCGCGCGCCTGATCTGGCGTACAAAGGACCGCTGGGCGTCGGCGGTGCCCTGCCGGGCTCCCGTGGTGAGCACCAGTTCGCCGCCGCTGAGGAACGCCTGAGGGTTTTCCAGCTCGGTGACGGCCACCCAGTCGATGGGCGCGGTCAGCGGGGTGCGGGTGGAGCCCAGGTTTTTAAGGTGCAGGGCCGGAACTGCCATCAGGTCTGCCAGGGATAATGCCATTCCTTAACTATACAAACGCACTATCGGAAGTGAGTGCCGTGGTGCAAAGGGCCATTCGCCCAAGCGGCATCGGGGGCTTAGGCTCGGATCAAGCGGCAAAGCCAGCCGCGCCACACCGAAGCAAAGAGGTTGAACACCGTGGTCCAAACCTTGCAGAATTTCATCAACGGCGAATTTGTGCCCGTCACCGGCACGGAGTCCCTGGACATCGTCAACCCCGTCAACGGGGAGGTCGTGGCCAAGGCCCCGGTCTCCAGCCAGGCCGACGTGGACGCGGCCATGGCCGCCGCGGCCGCCGCCTTCAAGTCCTGGAAACACGCCACGCCCGGCCAGCGCCAGGCCGTCCTTCTCAAGCTCGCGGACGCCATCGAGGCCCACAGCGACGAAATTGTTGAAGCTCAGCACCGCAACACCGGCCAGGTCCGGCAGATGATCGCGGATGAGGAAGTGGGTGCCGGAGCCGACCAGCTGCGCTTCTTCGCCGGTGCCGCGCGCCTGCTCGAGGGCCGTTCCGCCGGCGAATACATGGAGAACTTCACTTCCTATGTGCGCCGCGAACCGGTGGGTGTGGTGGCCCAGGTGACGCCGTGGAACTACCCGTTCCTGATGCTGGTCTGGAAGATCGGCCCGGCCCTGGCCGCGGGCAACACCGTTGTGCTCAAGCCCAGCGACACGACGCCGGAAAGCACCCTGGTCTTTGCCGGCATCGCCAAGGACATCCTGCCTGCCGGTGTGCTGAACATTGTCCTGGGCAACGGTGCCACGGGTGCTGCCATGGTGGAGCACAGGACCCCGGCCATGGTGTCCATTACCGGTTCCGTCCGGGCCGGCATCGCCGTGGCCACGGGCGCGGCCGCCGGGTTGAAGCGCGCCCACCTGGAGCTGGGCGGCAAGGCGCCCGCCATCGTCTTTGCCGACGCCAACCTGGGCAAGACGGCGCAGGAAATTGCGGAGTTCTCCTTCTTCAACGCCGGGCAGGACTGCACGGCCATCACCCGCGTCCTGGTGGAGGAATCCGCGCACGACGAATTCGTCGAGGCCCTCGCCACGGCGTCCAAGGGCCTGGAAACCGGCAACGCGGACGATTCCAAGAACTATTACGGACCGCTGAACAACATCAACCACTTCAACGCCGTGGTCAAGGTCGTGGAGAACATTCCCGACTACGCCACGGTGGTCACCGGCGGCAAGCGGGTGGGCGAGAAGGGCTTCTTCTTCGAGCCCACCGTGGTGGACGGGGTGAAGCAGACCGACGACATCGTGCAAAAGGAAACCTTCGGCCCGGTCATCACCGTCCAGACGTTCAAGACGGAGGAGGAGGCCGTGGCGCTGGCCAACGACGTCGAGTACGCCCTGGCCTCCAGCGTCTGGACCTCAAACCACGGCGTGGCGATGCGCGTCTCGCGCGACCTGGACTTTGGCGCAGTCTGGATCAACACCCACATCATGCTCACCGCAGAAATGCCGCACGGCGGGTTCAAGCAGTCCGGCTACGGCAAGGACCTCTCGATCTACGGCGTCGAGGACTACACCCGCATCAAGCACGTCATGAGCAACCTCGACGCCTAAGTGCCCGCACCCCTACTTTGAAAGGTCTTTCCATGTCTGAAATCCACTACCGGCTCGAGCAAAAGCGCCACCTGGCCGGCTCCTTCCCCGGGCCGAAGTCCGCAGCCCTTGACGCCCGCCGCAAGGCCGTGGTGGCCGGCGGAGTCGCCTCCAGCGTGCCCGTCTACGTGGCCGACGCCGACGGCGGCATCATCACCGACGTGGACGGCAACTCGTTCATCGACCTGGGCTCCGGCATCGCGGTCACGACTGTGGGCGCGTCGGAGGAGAGGGTTGTTGACGCCGTCCGCGAGCAGGTGGGCCACTTCACCCACACCTGCTTCATGGTCACCCCGTACGAAGGTTACGTGGCCGTCGCCGAGGAGCTCAACGCCCTGACCCCCGGCACGCACGAGAAGCGCACCGTGCTTTTCAACTCCGGCGCCGAAGCCGTGGAGAACGCCGTCAAGGTGGCCCGCCTGGCCACGGGCCGCGACGCCATCGTCGCCTTCGACCACGCCTACCACGGCCGCACCAACCTGACCATGGCGCTGACCGCCAAGGCCATGCCGTACAAGACGAATTTTGGTCCCTTCGCCCCCGAGATCTACCGCGTGCCCATGAGCTACCCCTACCGCGAGGAGTCGGACATCAAGGGGGAAGAGGCAGCACGCCGGGCCATCACCATGATTGAAAAGCAGATCGGGGCCTCCTCGGTGGCCGGCATCCTGATCGAGCCCATCCAGGGCGAGGGCGGCTTCATCGTCCCGGCCGACGGCTTCCTGCCCACCCTCGCCGCCTGGGCAAAGGACAACGGCGTGGTCTTCATCGCCGACGAGGTCCAGTCCGGCTTCTGCCGCACCGGCGAATGGTTTGCCTCCCAGCACGAGGGTGTGGTCCCGGACATCATCACCATGGCCAAGGGGATCGGTGGCGGCCTGCCGCTCTCCGCGATCACGGGACGCGCCGACCTCATGGATGCCGTGCACCCCGGCGGCCTGGGCGGAACCTACGGCGGCAACCCGGTGGCCTGCGCCGCCTCGCTGGCGGCCATCAAGACGATGAAGGAGCACGACCTCAACGGGCGCGCGCAGAACATTGAGCGGATCGTCACCGCGCGTTTCACCGCACTCGTGGAGGAACTTGGCGAGGCCGGCATCATCGGTGAAATCCGCGGCCGCGGCGCCATGATGGCCATCGAACTGGTCAAGCCAGGCACCGCCCGGACCACCAAGGAAGTGAACCCGGAGGCCGCAAAGGCCATCGCCGCCGCCTGCCTGCGGGCCGGGGTCATCATCCTCACCTGCGGCACCTACGGCAACGTCATCCGCCTGCTCCCGCCGCTGGTCATCAGCGACGAACTGCTTGGCGACGGGCTGGACGTTCTCGCCACCGCGGTGCGCCAGGCCGCCTAGCCCCTCCCTCGGGCATGTACGACGGCGGCACCCGGCGGGTCTTTCGGCCCGCCGGGTGCCGTTCCGTCCCCTGTGCTGGGCAGGCTGAAGCAATCATTGTCCGGACGTGGCGCACCACAGGGGGCTGGGATGGAAAGCGGTTTCGACGAACGGTACCCGGCAATTTTTCAGTCCGGCGGCGAGGAACTGCCCCGCACGGCGGTGCCTCTGGCCCCGGCCGTCCGTCCAGCTGTGCCGGCCGTGGCGTCCAGTCCAGCCGCGCCGGCCGTGGCGGCGGCCGCACGCAGAATCCCTCCTGCGTGCGGCCTTCGTGCTGCTGGCGCTCGCCACCGGTGCGGCCGGCTGCCTGGTTTGTGGTGCCGCGGCGGTGGCGAAACCCCTGGCCCGGGCCGGAAGACGTCGGCGGCACCGAGCCCGGCCGGGACGTTTCCGGGGTGGACCTTCCTGCCGACGGCGTGCCCCGGACCCGGCGTGGCCTGCTGTTTGGCGTGGTGGCGCTGTCCGCGGCAGCTGCGGCCCTGTTCGCGCCCCGGCCCTTCCCGCTATCGACCGGTGTGCTGACGGTTTCCACGGACGACGGTGGAAGCTATGTGCAGCAGGCCTGGGCGGCCATGGCGCCATGGCTCGCGACGCCGCTCCGGCGGCGGCCCGGGACGGGAACCCGACGGAACCGCCGCCGCACCTTGAAAGTGCCGTGCAGCGCAGGAAAGCACCGCCTCAGTAGCTGGGTGCGGCGGGCAGCCCGAAGTACTGCTCCAACGTCCGGTAGCCGCGGTAGTGCATGTCGGTGGCCGTGCGCACGCCGATGTAACGCAGGTGCCAGGGCTCGTAGGTGTAGCCCGTGATGGCGTCGTAGCCGTTGGGGTAGCGGATGATGAAGCCGTAGCGCCAGGAGTTGGCTGCGGCAAACTGCCCGGCGGGTGTGCCGGCAAAGCAGGCCTGCAGGCCGCAGGCTCCGTCCGGATTGCCAATGTCCATGACCAGGCCGGTCTGGTGTTCGCTGTATCCTGGACGGGCCGAAATGGTGTCCGCCACGGCCTGCCCGTACAGCGACACGTAGTAGTTGTAGAGGCTGGCCTGCGAGGAATAGGACCTGAACCCGCTGACGGTTGTGACGGCCACGCCGGCACCCGACGCGCCGCGAAGGAACAGCGTCAACTGGTTGGCGGCCTCCCACCGCATGAGCTGGGAACCGATCCCGACCAGGTCCGGTGGCGTTTGGTTGACGGGGGAATTGGGCCGACGCTTGTTGACCACCACGCCCACGCTGCGTGCATTGGGGTTGACGCTGACGCCGCCTCCGGAGACCCAGGTGATGCTGCCGCCCAGGAACTGCTGGACACATTGATGCGGAACCCCGGAGCAGGCCTCCTCGCTGCTGGGGTAGCCGAGCGGGTTACGCTCATACCCCATCTGGACCCATTTGCGCCCGATGCCGCCGTGGATGGTGTGGGCGCTGACGGAGGACTGCCAGTAGACGTAGCCGCCCTGGTAGCTTTGCACGCAGCCGGCCCAGGCCAAGGTGCAGTTTTCGTCGCTGACGGGGTAGCCGAGGAAGCCGCGCTCCCATTGGAACACGGCCCACCGCCCGGCGATGCCGCCGAGGGTGACGTGGGCGCCGGTCCCGGCAGACCAGTGGATGCTGCCTCCGTGGTAGGCCCGGTAGCAGCCTCCGTGCACCAGTCCGCACCGCAGGGGGGTGATGGCGGCGCCGAGCGGTCCTGAAGCGCCACCTGTCGACTGGTATTTGGCGGCAATGGCGCCGTTGTCGGGCGTGGCGGCCGTGGCCGCTCCGGGGGAGAGGCCCAGCACGGCCAGCACCACGACCGCGGCCATCACCAGCCGGCCGATCCCCATCGAATGACCGTCCCTGCCTGCCGGGTATTGGTCTGTAGAGCCTAGGCCGGTTTTCCGTGCGGGGCAAGGGCTGGAACCGCAACCGGCGTGCCCCTATCGGTGCAGCCGGTGCGGTTGTACAGTCAGTGCTGTGAATGCTGCGGCGTCCGCGGAATGCCCCTGCACACGCGGCCCATCGAGAGGTTGATTGCATGAAATATGTCGTTGGTTACCGTCCGGACGAGCGCGGTGCCGATGCCGTCGCGCTGGCCGCAGTCATCGCCAAGACCCAGGGTGCCGGGCTGCACCTGGTGAACGTGGTGCACGAGCGCACGGAGGCAGATGCCCACGTGGAAAAAGCTGCGCTTGCCCTGGTGCCCGACGGCATCGCCGCCAGCTACTCAACGCTTGCGGCCGAGTCGTTCGTGCGCGGGCTGATCGAGACGGCACGGGAGGAGAACGCGACGCTGATCGTGGTTGGCGCTGCCAGCAACGGGCTGTTCAAGCGCTTCACGGTCGGCTCCGTCGCCAACGGGCTGCTGCACGCCTCACCCGTCCCCGTGGCGCTGGCACCCCGCGGCTACAACCGCAGGGACCCGCTGACCCGGCTGACCGTGATGACCGGTGTCCGGGAAGGCTGGCAGGCCGTGCTCGACGTCGGCACCACCGCCGCCGGACGGCGCCACGTGCCGCTGCGGCTCGTGTCCCTGGTTGAAATTGACCAGCTGGACCAGAAGGAGTTTGAGCTGGACAACGCGCTGAGCCCCGCACGCCAACACGTCAACACCGTGCTGGCGGAGGCCGCGGCCAGGCTGCCCGACAACAAGGTCACCGTGACCCTGGCCCACGGGCGAAACACCGAGGAGGCCGTGGACGGGATCGGCTGGAAGTCCGGCGAACTCGTGGTGGTCGGCTCCAGCCGCCTGGCCGAGAACCACAAGATCTTCCTCGGCTCCACGGCCAGCAAGATCCTGCGGGCCCTGCCGGTGCCCATGGTGGTGGTGCCGCGCGACTTCGTGGCGCCTGGGATCTAGACCGCAGCTGTCCTGGGGAGGGCGGCAGGGCGGCGACTCCCTCGCCGGCTATCCGGCGGGCGGCCTTTCAGTCTCCTTTACGCCGGCTACTGAAACCCTCGCCGTGCGGCTGAGCCCTGCTCCGGCTCAGGGCTCCAGGTAGGCGTCGCTGAAGAGGAGCTGCAGGCCTTCGGCCATGGTGGGGTGGGCGATGACCGCGTCGCGGAGCTGCTGGTAGGTCACATCGCCCAGGACGGCCATCTGGACCACGGCGATCACCTCGCTTGACTCGTGGCCGTGCAGAGCGACGCCCAGGATCCTGTCGGTGCTGCGTTCCACCACGGCCTTCCATGAGCCCTCAAGGTGGCCCACGGTTCGGGCGCGTGGAATGGCGGAGACGGGCATTGTGGCGATGCGCACGTCGTGGCCCGCCGCCCGCGCCTGCGTTTCGGAGAGTCCCACCCGGCCCAGTTCCGGGGTGGTGAAAACGCAGTACGGGACCAGCCGGTCCTTCGTGCTCCGGGAGCCGCCGGCAAGGTTGGCCTTGAGGATCCGGTAGTCGTTCCACGAGGCGTGGGTGAACTGCGGGGAACCGGCAACATCGCCGGCGGCCCACACGTTGTCCGCCGTGGTGCGCAGGAATTCATCCACCACCACGGTCCCGCGGCTGGTCAGTTCGATGCCGGCTGCATCCAGGCCGAGGCCCGCCGTGACGGGCTCGCGCCCCACCGCCACGAGGATCTCTCCGGCGCTGACGCTGGTGCCGTCGGACAGTTCCACCGTCACCGTGCCGGATTCGCGCGCAACCGACGCCGCCTGGACGCCGAGCCGGACGTCGACGCCGTCGGCGGCCATGGACTTCAAAACGGCGGCGGAGACATCGGCGTCCTCCCGCGGCAGGATGACCGGGCCGCGCTGCACCACCGTCACCGCCACGCCCATGATGGCCATCATGGAGGCAAATTCGCAGCCGACGTAGCCGCCGCCCAAGATGACGATGCTGGCAGGCAGTGTTTCCAGGGCCAGGATCGTGGTGCTCGTCCGGGGCTTGGCGGCACGCAGGCCCGGGATGTCCGGCACAAACGGGACCATGCCGGTGTTGACCACGACGTTGGTGCCGGACAGCGTGCGGCGGGCGCCGGTGTCGTCCGTCACCTCAACGGTGCGCTCACAGATAAAGCGGGCCTGGCCGATGACCAGGTCCATGCCGGACCCCAGGAACGATTTGCGCTGGCCCGCCACCATGGTGTCCACCACGTCCTCCTTGCGGGCGCGCAGCAGGTTGATGTCGACCGCGGGGGATCCGGCGCCGGCGATGCCAAACTCGGCCGCACGGCGGGTGACGGACAGTAGGCGCGCGCTGTTGACGAGCGTTTTTGTGGGGATGCAGGCCACGTTGATGCACGTGCCGCCAATCATGCCGCGCTCCACCATGGCGACACGTTGTCCCGCTGCGGCCAGGTCCATGGCGAGTGACTTGCCCGCCTTGCCCCCGCCCACCACCAGCAGGTCAAATTCCTCAACGGCCATGTTCTTGCCTTTCGCTAGGGATTGGCCTGCGCGGCGGCTCGGCGCAACCGCGAGGCGTGCCGGTAGTGGTTCAACGAGTCCGCCGTCAAGAGCACCAACGCCAGCCACACTATGCCAAAACCAATCCAGCGGTCGAGCCCCATGTGTTCGCCCAGGAACAGGGTGGCCACCGCAAATTGCATCAGCGGGGCAATATATTGGAGCAGGCCGATCGTGGTCATGGGCAGGCGCCGGGCGGAGGCGCCAAAGAACAGAAGCGGGACGGCCGTGACAATGCCGGAGGAGGCCATGAGCCAAAAGTGCCCGGCCCCCAGGTCCGTCAGCGTCGACTGCCCGGCAACCGCCAGCACCACCATCGTGGCCGCGGCGAACGGCGTGAGCACGGCCGTCTCCACGCTCAGGCTGGTGATGGCGTCGACCTTGCCGCCCACCCGGTTCTTCACGAAGCCGTACAGCCCGAAGCTGAACGCCAGGACCAGCGCAATCCACGGCAGCTTGCCGTAGCTGATGGTCAGGACGACGACGGCCGCGAACCCCACACCGACTGCCGCCCATTGGAGGGGGCGCAGCTTTTCCTTCAGGACGATCACGCCCAGGAGGACCGAGACCAGGGGGTTGATGAAGTAGCCCAGCGACGCCTCAATGGCGTTGCCGTTGGTCACGGCAAAAACGTAGGTCAGCCAGTTGATGACGATCAGGACGCCGGCAACTCCCAGCGGTCCAAGGATGCGGGGGTCCCGCACGGCGGCGAGGACCTCCTGCCAGCCGCGCGTGAGCGTGATGGCCAGGGCACAAAAGACCACCGACCAGACCACACGGTTGGCGACAATCTCCACGCTGCCCGCCGGGACCAGCAGGATGAAGTACAGCGGCAACAGTCCCCACAGACCGTAGGCGCCGACCCCGAAGAGCAGGCCGATGGCCGGTTCGGTCCGGGCCGGACGTGCCGGCTTGCCGCCGGTTGGGGAAACTGTTGGCAGGGAAGTGGACGGCGAAGTGGGTTTGCTGATCGGCACAACGCCTACAACAGCGCGAACGGGCCCAATATTCCGCGGCTGTCCGGGGTGCGGCGGGTCCGCAGGCCGCGCCCTGCGGGGTGTTGAGTGGTTGGTCACGTTCCGTGCAGGGACCCTTACCGGCACCGGGCCCGGACATCTAGACTGGGAAAGCAGCGCCCACTTGGCGTTTCCGCCGCGGCAGGCCCCATCCTGGCGCCGCGGTCCACAGTTCGGAAGGACTCCTCCTTGTCTAACTCGACAACCGCCCGCCCGTTCCGCGTCGCCATCATCGGCTCCGGCCCGGCCGGTGTCTACGCCGCAGACATCCTGACCAAGTCGCAGGAAGTGGCCGGCGGCGACGTTGAAGTCAGCATCGACATTTTTGAGTCGCACCCGGCCCCGTACGGGCTGATCCGCTACGGTGTTGCCCCGGACCACCCCCGCATCAAGGGCATTGTCAATGCGCTCCACAAGGTGCTGGACCGTGGCGACATCCGCTTCTTCGGCAACGTCACCTATGGCCGGGACCTTTCGCTGCGTGACATCCGCTCCTTTTACGACGCCGTCATTTTCGCCACCGGGGCGGTCAAGGACGCGGACCTGGACATCCCCGGGATCGGGCTGGAGGGTTCCTTTGGCGGGGCGGACTTCGTCTCCTGGTACGACGGGCACCCGGACGTGCCGCGGGAGTGGCCGCTGACGGCCAGGGAAATTGCCGTGATCGGCAATGGCAACGTGGCGCTGGATGTGGCGCGGGTGCTGTCCAAGCACGCCGTGGACCTGCTCGTCACCGAGATCCCGGACAACGTCTACCAGGGGCTGAAATCCTCCCCCGTGACGGATGTGCACATCTTTGGCCGCCGCGGCCCCGCCCAGGTGAAGTTCACCCCGCTGGAACTGCGCGAGCTTTCGCACTCGCGCGACGTTGACATTGTGCTGTACGAGGAGGACTTCGACTTTGACGAGGCCTCCGATGCCGCCATCCGCACCAACAACCAGGTCAAGACCATCATCAAGACGTTCACCAACTGGCTGGCCGAGGAGCACGACGAAAGCAGGGTCCCGGCGTCGCGCCGCCTGCACCTGCACTTCCTGCACACGCCCGTGGAAATCCTGGGCACCGACGGCAGGGTGTCCGGCATCAAGTTTGAACGCAACGAGCTTGACGGCACCGGCAATGCCCGCGGCACCGGGGAGTTCATCGAGTACCCCGTCCAGGCCGTCTACCGGGCCGTGGGCTATTTTGGCTCCGAACTCCCGGAGGTGGACTTCGACGCCAAACGCGGTGTCGTCCCGAACGACGGCGGGCGCGTCCTGCGCGCCGACGGCACCCCGGCACCGGGCCTGTACGCGACGGGCTGGATCAAGCGCGGGCCGGTGGGACTGATCGGCAGCACCAAGGGCGATGCCCTGGAGACCATCGGCTGCCTTTTGGAGGACCGCGCCGGCCTGCCCGTGGCCGAGCACCCCGGCGAGCACGAGATCGTGGAACTGCTCGAATCCCGCGGCGTCGAGTACACCACCTGGGAGGGCTGGAACAAGCTCGACGCCCACGAACAGCACCTGGGTGCCAGCTACGTGCCGGAGCCGGGCGTGGAGGTGGTGCGCGAGCGCGTCAAGGTCGTGGACCGTGAGCAGATGGTCAATATTTCCAAGAAATGACTCCGCCGGGGGAACCGTCCATGGTGCAGTGTTTCGGAACGGCCGTCTCAAATAGTGAGAATAGCTACCTTGGATGCGGCTAATCTGATAGTGCTTCGGTAAAGTCGAATGGTTGAAAATACCTGAAGATTAAGCGATCCCCATGAACTTGTTCCGTACCAAATCCATTGAACACTCCCTTGCCGATGCAGATGAACCCGGGCGCACCCTGAAACGGAGCCTGAGTACCTGGGACCTGATGATCATGGGTGTTGCCGTGGCCGTCGGTGCCGGCATCTTCTCCGTGGGGGCCAAGGCCGCTGCAAACTACGCCGGCCCGGCGGTCACCATTTCCTTTGTGCTCGCCGCCATCACGTGCGCGCTCGCCGTCATGTGCTACGCCGAGTTCGCCACCGCGATCCCCGTCACGGGCAGCGCGTACGTGTTCACCTACGCAACCATGGGTGAGCTGCTGGCCTGGATCATCGGCTGGAACCTGATCCTGGAACTGCTGATGGCCGCCTCCGTCATCGCCAAGTACTGGGGCGTCTACCTGAGCAACTTCCTGGAAGCCGTCCACATCGGCATTCCATCCAACTTCCCCGTGCTCGGCGTCACGGTGTACTGGGGCCCGCTGGTGGTGGTGGCAGCCTTCACGGTGGTCCTGGTGCTGGGGACCAAGCTGTCCGCCCGGATCAACAATGTGTTCACCATGATCAAGATTGCCATTGTGCTGTTCGTGATCGTGGCAGGCTTCTTCTTTGTCAAGGCCAGCAACTTCGCCCCGTTCGTTCCCGCCTCCCAGCCTGCGCCCACCACGGACAGCTCATGGGCCACCCAGCCGTTCCTGTCCTTCCTGACCGGCGCCACGCCGGCCATGTACGGCTTTACCGGCATCATTTCCGGGGCGGCGCTGGTGTTCTTTGCCTTCATTGGCTTCGACGTGGTGGCCACCAGCGCCGAGGAAGTCAAGAACCCTGCCAAGACCCTGCCACGCGGCATCTTCGCCGGCCTGGCCGTGGTGACGGTCCTGTACATCCTGGTCACCCTGGTGGTCACCGGGATGGTTTCCTACAAGGACCTGGCTGCGGCGGCGGACCCCTCGCTGGCCACGGCCTTCCACCTTGTGGGGGCCGAGTGGGCCGTGGTCATCATTTCCCTGGGCTCGCTGATCGGCCTGACCACCGTCATCATGGTGCTGCTCATGGGCCTGGCCCGCGTCAGCATGGCCATGAGCCGCGACGGCATGCTGCCGCGTGCCCTCAGCCGCACCTCGGACAAGCACGGCACCCCCGCCCGCACCCAGATCCTGTGCGGCGCCGTGGTCGCCATCCTGGCCGGATTCACGCCCGTGGAACTGCTCAGTGAAATGATCAACATCGGCACGCTGAGCGCGTTCGTCATGGTGAGCATCGGCATCCTGGTGCTCCGGCACAAGCGTCCGGACCTCAAGCCCTCCTTCCGCGTGCCGCTGGGCCCGGTCCTCCCCGTCCTCTCAGCCCTGCTGTGCATCTACCTCATGTTCAACCTCGCAACTGTCACCTGGGTGTTCTTTGCCATCTGGGTGGCCCTGGGACTTGCCATCTACTTTTCCTACGGGCACTGGAACTCACGCCTGCGGCGCGAAGAGGCCGCCGGGATCTCTCCGACCGTTCCGGCCGGGCTGCGCGGCTAGCCGTGCGCCGGCGCCGGCACGTTGCGGGGATTGGGGACCTTGCCCCGGAATCCGTGCTGCTGGCCGGAGCCGGACGGGCCATCCTTTTGCAACTGGCCAACCCGGCCGTCGGCCACGGCGTGGCCAGGCATTCAAATTTTGCCGCCGACCCGCTCAAACGGCTGCATGCAACACTGCAGTACGTCTATGCCCTGTCGAACGGGACCCCCGCAGAGCAAAGGCTCGTCAAGGCCCGCGTCCAGCGGGCCCATCTGCCCGTCAAGGGCGGCCCCGGGCCGGACCACCCGGGCTACGACGCCTCCGACCCCGGGCTCCAGCTATGGGTGGCCGCCACCCTCTACGACTCCGCCATGCAGGTGTACGACGCCGTGTTCCCGGCCCTGGCGCCGGACACTGCCGAGGCCGTGTACCGGGACTATGCACGGCTGGGCACGGCCCTGGGCATGCCGGCGGCACTGTGGCCCGCCAGCCGGGCGGACTTCTCCGCCTACTGGGACCGCAGCCTCCGCGGCCTGGCCGTGGACGGCACCATCCGCCAGGTGGCGGCGGAGCTCCTGGCTGCCACCAACGCGCCGCCATGGATCCGGCTGCTGATGCCCTTGGCCCGTTTCCTGACAGTGGGCCTCCTTCCCCCCTCCGTGCGGGAGCTGTACCAGTTCGCCTGGTCTGCGCGCCAGGACCGGTTTTTGCGCGGGTTTTTCACGATGGCATCGGTGCTGGTCCGGATCACGCCGGCCCGGGTCCGCCACGCGCCGATGCGCCACTACCTCAAACGCCTCGGCTGACCATGCAACGGGGGCCTGTGGCCCGCCCCCAGGCCTGCCCCTACGGTGCCGCGTATCGGATGGTCCAGTCCACCAGCGGACGCAGCTGCTCCCAGTGCCTGGCCACCTCCTGCCTGGCGCCGGCAGTGTCCAGCCACGCCGGCTGGCCGAGCAGCTTTGAAGCGCTCAAGGTCTTGTGCTTGAGCAGCTCAGCACGCGGGTGGTCCTTGGGGAAGCCGCGCGGGACGGTCTTGAGCCGTTGGCCTTCGACAGCGAATCCGGCCTCCGTCAATGCGTCCGCCAGCCCGGCCAGGGCAGCGCCGCTGAGGGGAGCGTCGACGGCCGAGCGGAAGCGGGCCAGGTGGGCCGGCGAGCTGGAGTGGAAGCCGCCACCCACCAGCAACCCGTCGGCGCCGAGCTGCAGGTAAAAGCCGACGCCCTCGTGGTTGGACACAAAGGCCCCCTGTGCCGTCTTGTACGGCGACTTGTCCGGTGAAAACCGCACGTCCCGATACGGCCGGAACAGCTTGGCGGGGCCAAAGACGGGGGCCAGCCCGGCAAGGAGTGCCTCCAGCGGCTGCCGCACCGCGGCGTCGTAAGTGTCCTTGTGGGACAGCCACCAGTCGCGGTTGTTGTGCTCCTCGAGTTCGGCATAGAACCCGACCGCTGCCGCGGGAATTCCGGTAAATTTTTCCATGCAAGTGAGACTACGGAGTTCCCCACGCGCGCAACAGGGGGACGATGGAAGGTGTGGACCGCCCAACGGCGGGCCCTGCCTGTGGAGGAGACACCAAAAAGATTTACTGGACTCGGTCCAGAAAACATGAAAGGGTGGGACGCATGGTCGATGTACGGAAACCCGAGGACATGTTGCGGGCAGCTTCGCTGCGCGTGACGCGGCCCCGGCTGGCCGTCCTCGAAGCAGTCCGGGCCCATCCGCATGCCGACGCCGACACCATCATTGGCGTCGTTCGGGATGTCCTGGGCAGCGTCTCCAAGCAGGCCGTCTATGACGTGCTTTCAGCCTTGGCCGACGCCGGACTGGTCCACAGGATCGAGCCGTCGGGATCGCCGGCACGCTTCGAGGCCCGTGTGGGGGACAACCACCACCACGTGGTGTGCCGGAGCTGCGGCGACATTGCCGACGTCGACTGTGCCGTTGGCGAGGCTCCGTGCCTGCACGCCTCCAACGACCACGGCTTCACGATTGACGAAGCCGAGGTCATCTACTGGGGAACGTGCCCGGCCTGCACCGCCAAGAAGACTTTGGAAACCCAAAACACCTAGGAGCGAAACACTTTATGGCTAACGACAACACCTTGCCGCTGACCACCGTTGCCGGGGCACCTGTCGCGAACAACCAGGACAGCCTGACCGCCGGCCCCCGCGGCCCCATGCTGCTCCAGGACGTCTGGTTCCTGGAAAAACTGGCCCACTTTGACCGCGAGGTCATCCCGGAGCGCCGCATGCACGCCAAGGGCTCCGGCGCGTTCGGCACCCTGACCATCACCAACGACATCTCCCGGTACACCAGTGCCAAGGTTTTCTCCGAGGTGGGCAAGAAGACCGAGATGTTTGCCCGCTTCTCCACGGTGGCCGGCGAACGCGGCGCAGCCGACGCCGAGCGTGACATCCGCGGCTTCGCCGTGAAGTTCTACACCGAGGAAGGCAACTGGGACCTGGTGGGCAACAACACCCCCGTGTTCTTCTTCCGCGACCCGCTGAAGTTCCCCGACCTCAACCACGCAGTGAAGCGTGACCCTCGCACCAACCTGCGCAGCGCCGAGAACAACTGGGACTTCTGGACCAACCTGCCCGAGTCCCTGCACCAGGTCACCATCGTCATGTCCGACCGCGGCCTGCCGGCGTCCTACCGCCACATGCACGGCTTCGGCTCCCACACGTACTCGCTGATCAACGCCGAGGGCGAGCGTTTCTGGGTCAAGTTCCACCACGTCACCCAGCAGGGCATCAAGAACCTGACCGATGGGGAAGCCGCCGCGCTCGTCGGCTCCGACCGCGAGTCCCACCAGCGCGACCTCTTCGACGCGATCGAGGCCGGCGACTTCCCGAAGTGGAAGCTCATGGTCCAGATCATGCCCGAGGCCGACGCCGAGACCTACAAGTACCACCCCTTCGACCTCACCAAGGTCTGGAGCAAGAAGGACTACCCGCTGATCGAGGTCGGCGAATGGGAACTGAACCGCAACGCCGAGAACTACTTTGCCGACGTCGAGCAGGCAGCGTTCTCCCCGGCCAACGTGGTCCCCGGCATCAGCTTCTCCCCGGACCGCATGCTCCAGGGCCGCCTGTTCTCCTACGGTGACGCCCAGCGCTACCGCCTCGGCGTCAACCACCACCAGATCCCGGTGAACGCACCCAAGGCGCCCGTCAACTCCTACCACCGTGACGGCGCCATGCGCATTGACGGCAACCAGGGCGCGACGCCGAGCATCCAGCCGAACTCCTATGGCCGCTGGGCCGAGCAGCCCGCCTACGCCGAGCCGGCCCACGCCGTCGGCGCCGTGGCCGACCGCTTCAACTACCGCGAAGACGATGCCAACTACTTTGAGCAGCCGGGCATCCTGTTCCGCGAGAAGATGACGCCGGCACAGCGCCAGGTCCTGTTCGAGAACACCGCAAGGGCCATCGACGGTGCCTCACAGGCCACCATCGAGCGTCACATTTACAACTGCACGCAGGCCGACCCCGCCTACGGTGAAGGCGTACGCCAAGCGATCGAGGCCCTGCAGGCCGCCAAGAATGACGGCGCCCTCGTCAATTCGGACGCCGTCTAGGGACTGCCGCCGGCCCGGTGCGCACCGTAATGGTGCCCACCGGGCCGGCGGTGTTTAAGGACCGACGGCGTTTGACGACCGACGGCGGCGTCCCCGCCGGTGCCGCGGGCATTGCGGCCGGTGCTGCGGGCGGCGCGGCGACGCAGGGCGGCGTCCTCCCGTCGGCGCGGAAAATCAGCCGAGCAGGTGTTCGCGGCCAAACATGGCCGCTGCCGCCCGGGCCGGGGGCGTGCCGGCGTCGAGGTCGGCCCCGGCGGCCACGAGCAGGGCCACCACGGACTCCTCACCCTTGAACAGGGCGCCGGCGACGGGCGTCTGGTCGCGGCCGTTGCGGATGTTTGGCCCGGCTCCGCGCTCCAGCAGCATTTTCACCGTCTCAGTCCGGCCGCTGTAGGCGGCAAGCATCAGCAGGGTGTTGCCGTCGGGATCCCGAGCGTCCACCTGCAGGCCGTGGTCGAGGAACTCGGCGAGTTCGGCGGTGCGGCCCTCGCGGGCCAGGTCCATGGCGAGGGCGATGACCCTGGCGGCCTGTTCGTCATTGAGGGAGGGGTTGGAAGTCATTTCTCCAGCGTAGGCGATGGCGCGTCGTTTTTCGCCTGCCCATCCGCCGGGACGGGCAGGTCCAGCCCGCCGCCGGCCACGAAGCCGGCCAGCAGCGGGGAGGACCCGCCGTGCCGGCGGGCGAAGATGTGCAGCGTTGCCGGGGCGGGGGAGCCCCAATCGTCCGTGGCCCAGACAGCGAGGCCCTGGCGCCCCGGGTGCGGGTGCGACGCCAGCCGTTGCATGGTTTCGGCGAGTGTCAGGAGCGCGGCCGGGGCCAGGCGGTCAAGCGTCGGGGCCGGGAAGCGGGGGATTGCCGTCCAGTGGCCGCCGCGGAAGGGTTCGCCGGGCCGGGGCGGGGCCGGCTCGATGTGGAAGGGACGGTCCGCCCAGCCCGGCGGTTCCCACGAACGGTCCGCGCCTGGTGGGGGATCCCCTGGGCGAGGCCCCTCTCCCAAGGCGCGACGGGACACGGCGGACTCGGGAGTGGCGCCGGTGCCGGAGGACGGCAGCCCGGCCAGCCTGCCGCGCAGCTCCGCGTCCAGTTCCCCGGTGCCCGGAGCGGCCATGCGCCGGTGGGCGGGGAGGCGCAAGGGACCCGCCGGCGCGGTGCCTCCCGGCCAATGGAAAAAGAGGTGGAGGGTGGGGGTGGAGGTCTCCGCCAGGGGTTCCCCGACGGCGTCGCCCACCGGCTGCCAGTCCAGGGCCAGGTACAGCTGCGCGGCCGTGGCACCCTTGAGCGCCGCCAGGGCGCGGCGCAGGCGCCCGTAGCAATTCAGGAGGTCCGCGGCGGAGGCGGTGCCGAAGGCGAGGGCCGGATCGTTGAGGCGGAGCACAAGGTGTCCCTCCGTCAGCGGCAGCTTGGGCCGCCTGGCACTCCAGAACCTGGAGGAATGCAGCTGCGTGCGATGTGGAGCCAAGTCGTCCCCCCCTTCCGGTGGACCCGGCGCCACCGATGCCATGGCCAGACTACGTGCCCGGCCGGCCGGGCGGAAGCGGCGGACCACACGGCTAGGCTTGGCCCGTGCCAAAAATACTCGCCGACATCACCCCGCTGAAGGAAAGCCCGGCCTTTCGGCGCTTGTGGCTGGGCAACGGGCTCTCCTCGATCGGCACGCAGCTGACCGTCGTGGCCGTCAGCCTGGAGGTGTACTACCTCACCGGCTCCACCCTGGCCGTGGGCATGCTCGGGCTCGTGGCGTTGGTGCCGCTCGTGTTTGCCGGGCTGTACGGGGGTTCCATCGCCGACGCGCACGACCGCCGCACGGTGGCCCTGGTCTCCTCCACGGCCCTGTGGCTGGTGACCATCGGCATCGCCGCCCAGGCCTGGCTGCGCCTGGACAATGTGTGGATCCTGTACGGGCTCATCGCCATCCAGTCGGCGGCGGCCGGGGTGAACGGCTCGGCCCGCAGCGCCATCGTGCCGCGGCTGGTGCGCCCGGAACTGCTGCCCGCGGCGAATGCGCTGAGCATGATCGTCATGGGCCTGGGCACCACGGTGGGCCCCCTGCTGGCCGGCATCCTGGTGGCCAATGTGGGCTACGGCTGGACCTACACCGTGGACGTGCTGACGTTCACGGCGTCGTTGTGGGCATTGTTCCGGCTGCCGGCCCTGCCGCCGCTCGGCGGCGGCAGGGTCCGGCGGGCCGGGCTGAAATCCGTGCTGGAGGGGTTCCGGTTCCTGGGCAGCCGGCCCAACCTGCGCATGACGTTCCTCGTGGACATGTGCGCCATGGTCTTTGCCCTGCCCCGCGCGCTCCTGCCGGCCATCGGCGCCGTCTGGCTCGGCGGCGGCCAGCAGACGGCGGGGCTGCTGCTGGCCTCCATCGCGGCCGGCTCCTTCCTGGCCGCCCTGTTTTCCGGCCCCCTGGGCGGCGTCCGGCGCCAGGGCCTGGCCGTGCTCTGGTCCATCACGGTGTGGGGTACGGCGATCGCGGGGCTGGGCGGTGCTGTCCTGGCCGGCGGCCGCCTCCCGCCCGGCGGCGGCGTGTCGCCGTGGATTGTTGGTGCAGTGGCCGCCCTGGTGGTGGCCGGCGTGGCCGACTCCGTCAGTTCCGTGTTCCGCTCCACGATCCTGCAGTCCGCCACCCCGGACCACCTCAGGGGCCGGCTGCAGGGCATTTTCGTGGTGGTGGTGACCGGCGGCCCGCGCCTTGGCGATGTTTTCTCCGGCTCCACCGGCCAATGGCTGGGCGAGGGCTGGGCTGCCGTGGCCGGGGGCCTGATGTGCATTGCGGCCGTCTGGGCGCTGGCGGCGTGGCAGCGCGGCTTCAGGGCCTATGACGCCCGCCACCCGGAGCCCTGAGACGGGAACAACCGGCCCGGCCGGCTCGTTTTACCCATGTAGCTTTTTATGCGAATGACAGAAGGGACGGGGCCGTGCACAGCCACTTCAACGGACTGAAGACCACCGCGTTGTTTGGTGTCCTCTGGGCGGTGCTGCTCGGCATCGGCGCGCTCGTTGCGGGCGGCATGCGCAGTGCCGCGCCGTTGTGGATTTTTGCGCTGATTGGTGTCGGGACCACCGCCTACGGCTACTGGAACAGCGGCAAGATCGCCATCCGCTCGATGCAGGCCTACCCCGTCACGGAGGCGCAGGCGCCGGGCATCTACCGCATTGTCCGGGAACTCTCGACCAGGGCCAACCAGCCCATGCCGGCCATCTACGTTTCGCCCACGCAGGCGCCCAATGCCTTTGCCACGGGGCGCAACCCGAAGAACGCCGCCGTGTGCTGCACCGAAGGGATCCTGAACCTGCTCGATGAACGCGAACTGCGCGGCGTGTTGGGCCACGAGCTCATGCACGTCTACAACCGCGACATCCTCACCTCCTCTGTGGCGGCGGCCGTTGCCGGCGTCATCACCTCCGTGGCCCAGATGATGCTGTTCTTTGGCGGCGGCGACCGCCGCAATGCGAACCCGCTCGCCATGATGGCCATGGCCCTGCTGGCCCCCATGGCCGCCTCCATGATCCAGCTGGCCATCAGCCGCACCCGCGAATACGACGCCGACGAGGACGGTTCGAAGCTGACCGACGACCCGCTGGCGCTCGCCTCCGCACTCCGGAAGCTGGAATTCGGCGTCCAGCAGGCACCGCTGCCGGAGGAGCAGAAGCTGGTCAACGCCAGCCACCTCATGATCGCCAACCCGTTCCGCAACGGCGGTGCCCGCAAGCTGTTCTCCACCCACCCGCCGATGGCGGACCGCATCGCCCGGCTCGAAAAGATGGCTGGCCGCCCGCTCGCCTAGCCGCGGCGGAAGCGGCGCTGCCTACGCGAACCCGCCGAGGACCAGGGCGGCATGCACGAGTGACTCCCGGTCCGTGGTGGCGTGGGGCGAGAGGCGGATGCGCCACCGGCCGTGCAGGGTGGCCGTGATGCCGGCCAGTGCCAGGGCGGCGTGCGCCTCAGCGGCGTTGCCGTCAGGGAAGCCGGCCACCACAATGCCGGCGCGCTGCCCGGGCCCGCGCGGCGAGAGGACTTCCACGCCGGCGTCGTCCAGCAGCCCGATGAGCTCTCCGGCGCGTGCCTCGACGGCGGCCGCGACCCGTCCCGTGCCCGCCTCCTCCAGGAGTTCCAGCGCCGTGGCGAAGGCACCGGTGGCAAAGGGGGAGAGGTTCGTGACGCCGTACTTGAGGGCGTCGGCGCGCGCTGCATGCTCCACGCCGTCGTACGCCGTGGGGCTTTCGACGCCGGTCCAGCCGCCCAGGACGGGGCGGATCCGTTCCAGGCCTGCGGGCGAAAATGCCATGGCACCGGCCCCCCCAGCCGCCGCGCACCCACTTTTGGCTGCCAACCACGACGGCATCCGCCACGGTCCAGTCAATGTCCGCCGCGCCAAAGCCCTGAATGCCGTCGACGAGCAACAGCCGGTCCGGGCCCAGGACGGCACGGAGGCCGGCCAGGTCGGCACGGTGCCCGGTGCGGAAGTCGACGGCGCTGACGGCCACCGCCGTGACGTCCGGGGCCAGCGCCGCTGCCACGAGCTCCGGGGTCACCGGGGCTGCGTCCAGCAGCACAAGTTCGCACAGGCCGGCCTGTTGCGCCCGCAGCCACGGGTAGACGTTGGCCGGAAATTCACGGGCCCCGGCCAGGATCTTGCCCGGAAGGCCGAACGCCAGCTGGAACAGCCCGTACGATGTCGCGGGGACCAGCGCCACGTGGTCCGGCGCGAAGCCGCTGAGCCGCGAAAACACCTGGCGTGCCCGCAGGTCCCCGGCATGCAGCCGCCCGCTCGCGCCCACCCCGCCCTCGGCGGCCAGGGACATCAGGGCGGCAGCGGTCTCCAGCACCGGGGCCGAGGGCGGGCCGTAACTGGCAAAGTCCAGGTAGCCGGGCTGTTCCCGGAACGCGGCGGAGTAGCTGGCGGGCAGTGGGGCTGGAGCCTGCATGGGTCGGTTCCTTGCGGGGATGGGGACTGTCACGGGTGCCTCAAGCATGCCACGGCTCCGCGGGGCCGGCAGGAAACGGGGACCCGGGCAGCCGGCGCCCACTGCAGTTCCCAGCGCGGTAGGACAGAATGGGGGTATGCGACTGATCCTGATCCGACACGGCCAGACACCCAACAACGTCCGGAGCCTGCTCGACACGGCCGTCCCCGGTCCGGGGCTGACCGCCATGGGGGAGCAGCAGGCAGCCGCCCTGCCCGCCGCCCTGCGTGGCGAGCGGATCAGCCGCCTCTATGTCTCCAACCTGGTCCGCACCTCCCTGACCGCCGCACCGCTTGCCGCAGACCGCGGCCTGGAACCGGTGGTCCGCCCCGGGCTCCGCGAGATCAGTGCCGGATCCCTGGAAATGAAGGGCGACCCCGACTCGATCCAGGCCTACCTGGAAACCGTCCTGGCCTGGCTGGGCGGCGACTTGTCGGCGCGCATGCCCGGCGGCGACACCGGCCGGGAAGTGCTTGAACGCTTTGACGCCGTCGTGGCGGAAGCGGCCGCCGGCGACGGAACCGGCGCCGTCGCCATGGTCAGCCACGGTGCCATGATCCGCTTCTGGGCCGGACACCGGGCCACCAACGTCGACTGGTCGGACCCGAAATACCACGAACTTTCCAACACGGGGATTCTCACGCTCGAGGGCACGCCGGCCCCGGGGAACGCACCGGGCGGCTGGCAGCTCCTGGACTGGCAGGGAACCCCAGCCGGCGGACTGGGCGGCACCGACTTTGATGGGCCGACGGCGGAGCTGGACGCGGGCGCGGCCCGCGCCGACAATGTCCAACACTAGCCACGGGGCCCGGGCAGGATCCCCGGGCACCGGCGCGGGGCCCGGGCAGGGTGCGTTCAACACGGCCAACCTGTGGCGGCTGAAGCGGATCGGCTGGGTGTGGCTGGGCACGGCCGCCGTGTGCATTGCACTGCTGGCCGTCGGGGCGCCGCTGAACATGACCCTGTACCAAATGGTGCTGCCCTTCGGGCTGGGCATGGCAATCCTGCACGCGGCCGCCCTGGGGCTGACGGCGGCGCGGCCGGTGGCGGGCATGGCGGTGTCGCTCGTGCCCATGGTGGTCATGCCGCTAGTGTCCACGCCGCAGGGGGGCGCGCCCATGCCCTTCAGCGTGGTGGCCATGGTGACACAGGTCCTGGTGATCTGCGTGGCCGGGATGCGCAGCCACTGGATGGTGGCGGCCGGCGGGTGGCTGCTGAGTGTGGGCGTGGGCGTGATGGACAACTACCTCACCCTGCCGCACGGGCAGACGCAGGCCGCCCAAATCAACGTGGTGGTCTTCGCCGCGGTGTCAGGCGGACTGATGGTGGCCTCCGTCGTGGCCCAGCAATGGCAGCACCTGCGCGCCGAACTGGCCGCCGAACGTACCCTCAGCGCCGAGGAACAGTCCCGCCGCCGGCTGGCCGAGGAGCGCACCCGCATTGCGCGCGAACTTCACGACGTCGTGGCCCACGGCATGTCCGTGGTGGTGGTCCAGGCAACCACCGCGGCGTACCGGCACGCCGGACTCAGCGACGAGCTGAAGCAGGAATTTGAGGACATCGCCAACAACTCACGCCGGGCCATGACGGAAATGCGGAGCATGCTCGGATCATTGCGCGATTCCGGCGGGGGGCGCGAAACGGCGCCGCAGCCGGGCTTTACGGACCTCCCGGGCCTGCTGGCCTCCGCCCGCACGGCGGGGGTGCGCGTCCGCGACCCCGAGCTGTCCGGTGTCGACCTTGACGCGGTGGGTGAGGTGATCGCCCTGACGGCCTACCGGATTGTCCAGGAGGCCCTGAGCAATGTGATCCGCCACGCCCCCGGGGCCGCGGTGGAGATCGGCTTCACCACGGCGGCCGGCAGGCTTGAAGTGTCGGTGGTCAATTCGCCGTCGGACGTCGGTGCCGTGATGGCCCAGCTGGACCGCGGCTCCCATGTGGGCCAAGGGCTGATCGGCATGCGTGAGCGGGCGGCCATTGTCGGCGGATCGGTCTTCTGCGCCCCGACGGTGGACGGCGGCTTTTCCGTCGTGGCCTCGCTGCCGATGATCAGCGTCGGCAAGGGATCCCCCGCCCGGAACCAGGACGGGAAGGGCACAGCATGAGCATCCGGGTGTTGGTGGTGGATGACCAGGCGATGGTGCGGGAGGGCTTTGCCGCCCTGCTTGGCGCACAGTCGGACATCGAGGTGGTGGGCCAGGCCGAGAACGGCGCCGTGGCCGTTGAACTCGCGGCAAGCTGCCGTCCCGATGTGGTGCTCATGGACGTGCGCATGCCCGTCATGGACGGCTTGGAAGCGGCCCGGCGGATCCTGGCCGAGGCCCTGGACGGCGGGCCGGAACGGTCGGTCCACGTGCTGATGCTGACCACCTTTGACGTGGACGACTACGTCTACGACGCCCTTCGGATCGGGGCCGGCGGCTTCCTGTTCAAGGATGCGCTCGCCGACGAACTGGTGGCCGCCGTGCGGATTGTGGCCGGGGGAGAGGCACTGCTGGCGCCGTCCGTGACCCGGCGGCTGATTGAACGGTTTGCGCAGTCCAGCGCCCGCCCCGAACTGTCCCGGGACCGCCTGGACGGGCTGACGGACCGCGAGCTGGAAGTCATGACGCTGGTGGGCCGGGGGCTGTCGAACCACGAGATTGCCGCGGCACTGTTCATCGCCCAGCAGACCGTGAAGACGCATGTGAGCAAAATCCTGGCCAAGCTGGAACTGCGGGACCGGGTGCAGATGGTGGTGCTGGCCTACGACACCGGGCTCGTGGAGCCCGGTGCGTAGGGTCCGGGCTACCGCGCCGGCGGCTGGATGACCTTGAACAACGCCCCGGTGGGATCGGTCAGCCCGGCCAGGCGGCCGAAGGGGGTGTCCTGGGCCGGCTGGACCACGGTGGCACCCAGGGAGAGGGCCGTCGCAACGGCCGCATCGGCGTCGTCCACCTGGAAATAGACCTGCCAGCTGGAGGGGGCCTGCTCGGGGAGCTCGCGGCTGGCGTCCATGACGCCGGCGACGGAATCGCGTCCCTCTCCCACCGTGGAGTACCTGAACTCAGGGGTGTCGCTCATGACGGCGGTCTTCCAGCCAAAGACGTCCTGGTAGAACTTCAGGGCCGCGGGGTAGTCCTTGGTCCAGAGCTCGTGCCAGTTCGCGGCGCCGTCGACGGAGTGGGCCTGGAAGCCGGTGTGGCCGCCAAACTCCCACAGGCCCACGGCCGCGCCGGCGGGGTCGCCCAGCATGGCCATCCTGCCCTGCTCCGGGACGTCCATGGGTGCGAGGTAGGTGACGCCGCCGGCCTTGGTGGCCGCGGCCACCGTCGCGTCAATGTCGTCGACGCGCAGGTAGGTGGACCACACGTCAGGGTGCCCGGCGTCGTCCGGGTTGCTTTGCATCAGCCCGGCCACGGACTTCCCGTCCTTCAAGGCCGTGGTGTAGCCGCCGTACTTCTCCACGTCGCCGGTCTCGTACGTCCAGCCGAACAAGGCGGTGTAAAACTCCTTGGCGCGGGCCGGGTCCGCGGTCATCAGGTCGATCCAGCAGGGTGCGCCCGCGGGAATTTCAGTCATGGCTGCTCCTTGGCATGTGAATTGAAAGATCAGGTGAATTACAAGGTCAGGTGAATTGAAACGTCAAGACAAGCCACGAGCCTATGCCCGCAGGGACGGGCCCACAAGTGCAAAAGGGCACTTGCAGGCTGGGAATTCACCGGGCGTCCACCGGAGCTTTCCCGCGCGCAAGTGCCCCGTTGGGCCGGCGGCGCCAGTCAGCGCAAATTGACGAACTGCAGGTCCGCATCCTCAAACTTGCGCAGCAGCGCCATGACCGCCTGCAGGTCGTCACGGCTCTTGGAGCTCACCCGCAGTTCGTCACCCTGGATGGTGGACTTGACGCCCTTGGGCCCCTCGTCGCGGATCAGCTTGTTGATCTTCTTCGCCACGTCCTGGGCAATGCCTTCCTTGATCGAGGCTTCCAGGCGGTACTCCTTGCCGGAAGCGAACGGCTCGCCTGCATCCAGGGACTTCAGCGAAATGCCGCGCTTGATCAGCTTGGATTCAAAAACATCCATGACGGCCATGACGCGTTCCTCGGAATTGGCCTTAAGCAGGATCTTCTCGCCGCTGAAGTCGATTTCCGCGCCGACCCCCTTGAAGTCGTAGCGCTGGGCGACCTCCTTCTGGGCCTGGTTCAGCGCGTTGGCGACCTCCTGCTTGTCCACCTTGCTGACGACGTCGAACGTTGACTCACTGGCCATGATTCCTCCACATGCATGAAAAAGTGACGGTTGATTTGAAACCAAGCCTAGCGCCCGAGGGGCGGGCTGCGAGATTACGAGCGGTTCACAGTTCGCTCCAAGCGGACGCGGAGTGGGAGCACATTTGGACCGGGAATCGTTATACCCGTTGAGAGCCACCACGTCTGGAGGACTGATGAGCAAGACCGAAGGCACGACGCCGGAACCCGACCCCGTCCCTGCGGCACCATCCGCCGTGGCCCCCATGGAGGGTGCGGCGGTTCCCGGCAAGTCCCGGCCCGGAATGAAGGCAGCCGTGGGCACGGCCATGGCGGCGGCCACCCTGGCGGCCGTGACGGTGCTGTCCGGGACCGTGCTCAGCCAGGAGCCCGACGCCATCCTTGCCTCGCCCGTCAACTCGGCCTCGTCGCGCATCGCCGGTGTCCAGGCGGACATGGCGCGCGCCGTGGCCCTTCAGCAGGTGACGCCCGAACAGGCAGCGTTCCTGGAGAAACAGCTGGTCCGCCGGATCGAAGGCGGCACGCAGGCCTGATTCCCCGGGCACGACGGGGATGGAAAACGCCCGATTCGATTCTTGGCCGAATACCTTGTATTGTTTTACTGCTCCCACTTGATGGGGGCGAAAGCCGGGACGCAACAATGAGGCCCGGCGGGCCATGGCAGATTACCCGAGTGGCCAAAGGGGGCTGACTGTAAATCAGCTGGCAACGCCTTCACTGGTTCGAATCCAGTATCTGCCACCATCAGGGGAAGCCCGGAGCCTTGCGGGAAATCGCAGGCTCCGGGCTTTCCGCCTTTAACGCCCGCAGCCACCACCGCAGCCCGCAGGATGCGCCCGGAGGGCGGGGAACTACAGTTAAGGCATGGAATATCTCGTGCCCTTGGTCATTGTGCTGGTCATTGTCATTGTGGTGATCGTGGCCTCCCGGTTCATGGGCCGCAAGGGGAGGGCCATCCAGGATGCAGAAGGCCCGAAGCCCCGCACGGCGGCTCCGTCCGAACGCAAGCCCAGGGTCACGCGTGAGATGGCCGTGGAGGCCGCTGCGAAGCTGACGCCCGAGACCCACCGGGCAGTCTATTCGCTGATTGCCCGCCAGCAGGTGCTCAATGCCGTACAGGCCTACCGCAAGGCCACAGGCACCAGCCTGGGCAAGTCCGCCGCGGCCGTTGCTGCACTGGCCGAATATCCCCAGCCCTTGCCCGAACAACCCGCCGACGCCCCCCTGGTGGTCGAGGACATCCTCCAGGCTGCCCCGAAACCTGCCGGGCCGACGCCGGCCACCCCGAAAGCTGCCGATCCCGGACAATCCGAATCCGGACAATCCGGATCCGGCCAGCCCAATTCCGGCCAGCCCAATTCCGGCCAGTCCAAATCCGGCAAGGACACTACGGAGCGGGCCGAGGGCAGGGCCGTACCGGCCGCACCCAGCTACCGCTACCGGGCCATCGTCTCCCGCGGCGACGAGGTCCGTGAGGTGGCCAGCACGCGCCTGAACGAGGAAGTCTTCGGGCGCATCCGTTCGCTCGCTCTGTCAGGGGACCTGGACGGTGCGGCCCGGCTCCTGCGCAACCACGCCGATTTGTCCGAGGACGACGCCCGGGAGTTTGTCTCGATGATCGGCCCGGAACGCTGACCACGGGCAGGCACTGAGCCTGCTTTTTTTGGGGCCCTTTGTCTTTAGGGCCCTGCGGCCGCGCGTGCTGCGGGGCCGCCTAGGCGGGCAGGCTGATTTCGAGCTCGAAGCCGTCCTCGTGGTGGATCAGTTGACGGCCCATCCCGGCGTCGAGCTGGATCCACAGGCACCGGCGGTCGCTGGTCAACGTCTCCACCGTGCCGGACAGGCGCCAGCCGCGCTCGTTGACGAGGGCAACATGCTGGTCCCTGGCCAGGGCCGGCCACACATCACGGCCCTCGTGCGCTTGTGGGGCATGGTCGGGTTCCCGGTGGTGGCTGGGGCGGGTCATGGTTCCTCCTGGGGCGGGGTTGCTTCGGCGGTGCTACGTATGGTTATACACAGCCAACCCGGACAAATTGGGTGCACCAGGTGTGCTCTCCGTGAATTTTATGTGTCCACGTTGTGTGGAGCCGGCGCACTGCCTCCCGCGTCCACGGCAAAAACCAGCGTGTCCAGCCACCGGCCGTTGATGAGCCGGTCATTTTCCAGCCGTCCCACCTGTGCCATCCCCAACTTCTGCAACACGCCGGCGGAGGCCACGTTTTCCGGGCGGCAGGCGGCGGTGATCCGGGACAGGTGCAGCTGTGAAAAGCCAAAATGCAGCATGGCGGAGGCTGCTTCCGTGGCATACCCCTTTCCCCACCGGTCCGGATGGAGGGTGTAGCCAATTTCCGCCTCCTGCGTCCCGTGCCGCCCGCCGCGGGTGTTCAGCGTGAGTCCGATGGAGCCGATGACGCTGCCATCGAGCGTGATGGCGAGGGTGTGGCTGCGGCGCGGTGCTTCTGCGGCCTTGTCGATGCAAAAGTTGAGGAAGTCGCGGGTGTCGTGTTCCGAGTTCGGGCCCCACTCGACAAAGGTGCTGGTGCGCGGGTCCGAGGCGAAGGCATGCACGGCGGCGTGGTCGGATAGCGTGTATTCGCGCAGGACCAGGCGCTCCGTGGTCAATTCCATGCGGCAAGTCTAGGCGAACGTCTCCGGGCGGACGCCTTGACCCTTAGGCAGCCTAATGTTAGACTACCTAACTATGAGCGAAGATCTTGGGGAACTGGCGGGCAGCTATCGCAACATCCTGCGCCAGGCCGTCTATCTGTTGCGCTCCATGGACGCCGAAGGGGAGCTCAGCACCGGCCATGTCAGCACGCTGAACATGCTGGCAGCAGGGCCGTTGCGGGTCAGCGCCATCGCCCGGTTCGCCGGCATCCGCGTGCCAAGTGCCACCGAGCAGGTCATCAAGCTGGAGGCTGCCGGATTGGTGGAGCGGAAGCCGGACAGCACGGACGCGCGGGCCGTGCTGGTCGAGCTGACCGGGGACGGCCGCAAGGCGCTCGACGTGGCCAACACGCGGCGGACCGCCGAAGTCGCCGCAGCCCTCGCCACCCTCTCGACGGAGGAGCGGCTGGCCGTCAGGAACGCCATCCCCGCCATCGACAAACTCAATGCGGCGCTGAGGACCTGACCTCCGGCGGCGGGCGCGGCCGCCGGCGTCGTCTGTGAACAATGAAAGATCCAAAGGAGTAAACGTGCAGGCCAACACGGCAGAGAACTCTGCCCACGAAATAGAGGACGTCCTCGCCGATGAGAAGAGGTCGATGCTCAAGCAGCCCAAGGCTGTCTGGGCCGTGGCGTTTGCCGCAGTCTTCGCGTTCATGGGGATCGGCCTGGTGGACCCAATCCTGCCCGCCATCGCCAAGAACCTGCAGGCCACGGCGAGCCAGGTTTCGCTGCTGTTCACCAGCTACTTCCTGGTCACCGCAGTAGCCATGCTCATTACGGGATTTGTCTCCTCCCGCATCGGCGGCAAGAAGACCCTGCTGATCGGGCTGTCCGTCATCGTCGTCTTTTCGGCCCTGGCAGGCACCTCCGGCACGGTTGACGCGCTGGTCGGCTTCCGGGCCGGCTGGGGACTGGGCAACGCGCTGTTCGTCGCGACGTCGCTGGCCGTCATGGTGGGCGTGGCCTCCGGCGGCCACGCAACCGCCATCATCCTCTACGAAGCAGCCCTGGGCCTGGGCCTTTCACTCGGCCCGCTCATGGGTGCGCTGCTGGGCGGCTGGCAGTGGCGGGCGCCATTCTTCGGCACGGCCACGGCCATGGCCATCGCCTTCATCCTGCTGATCATCATGCTGCCCAAGACGCCCGTGCCCGCCGTCAAGACCCGGCTGCGGGACCCGCTGGTGGCCTTGGGGCACAAGGGGCTGCGCACCACCGCCGGCAGCGCCCTGTTCTACAACTACGGTTTTTTCACCATCCTGGCCTTTGTACCGTTCATCCTGGGCTTCAACGCCTACGGCATCGGTGCCGTGTACTTTGGTTGGGGCGTCGCCGTGGCGGTGTTCTCCGTGTTCGTGGCCCCCATCGTGCAGCGCCGCTTCGGCCCTGTGAAGTCGCTCATCGGCGCCCTGCTGGGCCTCATGGTGGTGCTGGCCGGACTGGCCGTTGCTGCAGGCCATTCGGTGCCGGCGATCGTGGTCCTGACCATTGTGTCCGGCGCGCTGCTGGGCATCAACAACACCCTGTTCACCGAAATGGCCATGGCCGTCTCCGATTCGCCCCGGCCGGTGGCCAGCGCCGGCTACAACTTTGTGCGCTGGATGGGAGGCGCCCTGGCGCCGTTCCTGGCCGCCAAGATCGCCGAGCACACCTCGGCGTCGGTCACCTTCTATGTGGCCGCCGCAGCGGTGCTGGTCAGCGCCGGGGTGATCTTTGGCGGGCGCAGGTTCCTCGCCGCCCATGAGCCTGAGGGCGTGTAGGGCCGTTATTCCCGCTCACGCGCTGAGCGAAACCTGTAGCCATGCCTCCCGCCGTCACGTAGCGTGGAAGTCATGGCTACAGTTGAAATCACCACCGAATCGTTTGGCACCACCATCGAGAGCAACGACATTGTGTTCGTCGATTTCTGGGCTTCCTGGTGCCAGCCGTGCGTCCGTTTTGCGCCCACCTATGAGGCTGCCTCGGACAAGCACGACGACGTCGTGTTCGGCAAGGTTGACACCGAGGCGCAGCAGCAGCTGGCCGCCGAGGCCAACATCACCTCCATCCCCACGCTGATGGCCTTCCGTGAAAAGGTGCTGGTCTTTGCCCAGCCCGGTGCGCTCAGCGGCACGGACCTGGACAAGGTCATCACAGCGGTCAAGGACCTGGACATGGCCGAGGTGCACTCCGCCGTCGCCAAGCAGCAGGCCGAGGCAGCCGACGGCAACGCCGGCGAGTAAAAGCCCAACAACCGGTTGAGGTTGGGGACCGTGGCACCATTGGGTGTCGCCGTCCCCAACCTCAACAGTTTTTAAGGGCAGTCCGGTTTTAAAGGCAATCCAGTTTTAAAGGCGGTCCAGCTTGACGGGCTCGGCCAGCAGCGCGCTGAGGGACTCGTTGAGGTCCTGCACCGCGACGCCCTTGCTGTGCTTGTCGAGGGCATCCTCGGACGCCCACTGCTCGGTCAGCACAATCTTTTCTTCCGATTCCTGCGTGATTTCATACTGGATGCAGCCCGGCTCCTCGACGACCTGCTCGATCGCGATCTCGAGGGCGAGCTTCACACGGAAGAATTCGCCCTCGTTGGGGATGAATGTGGCCTTGAGGTTGATGAGGTCGCTCATGCCCTCAGCCTAGGCGATGGGCGCCCGCAGGCGGGAAGCCGTCCCGCAGTGTGAACGTCATGCTCAGTGGCTGCGGTGGTCCTGGATGCCCATGCGCGGGCCGCGGGCGGGCTTGCGGAAACCGCTCAGGTACAGCATCCGCACCACCCGCTGCCGGTGCCCGCGCCACGGTTCCAACAATTCCAGCATGCCGGCGTCATCCACGGGCTGTCCGGCCAGCGCCCAGCCCACAAAGGCGGCCAGGTGGTAGTCGCCCACGGCCACCGCATCGGCGTCCCCGTGGGTGCGCTGCGTGACCTCGGCCGCAGTCCACACCCCTATCCCCGGGATGCCCTGCATCTTCGCGGCCGCTTCCGTGGCCGGCAGCGATGCCAGCCGTTCCAGGCCCGACGCCGAACCCGCCGCGCGCAGCACCGTCGCCGAGCGCTGTGGCCCCACGCCTGCCCGGTGCCACTCCCACGACGGAATTTTTGCCCATTGCCGCGGGGTGGGCGCCACCATCAGGTCCGCCGGAATGTCCGGGTGGCTGCCCGCGCCCGGTGCCGTGCTGCCAAACTTTCGCAGCAGGGTGGCGTAGCCGCGGCGGGCCTCCAGCGCGGTGACCTTTTGTTCCAGGATGGCAGGCACCAGGGCGTCGACCATGCGCCCGGTGGCGGGCAGGCGCACTGCCGGGTGCCGGCGTCGTGCCTCCCGGGCGAGCCGGGGCAGGGTGGCATGGAACACCGGGGCGTCAAAGGGGGACCAGTCGTCGTTGCGGCCCAACAGGGACGGGGCGCCGTGGAGTGCGTGGCCGGCGCCGGGGCCCCAGGCCCGGGCATGGAGTTCGGTGCCGCGTTGGCTGATGCCCAGCGTCGCCGGGCCGTCCGGGGTGTTGAAGGCCAGCCAGGCCGTGCCGGGGGTGAGGCGGATGGTCCTGTCCCCGGGGCCGCGGCCGAGGATGCCCAGTGTCTCGTGCAAACTGTAGGGGCCGCCGGCATCCCAGACCAGGGCGGGACCCGGGTGTGTGGCGGTGGCGGTCATGGTTCCATGGTCGCATGCCGGGCCGGGGGCTGGCTGCCGGGGGACCGCGCGGGTAGGGTGGTGGCATCGATCAGGGGGCGCAGATGCAGTTTGCCGGGCGGCCGGGATGGCGGATGGACGAGGATTTTTCCTGGCCGCTCACCGTGGCGCTGCACATCCGTGACGCGCTGAAGCTGCCCGCCACGCAGCCGTTCTTCATCCCACCGCTGGAGCCGGCGGTGCCCGAACACGTTCCTGCCAGGGGTCCGGGGCTGGATTTGGTGTTAGCTGAAGAATGGGCAAACTGGTTTTCGGCGCTGCTGGTGTACCCGGCCGACATCCCGGGCAATGCCCCCATCGAGTACCTGCCCCTGGAAGGCTGCTCACCGGCCTTTGATCGGCTGGTTCGTGGGTGTTACGGCGATGCCCGGGACTATGCCAACACCTTCAAGGAAGAATATTTTCGGCGGTTCATTCGCACAATGAAGGAACAGGGTCCGCTGGAAACCTATCTGGTGCGCTCCATCGAAAAGGAACTTGGCCACCGCGCCGCACCCTTCAAGCTCGGCGTGCGGATACTGCCGGCCCAGGGTTTTTGGCTGCACCGGACAGGGCCCGCGGAGGTGCTGGTCAGCGACGGCGTCCGCAAGGATCCCGGGCAGCTGCGCCGCCTGCTGGGGCCCATCATCAGGGAACTGGCCCAGTAAACCTGGCCTCCGGCGTTGGGCGCCTGCGCAAGGCTGGACGTCACGCCGGGGCAAAATCCCGGATGGGTTCTGCCCCCGGTGTACCCGGGGCGCAACCCGACTTGGGTTTTGCCCCGCAGGGAAGCTGCCGGACCGGACCAACTCCGGTGATTGTTGGCGAAGCCGCGCGCAAGGGCCCAGGGAACCTGGACAGTCAACGCGGCCACCCGGCGTCGTACTTAGGAGGCCCGCTCCGCCGGTTCCCCGGCCAGGCCCTGGGCCGCCCGCTCCAGGATTTCCCGGCACGCCAAAATGGCCGGGCGGCTGCGGCTGGCACGGCGCGCCGAGGTGAACACGGTGCGCCGCGGTGCCCCGGGAAGGTCTACCAGCTCCAGCGCCGGGGCGCGGCCGGTCCACATCAGGTCGGGCATCAGCGCCACGGCGTTGCCGGATTCAATGAGGCGCACCTGGGCCTGGAGGTCGGCCGTTTCAAAACGCACATCGGGCTCAAACCCGGCCTGGCGGCAGGCCTGCTCGGCCCAGTGCCGCGATGCCGCACCGCGCGGCTCCATGACCCATGGCAGCCCGGCAGTGTCCGCAATGTCCAGGACAGGTTCGCTGCGCAAATGGGACACGGTGCCGGCAGTTCCGGGGGAGGGGACGGCCAGGCGAATGGCGTCCGTGGTCAGCACCACCCGGTCCAGTTCGGGGTGGCGGGGCGCGGCATGGCCGGGATACTGTTCGGCGACTACCAGGTCAAAGTCGCGCGCCCAGGTTTCATACAACGCGGTCTCGGGCTCCCGCTGCACCATTTCAATGCGGACCTCGGGGTAGTTCTGCGCCATGGCGGTGAGCATCTCCGGCAGCAGGGCCAGCGCGGCGGACTGGAACACGGCCAGCTTCACGGTCCCCGTGACGGTGGTCAGCGAGGCGGACATGTCCGCCTCGGCCCGCTCCAGCGTCTCCAGGATCTCCGCCGTGTGGGCCACCAGGATCTCCGCCTGCGGCGTCAGCTGGACCCGCCGGCCCACCTTGAGCAGCAGTTTCACGCCCGCTTCCTTTTCCAAAAGCGCCAGCTGCTGCGACACCGCGGAGGGGCTGTACTGCAGGGCCAGGGCCACGTCGGCAAGGGTGCCGCGGAGGTGCAATTCGCGCAGCAGCCGCAGGCGTTTGACGTCCAGCACGGGGGCCTCCAAAGAGTTAAGTAAACACGAATGATATTCATCAAAAAACATCACTTTTACTAATTGAATATTAGCCCCATACTGGAGCTAAAGGGAACCCCCGAGGCGCCGATCCAGCTGCCTGCGTTGGGTCCCGGCCCAACCCGAGCGCCAACAGAAAAGAACGAACCAGCCATCATGACAACCACCATCGACACGGACCCCGCCGCCACCATTCCTGCCCCCGGCAACGACCTTGCGCAGGAAACCATCGCCCTGGTCCGGCACTGGCTGACCGAGGCCGCAAAGTTCCCCGCCGACATCTCCGCCCAGCGCCTGGCGGGCGTCCTGAAGGACCCCAACGGCCTGGACTTCACCGTCGGCTTCGTCGACGGCGTGATCCGCCCCGAGGACCTGGCCGTTGCCGGCCGGAACCTGGCCGTGCTGGCGCCCAAGGTGCCCGCCTTCCTGCCGTGGTACATGCGCGGGGCCGTCCGCCTCGGCGGCGCCATGGCCCCCATCCTGCCGCAGCTCGTCATCCCCATCGCCCGCAGGGTCCTGCGCGAGATGGTGGGCCACCTGATCGTGGACGCCACCGACGCCAAGCTGGGCCCGGCCATCGCCAAGATCCGCCAGGGCGGCGTGGACCTGAACATCAACCTGCTGGGCGAGGCCGTGCTGGGCGAAAACGAGGCCGCCCGCCGCCTTGAGGGGACCATGCGCCTGCTGGCGCGTGACGACGTCGACTACGTCTCCATCAAGGAGTCCTCCACCGTCGCCCCGCACTCCGCCTGGGCCTTCGACGACGCCGTCAACCACGTCGTGCAGGAACTCACCCCGCTGTATGCGCTGGCCAACTCCTTCCCCAAGCCCAAGTTCATCAACCTGGACATGGAGGAGTACAAGGACCTCACCATGACCATCGCGGTGTTCAAGCGCATCCTGGACAAGCCCGAGTTCAAGAACCTCGAGGCCGGCATTGTGCTCCAGGCCTACCTGCCGGACACCCTCGCGGCCATGATCGAGCTGCAGGAGTGGGCGGCTGCGCGCCGGGCCGCCGGCGGCGCCCCCGTCAAGGTGCGCATCGTCAAGGGCGCCAACCTGCCCATGGAACAGGTCCAGGCCTCCGTCTACGGCTGGCCGCTGGCCACCTGGGGCACCAAGATGGACTCGGACACCAACTACAAGCGCATCGTGAACTACGCGCTGACGCCGGAGCACATCGAGAACGTGCACATCGGCGTCGCCGGCCACAACCTCTTTGACGTCGCCCACGCGTGGCTGCTCGCCAAGAGCCGCGGCATCGGCACCGCCACCGGCCAGCTGGAATTTGAGATGCTGCTGGGCATGGCCACCGGGCAGGCCGAGGCCGTGCGCCGCGACGTCGGCTCCCTGCTCCTCTACACGCCCGTGGTCCACCCCGGTGAGTTCGACGTTGCCATCGCCTACCTGATCCGCCGCCTGGAAGAAGGCGCCAGCCAGGAAAACTTCATGTCCGCCGTGTTTGAGCTCTCCGACAACGAGGCCCTGTTCGAGCGCGAGCAGAACCGCTTCCTTGCCTCCCTGGCCGCGCTGGACACGGAGGTCCCCGCGTCCAACCGGACCCAGGACCGCTCGGTGCCGGCGGCCCCCGCCGCCACGGACACCTTTGCGAACACGCCGGACACGGACCCGGCCCTGCCGGCCAACCGGGCCTGGGGCAAGGAAATCCTGGCCCGGATCCCCGGCTCCAGGCTGGGCGACGACATCGTGGCAGCGAGCCGGGTGGCGGACCTGGCACAGCTGAACGGCATCGTGGACTCGGCGTTGGAGGCCGGAAAGGCCTGGGGCGCCATGACCGGCGCCGAACGCGCCGCCGTGCTGCACCGCGCCGGCGACGTCCTGGAATCCCGCCGCGCCGAACTCATGGAGGTCATGGCTTCCGAGACCGGCAAGACCCTGGACCAGGGAGACCCCGAAGTCAGCGAAGCCATTGATTTCGCGCACTACTACGCCGAGCGCGCCAAGGACCTGGACGCGGTCGACGGCGCCACGTTTGTCCCGGCGAAACTCACCGTTGTGACCCCGCCGTGGAACTTCCCCGTGGCCATCCCGGCCGGATCCACCCTGTCCGCACTGGCCGCAGGCTCCGCCGTCGTCATCAAGCCGGCCACCCAGGCGCGGCGCTGCGGCTCCGTCATGGTGCAGGCGCTGTGGGACGCCGGCGTTCCCCGCGAGGTGCTGGCGCTGGTGCAGTTGGAAGAGCACGCGCTCGGCCAGGCACTGGTCTCCCACCCCGCAGTGGACCGGGTGATCCTCACCGGCGGCTACGAAACGGCCGAGCTGTTCCGCAGCTTCCGCACCGACCTGCCGCTGCTGGCCGAAACCTCCGGCAAGAACGCCATCATCGTCACCCCCAGCGCCGACCTGGACCTGGCCGCCAAGGACGTGGTGCAGTCCGCGTTCGGGCACGCCGGGCAGAAGTGCTCCGCCGCCTCCCTGGTCATCATGGTCGGGTCGGTGGCGAAGTCCGCACGCTTCCACAACCAGCTCCTTGACGCGGCCCGCAGCATGGTCGTCGGCTACCCGGAAACCGCCACGAGCCAGATGGGGCCGATCATCGAACCGGCCGCCGGCAAGCTCCGCAAGGCCCTGACCACCCTGGACGCCGGGGAATCCTGGGCCATTGAGCCCCGCCAGCTCGACGACTCGGGCCGGCTCTGGTCCCCGGGCGTGCGCACCGGCGTTGCCGAAGGTTCGGAATTCCACCTGACCGAGTACTTTGGTCCCGTCCTGGGTGTCATGGCGGCCGAGACGCTGGAGGACGCCATCGCCATGGTCAACCGGATCGACTACGGGCTGACCAGCGGCCTGCACTCGCTGGACCCGGCCGAGATCGGGCTGTGGCTGGACACCGTCCAGGCAGGCAACCTGTACGTGAACCGCGGCATCACCGGCGCCATTGTCCAGCGGCAGCCGTTCGGGGGCTGGAAGAAGTCGGCAGTGGGTGCCGGCACCAAGGCAGGCGGGCCCAACTACCTGGTGGGTCTGGGCAACTGGCTGCCCGCAGCGTCGACGGCCACTGCGCCGCTGGGCGATGCCGCGCGCAAGATGCTCAACGCCGCCTCCTCCCTCGACGCCGAGGGGCAGGCCTTCCTGTCCCGGTCGCTGCACAGCGACGCCGCCGCCTGGGCCGCCGAATTCGGCATCGCCAAGGACGTCTCCGGGCTGTCGGCCGAGCGCAATGTGTTCCGCTACCTGCCGCTGAACCCCCTGGTCCGCCTGGCCGAAGGCGAACCCGTGGCCAAGCTGCTGCGCGTGCTCTCGGCAGGAATCACGGCCGGGGCCGTTCCGGAAGTCTCCTCCGGCGTCGAACTTCCCAACGCCGTCAAGGCCCTGCTGGTGAGCCTGCGCATCCGCGTCACGGTGGAGAACGACGCCGACTGGCTCGCCACCGCGCGCCGCTTCGGTGCCGGGCGCATCCGGCTCATTGGCGGGGATGCCTCCGCCGTGTACGGCGCCACGGGCGGCCGCCCCGACCTGGCGATCTACCACAACGAGGTCACCGAGGCCGGGCGCATTGAGATGCTGCCGTTCCTGCACGAGCAGGCCGTCAGCATCACGGCGCACCGCTTCGGCACGCCGAACCACCTCTCGGACGGCCTGATCTAGCCGGTTCCGGGCAGGCCTGCGCCCGTCCCCCATAAATGCGCCCCTTCCACGGGGCGCATTTATGGGGGACGGGCGCATTTTTTAGCCGGGCACTACCCTTGCGGGATCCCGGCCTGGCGCAACAGCCGTTCAAAGCCGCGAAGATCCATCATTTCCTGCCATGTCCACCGAAAGACGCCCACATCCTGGGCGCGGATCTGGTCCTCACGGTTCTTTTCCGCCATGATCCGGTCCTGAATGGACGTGCCGCCCGCCCAGTCCCGGCGCAGGTACTTGCTGCGGCCGTCGAACTCGCCGGCCTGGCGCTGCTGCTCGAACCAAAAGTCCACAAATGCGTTGCTGCCATCGCGGAGGGTGAAGCGGTGCTGGAGTTCCGGGGCGGCAAAACCCAACTGCCCCATGCGGACCCTGCTGAGGGATTCGCCGGCGGAACCGGACAGCCCGGACGCGAACCCAATGACGGCCACGGCCCTGTTCCGGGCCGACCTTGACGGCAGCGACTCGGCCGCCTGCAGCAGCTCCGGCTTGGACAGTGGAGCGCCTTGCGGTTCATCGACACGCCACACGGGTTCATGGCCGGACGCGGGGAAGCCCACGGGGGTGAACACGTTGACGGGTCTGGGACGCCTGGCCGCGTGCAGGCTGGAATCACACACGGCCACGGCCCGTTCGAAGCTCAGCCGGGTGATCAACTCCATGGTGGTGGTGAGCTTGTCCGTCAGGACCAGTGGGCCGCAACGCACCACCCCGTCGGCGGTCTGCCCAAAATGACGGGCGATGTCGCCACGGCTGCGGCCGCCGCCCCGCTCCTGCGTCAGGACGTGCAGCTTTTGCGGGGTGCCGATGGTCCACAGGCCCCACAGCAGCGCGGCGGTTTGCCGGCAGAACACCGGCTGGTGCTTGGTGGCCAGCTGAAACGCGATGGCACGAAGCCCGTACCGCGACGGCCCATCGAGGGGCTGCCACTCGGAAGCCTCCGCATAAACGCCGCGGCGGACGCGCACGTACCGCCCGCTGTTGCACAGCCTGGCGAGGAGTCGTGAGTCCTGGCCGGCAAGCTCAACATCGGAGGGGAGAATCAACCGTGGCGCGCCCATGCATCCCAGCGTTCCAGAGCCTGGCGGTCCTTGTCAGCGGGGTCCAGCCGGACTGTGGATAACTCCCTCCTAGGGGCAACGCCGGGTCATCATCGCACTGCTGGCAGTTTCCGCGCCCGCTCCCCACCTATGCGCCCCTTCCACCGGGCGCATTTATGGGGAGCGGGCGCATTTCCTGCGAAGGTCAGGCCTGCGAAATCCGGACCATGTTGCCCGAGGGGTCGCGGAAGGCGCAGTCGCGCGGCCCCCACGACTGCTGGATCGGTTCCTGCAGCACCTCGGCGCCGAATGCGCGGGCCTGCTCGAAGGTGCTGTCGAGGTCGTCGGTCTGGAACACGAGCATGGGCAGCACGCCCTTCGTGAGCAGTTCCTGGAGGGCGTCCCCGTCGGCCTGCGAACGGCCGGCGTGCGGTTCGGAGACCACGATGCCCAGGCCGGGCTGGGCGTCGCTGCCGAGCGTGACCCAGCGGAAGCCGCCGGAGGCCACATCGTTCAGGACGGAAAGGCCCAGCCCGTCGCGATAGAAGGCCACCGCCTCATCGGTGTTGCTGACAGTGACATTGGTGTATTGCAGTGAAATCGTCATGGCAGTTACGCTATCCGGCCCGGCGCGGCACCGCTTCTTCGATCCTGCTTTCCTGGGCGGGCGTCGGGACGTGCGGGGCCTGGGCCGGGCTGCGCAGGGGGCGGGTGGCGAATCGGGCAAAGCAGGCGGGCATGGCCTCGACGGCGCTGTGTTCCCGGGCACGGTACGCGCTGGGGGTCTCGCCCATGATCTCGGTGAAGCGGGAGCTGAACGAGCCCAGGGATGTGGCGCCCACGGCCATGCAGGCGTCGGTCACGGACGTGCCGGACCGCAGCAGCGCGGCCGCCCGCTCAATGCGTCGCGTCATGAGGTAGTTGTAGGGCGTCTCCCCATAGGCGGCGCGGAACTTGCGGGAAAAGTGCGCAGGGGACATGAACGCCTTCGCTGCGATGGTGGGCACGTCAAGGGGCAGCGCGTAGTCCCGGTCAACCATGTCCCGCGCCTGGCGCAGCAGCGCGAGCGTGGCAAGTTCCTCCGGCGTCATGGTTTGAAGCTACCAGCCGGAGGTGGCGGAAAGCTGAAGGTTCCGCAACCAGGGCTCCACCTCCCGCGGCGACGCCAGGCGCACCACCCGGAGCCCGGGATCACCGCGGTCCAGGGCAGGCACCAGCGAGCGGTAGAGGTGCCGGGTCTGCCACCCCCAACGGATGATGTGGTCGGGGTCGGTGAACAGAGTGCGCAGCGGCGCCTCAAGGTTGCCGTTCCACAGCTCCTCCCGGCGGAGCCGGCGCCGCACGGTCCGCCGTACCAGGCGCCCCATGGCCACCGGCACGGGAAAGTCCAGCCACACCAGCGTGTCGGCCCGCCGTGCCAGCAGGGGCCGGGCAGCCGGATACTGCCATTCCGTGACCCAGCCGGGCGCCCTGGTGAGACGGTCGACGTCGTCCATGAAGTCCGCGCGCGGCTGCCAGCCGGGCCCGTGGAACAAGGCGTCGATCTCGGTGTGCGGGACGCCGAGAAGGGCGCCGATGCGCCCGGCCAGCGTGGTCTTCCCGGAGCCGGAGACACCCGCCACCAGGACGCGCCGCGGCCGGGTCGGCAGGGGATCCCGGTGGGTCAGCATGCTCCAGATTCTAGAACCGCAAATGCCCCGGGAGGTAACCTCCTTTGGCTGGACGGGCAGCGCGGGGATACTTTGGACTCATGAAGTATGCAAACACCGTCCTTGACCTCATTGGCAACACCCCCTTGGTGAAACTCAACAAGGTGACCGAGGGCATCGCTGCCACCGTGCTGGTCAAGCTCGAGTACATGAACCCGGGCGGCTCCGCGAAGGACCGCATTGCCGTCAAGATGCTCGACGAGGCTGCCAAGGAAGGCAAGATCAAGCCCGGCGGCACCGTGGTGGAACCGACCAGCGGCAACACCGGCGTTGCCATGGCCATGGTGGCGCAGCTGCGCGGCTACAACTGCGTGTTTGTGGTCCCGGACAAGGTGGGCGAGGACAAGCGCGCAGTCCTGCAGGCCTACGGTGCCGAGGTGGTGGTGACCCCGACGGCGGTGGCCCCCGACAGCCCGCAGTCCTACTACGGCGTTTCCGACCGACTGGTGCGGGAGATTCCCGGCGCCTACAAGCCGGACCAGTTTTCCAACCAGAACGGCCCGCTGAGCCACTACGAGACCACCGGCCCCGAAATTTGGCGCGACACCGAGGGCAAGGTCACGCACTTTGTGGCGGGTGTTGGCACGGGCGGGACCATCACGGGAACCGGCCGTTACCTGCGCGAAGTCTCCAAGGACCGCCCCGAAGGCGAAGTGCGCGTCATCGGCGCCGACCCGGAAGGCTCCGTCTACTCCGGCGGCACCGGCCGGCCGTACCTGGTGGAAGGCGTGGGCGAGGACATGTGGCCCGCCTCCTACGACCCCGCCGTCCCGCACGAGGTCATCGCCGTCACGGACAACGACAGTTTCGCCATGACGCGCCGCCTGGCCCGCGAGGAAGGCCTGCTGGTGGGAGGCTCCTCCGGCATGGCCGTGGTGGCCGCGCTGGAAGCGGCCAGGAAGCTGGGACCCGAGGCCGTCGTCGTCGTGCTCCTGCCGGACAGCGGGCGCGGCTACCTGGCCAAGATCTTTGACGACAAGTGGATGCAGTCGTACGGCTTCCTGAAGGCCACCGACGAGCCGGCCGTTGGCGACGTGCTCAAGGCCAAGACCGGGCAGCTGCCGGACCTGGTCCACATCCACCCGAACGAGACAGTGCGCGACGTCATCAACCTGATGTCCGAGTACGGCGTCTCCCAGATCCCGGTGCTTTCCGCCGAGCCACCGGTGGTGATGGGCGAGGTCATCGGATCGGTGGACGAGCGCACGCTGACGGGCAAGCTGTTCCGCCACGAGGCCAAGCTGACGGACAAGATCACCGAGCACATGCAGCCGCGCCTGCCCATCCTCGGCTCGCTGGAGCCGATCTCCGCCGCGCGGACCGCGCTCCAGAACGTGGACGCGCTCATGGTGACCTTCGTCGGCGCGCCCGTGGGTGTGCTGACCCGCCACGACCTGCTGAACTACCTCAACGACTGACTTCCCAGGAGAACGACATGACTGAAGGCTTCAACACCCGCGCCGTCCACGCCGGCCAGGCCCCCGACCCCACCACAGGCTCCGTCATCCCGCCGCTGTACCAGACCACCACGTTTGCCCAGGACGGGATCGGCAAGCTGCGCAACGGCTACGAGTACGGCCGCGGCACCAACCCCACGCGCGACTCCCTCCAGTCCCAGCTTGCCGCCCTGGAAGGCGGCAAGTTCGCGTTCAGCTTCTCCTCCGGCCTGGCCGCCGAGGACGCCCTGATCCGCGCCCTCCTGGTCCCCGGCGACCACATCATCATGGGCAACGACGTCTACGGCGGCACCTACCGGCTCATCAACCGCGTGCTGTCCGTCTGGGGCATCAGCAACGCCGCGGTGGACATGAATGACGCCGGGGCGCTGGCTTCCGCCGTTGCCGCCGGCGGGCCCGAGGGCAAGACCAAGATGATTTGGCTGGAAACGCCGTCGAACCCGATGATGAAGATCACGGACATCGCCGCTGTCGCGAAGGTGGCCCACGACGCCGGGGCCCTCCTGGTGGTCGACAACACCTTTGCGTCCCCCTACCTCCAAAACCCGCTCGCCCTCGGTGCCGACGTGGTGGTCCACTCCACGACGAAGTACATTGGCGGACACTCCGACGCCTCCGGCGGCGCGATCGTGCTTTCCGACGCCGAGGCTGCGGAAAAGATCGGCTTCGTGCAGTTTGCCGTGGGTGCCGTGTCCGCGCCGATGGAGGCCTGGCTGACCACCCGCGGGCTCAAGACGCTCGGCGTGCGCATGGACCGGCACTCCGCGAACGCCCAGCAGATCGCCGAGTGGCTGCTGACCCGCCCCGAGGTGGAAACCGTGCTGTACCCGGGCCTGCCCGACCACCCCGGGCACGAGCTTGCGGCCCGCCAGATGCGCGGCTTTGGCGGCATGATCTCCGTGCAGTTCAAGGGCGGGGAGGCGGCGGCCCGCAAGGTGGCCGAGTCCACGCGCCTGTTCACGTTGGCGGAGTCGCTGGGCGGCGTTGAGTCGCTCATGAACTACCCGTCCGAGATGACTCACGCCTCCGTCAAGGGCACCGAACTGGCCGTCCCCGTCAACCTGGTCCGGCTCTCCGTGGGCATCGAGGACGTGGCCGACCTGATCGCCGACCTGGACCAGGCCCTCAGCGTCCTCTGACCCTGCGGCCCACTGACGCTCGGTTTCAACCGGGGGTGTTTTGGGGAACGCTCCCTCACCGGTTGCGGGAGGGTTTGGGGATTGTGCCCCGGTTGCGCGGGAGCGTTGGGGATGGTGTGGCTATTCCGGCGGCGTGCCTTCCAACCAGTCCATGTAGCGCTGCAGGGAACGCTGCACGATGGCCCGGGCGTCGGCGTCGATGGTGCGAAACGCGCCGTGGATCCGGTCGTAGTCCAACGGGGCAACAGTGTCCAGGATGCGCTGGATGGCCCTGCGCGGCAGCGGGATGTTGTTGACGTAGCTGCGCATGGCGTTCACGGACTTCCCGTCGGCGCCGATGGCAATGGTGTCGCCGCTCAGGAGCGCACCGCGGCCCTCGGCGCCGGCCGGCCAGTGCAGGATGCTGCTGCCGGCGAAGTGCCCGCCGCACTGGATCATGGACAGCCCCGGCAGAACCTCCATCCGGCCCTCCCACAACCGGATCGCAGGGTCCGGGCGCCGGATCCACTGCCGGTCGGCGGAGGCCACATGCACCGGCGCATTGCCGAAGGCGTGGCTCCATTGGATGGAGGACCCCGTCAGGTGCGGGTGGCTGGCGGATATCGCCGCGACGCCGCCAAGGGCCCTGACCGCGGCCACGCCGTCGTCGTCAATAAACCCCGGTGGCTCCCACAGAAGGTTCCCGTGTCCGGTCCGGACCAGGAGGCCGCGCTGGCCGATCCCCAGTTCCGGGACCACGTTGACGGCGTGGAGGCCGGGCTCCAGTTCGTCCACGGTGACGCGGTGGCCGGCTGCGGCCAGTTCCTCCCGGGTGGTCCAGCGCTGGCCGCCGGAGGGAATGAACTGGCGTTCGTCGGCGCAAATTTCACAAAGCTTCGGTGGTGCGGGCGTGTCCGGGTGTTCAACGGCACACGTGGCGCAGGTCCAGATAGGCACGGCTTGTCCTTAATTTGAGGATGAAAATGCGGGCATGTGTTCGGGTGCTTGCAGGGCTTTGGCGGATGTTTAGCGTGGGCCGGACAGGTGCCCTGCCCACAGAAGCGGCACTGATTCGTGCGGGCGCCCCTCCGGCATGCGGGCCTCTGTCCGGCGATGTCCTGCCTGCCGCCTCAGGCGGAAGAGCCTGCGACGGGTCACCGGGACGTGTGCGGCAGCTTGGCCGCCCGCGGCAGCAGCCCCGGGCATGGCACCTCCGCGGGAACCGGCGGCGGGAAGCAGCGGCCGGCCGGGCGCGGGATCGGCCTTGATGGTCGTCGTGGCTGTGGCGGGGAACAACGGGGCGCTCATGGGGCTCCTTGGCAGTGGAAGTGGTGGCGGACACCCCCAGCCAACTAGCTCAAGTTAGCTTGAGGTCAAGCCCGGGCTGTGGCAGCATTCAACGCATGCCCCACATTGCCCCCAACGAACTGCTCCCCATCGGCGAACTTGCCCGCAGGGCAGGTGTCAGCGTGCCCACGGTGCGTTACTACGAGGAGCGCGGGCTGATCCGTTCGGAACGCACTCCGGGCAACAAACGGCTCTTCCCGCGCCACACGCTGCGCCGCCTGGCAGTCGTGGCCGCGGGGCAGCGCGTGGGCCTCACCCTGCAGGAAATCATGGCGGCGCTCGCCGACATGCCTGCGGACAGGGCGCCGACGCAGCGTGAATGGACCCGCATGGGGACCCGGTGGGCGCAGACCGTGGCGCAGCGGATCCGGCAGCTGGAAATCCTGCAGACGTCGCTGGATGGATGCATCGGCTGCGGCTGCCTGTCACTGGGAAAATGCGTCCTGTTCAACCCCGGGGACGAGGCAGCGACGGAGGGCCCGGGCTCACGCTGGTTACGGAATGCGGAAGCTGCCACCGGTTCGCAAGGGTGAGGGCGGGCGGAGGCAATCCGTGGCGAAATTGCCTTGCAAAAGGTGGCGGTACGGGGCCGAACAGGCGTGCGGGAAGGGCCGGAACTGCGAACCGGCTGTTTAAAATACACCATCAATCTGTAACTTTCAGTGACAATTAGGACACGTTTGGCTGATTTGCATATCGATTTGGTTTCGGATTAGCGTTGACCATGCCCTTAGGGGCCGGCCGCGTCTCCAGCGGCCCACGAATGCCCGGGTCTGCCAACACCTCACACCGTCATGCGGCAGGCCACGGAAACGACCTCCATACCAACAGGATCGACGGTGGCGCGCAGATGTCCGGGGACGGATGGAGCGAAGGTGGCCTTTGGGAGCACGCATCCATGAAGAATTCAAGACTTACGCGCAACATCAGCCGCGGACTCGCCGTCGCCGCCATTGCAGGCGCCGGCCTGGCCGTAGCGGGAACGGGCGCGAACGCGGCCTCCGGCAGCACCTGGGATGCCCTGGCGCAGTGTGAAAGTGGCGGCAACTGGTCCATCAACACCGGCAACGGCTTCTCCGGTGGCCTACAGTTCACCCCGAGCACCTGGGCGGCCTATGGCGGCACCGGCGCGCCGGAGAACGCCACCCGGGCACAGCAGATCGCCGTGGCCGAGCGCGTCCAGGCCGGCCAGGGCTGGGGCGCCTGGCCCGCATGCGCCGCGAAGCTGGGCCTTTCCGGCGGTGGCGGCCAGGCCTACTCACCGGCAGCCGTTCCGGCGCCGGCCCCCGTCGCGGCACAGTCCTCCACGGTGGTTCCCGTCCAGCAGGCGCCGGTGCAGCAAGCCCCCGTCCAGCAGGCGCCGGTGCAGCAAGCCCCCGTCCAGCAGGCGCCTGTGCAGCAGGCCCCGGCCCCCGTCTCCGCTGAGCTCAGCGGCAAGACCTACACCATCAAGTCCGGCGACACCCTGAGCGGCATTGCCCAGAAGCTCGGCATCAAGGGCGGCTGGGAAGCCCTGTACCAGGCGAACGCGGACACCGTGATCCACCCCGACTTGATCTTCACGGGTGCCGTCCTGCAGCTCCCGGCGTAGGCAGTTCCCCGCGCAGGCACCTCCGCATGAAACTGAAATGGACCGTGGAGGCTGATCATTCAGCCTCCACGGTCCATTGCTGCATCCACGCCCGTCCGGCCCCGCAGTGAAGGGGGAAGGGGGCCTACCCTCGGGGGGCCACGGCACCCACGTGGGCAACGGCGTCGTACGTGTAGACGGGCTTGCCGCCAATGAACACCTTCAGGGCACGTTGCATGACGTCCAGGGGGTCGCCGCTCCAAAGCACCAGGTCCGCGTCCTTGCCCACGGCGAGGGAACCGATCCTGCCGTCCAGCCCCAGCACCTTGGCGGGGTTGATGGTCAGCGCGCGCATGGCCGTGCGCCGGTCCAGCCCCTCCTTCACGGCGAAGGTGGCCTGGTGGACCAGGAAGTTGACGGGCACCACGGGGTGGTCGGTGATGATGGAAATTTCCACGCCCACCGCGGCCAGCTTGCCCGGATTGGCCAGCGAGCGCCCGCGCAGTTCCGGCTTGGACTTCGTGGTGAACAGCGGGCCGATGAGGACGGGGACGCCGCGGGCGGCCAGCACGTCGCCCAGGACGTGGGCCTCCGTGCCGTGATCGATGACCAGGTCATAGTCAAATTCCTCCGCCAGGCGCAGGGCAGTGGCGACGTCGTCGGCGCGGTGGCAATGCTGGCGCCACGGAATTTCGCGGCGCAGCACCATGGCCAGCGCCTCCATCTGGGCGTCGCGGGGGCGCGGCTCGGGCTTGGCGAGCCAATTCTGCGCAGCCATGAACGCCTGCCGGATCACGAGGGCGGTGCCCAGCCGGGTGGAGGGCGTCTGCTTCTTTTCCCCATAAACGTGCTTCGGGTTCTCGCCGAGGGCCGACTTCAGCCCGCTGGGGGAGCGCAGCACCATCTCCTCGATGTACCTCCCGTGCGTGTGCAGTGCCACGGCCAGGCCGCCGATCGGGTTGCCGGAGCCGGGATTGACGTTCACGGCCGTGATGCCGCCGGCCAGGGCGTCGTTGAAGCCGGGGTCAAAGGGGTCGACGGCGTCGATGGCCCGGACCGCGGCCATGACGGGGTCGGTCATCTCGTTGACATCACTGGTGGAGCCCACCTCGCCCTCGGGGTGCATGCCCAGGTGGACGTGGGCGTCGATAAACCCGGGCAGCAGCCATTGGCCCTTGGCATCCACCACTTCCGCCCCCGCGGGCACCTGCACCGAGGCGCCCAGGGCCAGGATTTTCCCGCCATCCACCAACACCGTGCCGTCGAAGGGTTCGCCGTCGATCGGCACCACATGGCCGTTGGTGATGGCCAGCACGCGCTTCTTGGCGGCGTCGGCGGCTTCGCGGATGGCGGCGCTGATCGAGGCGGTGTCCACCGCCGGCCGGGCGGGCTTCCCTCCGCCCTTGCCTCCGGGCTTGCCGCCCTTGCCTCCGGGCCTTGCGGGGGTGGCCGGCTTGGTCACGCGGCCCGGGACGAAGCCGGGCTTGGGAGTGGGCAAGGTGGGGGACATGGCGGCCTTTCAATGCATGCACGCGGTCTCGCGGCGAATTTCCGGCGGGCGGAGGGCCCAATCACCAACTTACCGCCCCCGCCTGCGAATCGCCGGTCATCGCCGTAGGGTGGGTGCATGAACCGCAAAACCGCATTGGTCACCGGCGTGGGCCGCACCGTTGGCATCGGTGCCGGCATTGCCCGGGCGCTCGCGGCCGACGGCTGGGACCTGGTCCTCAACTACTGGCAACCCTACGACGCCCGGATGCCGTGGGGCGAGCAGCCCGACGACGTCCGCAACCTCACCACCGAACTCGCCGCCGCGGGCACCCGCGTCTGGGCCATGCCGGCCGACCTTGCCGAGCCGTCCTCCGTCGGCAGCCTTTTTGCCCGGATCGCCACGGAGGCCGGAACCCTGGAGGGCATGGTGCTTTCCCACTGTGAGTCGGTGGACTCCGCCATTTTGGACACCTCGCTGGAGAGCTTTGACCGGCATTTTGCCGTGAATGCGCGCGCCAGCTGGCAGCTCATCGCCGCATTTGCGCGACAGGCCGGGCCCGACGGCGGAGCCCTGGTTGCGCTGACCAGCGACCACACGGCCTTCAACCTGCCCTATGGGGCGTCCAAGGGGGCCCTGGACAGGATCGTCATTGCGGCCGCGCGCGAACTGGGCGGGCAGCGGATCAGCGCCAACGTGCTCAACCCCGGCCCCGTCGACACCGGCTGGATGGACGATGCCCTCCGGGCGGAACTGTCCGCGCGCCAACCCGGCGGCCGCCTCGGCACCCCCGCCGACGTGGCCCCGACGGCGGCGTTCCTGCTGTCCCCCGGCGGGCGCTGGGTGAGCGGGCAGCTGATCAAGGCCGACGGCGGCTTCTCGGCATAGCCTTCCTCCCCCGCTTCCCAGGGTGCGCAGGACCGGGCACCGCTCCAGTAAGTTGGGACCATGACCGATTCACCTGATGGCACCGTCCTGGCCCTGTGCCGTGTCCACGAGACAGCGCGCACCATGACGGGCTTCGGCATCACCGGGATCGACAAACGGCCTGTGGCGGGGGCCGTCAGTGTCCGCACCTTCGGCGTTTTCGGCGACGTGCAGGGGGACCGGGAACACCATGGCGGCCCGGACCAGGCCGTCTACGCGTACTCGCAGGAAGATGCGGACTATTGGGGCCGTGAACTGGGCCGCGACATCCCGCCCGGGCTTTTTGGCGAAAACCTGCGCACGCAGGGGGTGGAAACCACGGGGGCGGTCATTGGCCAGCGCTGGCGCGTGGGACGGCACCTGCTCCTGGAGGTGACGAACCCGCGCGTCCCGTGCGCCACCTTCGCAGAGCGCATGGGCGAGCGGCAGTGGGTCCGGCGGTTCACGGAGGCAGGACGGGTCGGCGTGTATTTCCGGGTGCTGCGCAAGGGCAAGGTGCAGGCAGGGGACACCATCACGGTGGAGCCGGCCCCGGCCCACGGCATCACGGTGGGCAGGTTCTTCTCCCACCCCACCGTGGCGGACGTGCACACCCTGCAGGCACTGCACGACGCCGGCGAACTCACCCTGAGCGCCCACTACGGCAAGTACTTCCGGCGCATCCTGGACAACGCCTAGGACACCGCTGAACAAAGGTCGATTTGGCTGGCAGTGCTCGCTGGTGGCGGGTTGATGGCGGTTTGGGCGTCTGGTTGGTGGCGGTTCCGGGTTTGCTTGGGCGGAGCCGGGAGGGTTTGTGGAATGGCTTTTTGGGGCCGCTGTGGTGTGGGTGTGCCGCGGGCGCCGGTGCCGGCCGGCTCAGCGGGGGGTGTCCCTATGTTTTTCGTCAAGGGTTTGGGCGGGTTTTCTTTGAAGGTTCTTTCGTCCTTGTTTTTGGGCAGGGTTGAGTGGCTGGCGGGTGGTCGCCATCAGCTCGCGGGGTCGTCCGG
>NZ_JAKZGX010000018.1:0-75244 GCF_024539665.1 Arthrobacter sp. STN4
CGGACTGGCCCGGCAAATAGGGAAACATCCCTCGGTAGTTTTCCGTGGCGTAGCGCAACCAACGGGCTTCTGAAACGAACCCGAGCATCGCCTGCAGCAACGCCAACGCCATGACCTCTGCGTCACTGATCTTGGGACTGATCCCGATCCTGGGCCGGTACGGAACCCGTTCCGGATGGGCCTTCAACAAGTCATCGGCAACGACATAGAATGCAGTGGCAAGGGTGTCCAGATCGGCGTCCACGAGGACCTCCGGGTTCGGCGTTTGGTTTGATACCGCCGATTGTGGGCGCCCTTGCCCTTCAAAGCATCACACCACGCCGCACACCTTGGAATTACACATCTAGGGCTGGAAGGCACCGATCAGCAGCAGGTTGTCGTTGGCATTGCTGCAGGCGGTCAGCGGGTGCGCAATCACCAGCTCGTCGTAGGCGCTGGGCGGGTAGACCATGACGTCGTCGGCCTGGACGCGCTGGCAGTCCTGGTAGTTGTCCGCCTGCGTGTAGCGCAGCACGGCCGAAGCGCCCTGGCCCGGTGCCAGGTGGATGGGGCCGCTGGACGGCCTTGAGGTGTCGCGGTCCGCCGGGGCGCCGATGGGTTGGGTGGTGCCGGCCTTGACGAGGGAAACGCCCGGGTAGCCGTCCAGGATGCAAGCGCTGGAGGACTTGTTGGTCAGGATCAGCTTCATGTAGATGTGCCCGGCCGCGCCGCCGCCGGTATCGTCCAGCGAACCTTTGAGGTCGGCCGCCTTGCACAACGCCGGCGCCATGGTGGTGGCTGGTGCCGCGGAGGAGGGCGCCGCCGGGGTGGGCGCCGTACTTGCCATGGACGACGGCGTGTTCCCGGCCGTTGCGGACGACGCCGTCGCCGGCCCGGCCGCCGTGGTGGCGGTTCCGCTGCCTCCCGTCGGGGCGCAACCGGCCACGGCCAGTCCCAGCACGGCGACGAGCCCCAGCAGGGCCGCGCTGCGGTGACGGAAGGCCGGCTTGGCAGGCTTGGCGTGGCGGGGGGAGGCTGTCCCGGGCAAGTCATTCTGTGCGGACGTCATTTCTCAACTTTTGCGCCCTTGCCCTCCCGAGTCAACAGGCCCCGCCGCCGGGGTGGCGGATAGTCGCCGGGACAGGCCTCCTGGAGGACGGGTTCCGGCCTTTGGCGGCCCCCGGCGTCCTCCGGCACGGGATCAACGGGGGCGCACGACCAGCCTGGAACGCAGGAACGACGGCCCGGCCGGTTTGTCCGAGGAAGCGGTTTATCCCGGGAAGGCCTTCGCCGACGGCGTTGCAGCGTGTCCATCCCCAGGGTGTCCATCCGCAGTGTTTTCAGGCCCGGTGCGTCCGGGCATTGTCCGTCCGGGCACTGTGGCGAGCGGGCCGGTGGCCTGGCCGGCGGGGATGGCCGGCAGGCGCACGGTGAAGGTGGTGGCGCCGGGCCGGCTGGCCAGCTCCACGCTGCCGTGGTGGGCTTCCATGATGGCCGCCACGATGCTCAGGCCCAGGCCGGTGCTGCCCTGCGTGCCGGTCCGGGCCGTGTCGGCGCGGGAGAAGCGGTCGAAGATGACGTCCTGGAATTCGGGGGGAATGCCGGGCCCGTCGTCGGTGACGGTGACCACCGGGGAGCCGTCGGCGTCCTGGCTGACCCGCGTGGACACCGTGGTCCCGGCGGGCGTGTGCTTGGCCGCGTTGGAGAGCAGGTTCAGCATCACCTGCTTGAGCTGGCCGTCGTCGCACTTTGCCCGGACCGGGGTGTCCGGGACATCAATGGCCCAGTGGTGGCCGGGGGCCCCGACCCGGACGTCGCTGACGGCGTCCATCGCGATCGGGGTGACGTCGGCCGTGCGCAGGGACAGGGGCCGGCCCTCATCCAGCCGGGCGAGCGTGAGCAGGTCCTCCACCAGCCGGCCCATGCGCAGCGACTGGGCGTTGACGCGGCCCAGCGACGTCTTCCCGTCAGGGGTCAGCGTCTCAGTCATCTGCAGCAGTTCGGTGTAGCCGCGGATCGCGGTCAGCGGCGTGCGCAGTTCATGGCTGGCATCGGCCACAAAACGGCGGACCTTCGTTTCACTGCGCTGGCGGGCCTGCAGGGCGTGGGCGACATTGTCCAGCATGGCGTTGAACGCGTGCCCCACATTGCCCACTTCCGTGCCGGGGCGGGAGGCGCCGTCCGGGACCCGGACGCTCAAGGCGACCTCACCGGCGTCGAGCGGCAGGCGGGACACCCTGGTGGCCAGCGCGGAGAGCTTTTCCAGCGGCGCCATGCTGCGTCGGACGATCATGGTGCCGGCCAGGCCCAGCACAATCAGGCCCGTCAGGGAAACGAGGATGATGGTCAGCACCAGTTTGGCCAGGGTGCGTTCGACGGCGCCCAGGGGCAGTCCGGTGATCAGGACGCCGCCGTTGGACAGGGGGACGGCCTGGAGGCGGTAGTTGCCGATGGACAGGGAGGCGTCGGCCATGGTGCCGCTGGTGGGCAGGGCGGCCAGCAGTTGCGCGTCGTTGTTGGTGAGCTGTTGGCGGGTGCCGGTTGGGGACAGGATGCCGCCCGTGACCAGGTAACCGCCGCTGATGATGGCGTTGAGCTGGCCGGCGCCGGTGCCGCGGGCGTTGAGGGGGTCCGGGCGGGTGCCGGGCGGGCCGGACGGCGTGCTGAGGTTGAAGTCGTGGGAGCGTGCGGAGGCCTGGGCCAGCTGGGAGTCGAGCTGGCTGTTCAGCGACACGCTCATGGCGCTGTAGCTGATCATGCCCACCAGCACGCAGATGACGGTGAGCAGGGCCAGCAGGACCGCCACCAGGCGGGTGCGCAGGTGCCAGCGGCCCGGCCGGGCCAGGCGGGCGGCGGCGGAGCGGAGTGCGCGGGCGCTGGTGGTCAGGGGCATGGCTTGACCACGTATCCCGCGCCGCGGACGGTGTGGATCATCGGTTCACGGTCCGCGTCGATTTTCTTGCGCAGATAGGAGATGTACAGCTCAACGATGTTGCTTTGCCCGCCGAAATCGTAGTCCCACACACGGTCCAGGATGCGGGACTTGCTGAGGACGTGGCGGGGGTTTTCCATCAGGAACTGTAGGAGCTCAAATTCGGTGCTGGTGAGTGAAATGTCCGTGCCGGCACGCGTGACCGTGCGGGTGTCGCGGTTCAGGACCAGGTCGCCAACGGTCAGCTCCGCCGTGCTGGCGGCGGTGACGCCGGCGCGCTGGACAATCCTGTGCAGGCGCAGCATGACCTCTTCCATGCTGAACGGCTTGGTCACGTAGTCGTCGCCGCCGGCATGCAGGCCCGTGAGCCTGTCCGCCACGGCGTCCTTCGCGGTCAGGAACAGGGCCGGAATGTCCGGGTGGATGGTGCGCATGCGCCCCAGCAGTTCAACGCCGTCCATGCCCGGCATCATGACATCCAGCACCAGGACGTCAGGGTGGAAGGACCTGGCCGTTTTCAGGGCCTGTTGCCCGTCATGGGCCACGGCCACGTCCCAGCCGGCCAGCTCCAGCCCCATGCGCATCAAATCGGCAAGCGACGGCTCGTCGTCCACCACCAGCGCGCGGATGGGCTCGCCGCCCGGCCGGGTCAGCTTCGGGGGGCCGTTGCCGTGGAATGGAAGGGACATGCCTCAATTCTCCGGTTTCCGTCCCGCATATGGCTGAAAGACTGCTGGGAGTTTTCTGTGTCCGTTCAGCACTGGTCGCCGCCCGCCGCACGGCACCTGCGCAAAACCAAGTAGCGGCCGGAAAAGTCGAGTGGTGGCCACTCGAGCATTCCCCGCACCGGCCGCATAGCTTGGTCGCTATGCGCCGGCACCCTGCCGTGAACCGCATCCGTATCATCACACCGCAACCGGGGGTTACCGTGAACCACAAGAAAACTGCACCCATTCCCACCCGACTTACCGCCCGACGGCTTGCCGGCGCCGCCGTCATGTCGGGCGTTGTGACCAGCCTGCTGGTCTTTGCCCCGCCAGCCACCGCCGCGCCCAGCCAGTCAGGGGGCATCTGCAACGGCGTCACCAACCAGCTGGCCCACCGCGGCACCGTCCAGGAAAACCTGCTCAAGGCGGCCGCCAACAAGAACGCCGCGGTCATCAGCCAGCTTCAGGCCGAGCGCGCCCAGCTGCAAAACAGCGCCGATTCGTTGACGGCGCAAGTGGCTTCCGCGAACAAGGCCATCACCGACCTCGAGACGCAAGGGGCCCAGCTTGATGCGCAGCTCACGGCGGCGGGGGACCAGCTGGCCACCCTGCAGTCCCAGCAGGCCGCCACGCAGCAGGCCATCGCTGCAGCGCAAGACACCCTGTCCAAGCTGGCCGCGGACAAGCAGGCCGTCCAGGACCAGCTGGCGCCGCTGCAGTCCCAGCTTGAGGCGGCCCAGTCGGCCACTGCCCAACTGAAGGCCCAGGCCCAGGACGCAGCGGACCAGGTTGCGGCCAAGCAGGCCCAGATCAGCACCGCCCAGGGAGAACTGGCCACGCTGCAGTCCACGGCCACCCAGGCCGCCGACGCGCTCGCGGCAAAGAATGCACAGATTGCCGACGCCCAGGCCGCGCTGGCCACCCTGACTGCGGAATCCCAGGCTGCCGACGCCGCCGTCGTGACGGCCGGGCAAGCCGTCACGGACGCCGAAGCCGAGCTCCAGCGCCTGCAGGACAGCGGCACGGCGGCCCAGGACGCACTTGACGCCCAGACCGCCAAGGTGGCGGACGCGAAGGCCACGCTGGCCACGCTCCAGGCCTCTGCCGCCAGTGCGGCGGACGCGGTCACAGCCAAAAACGCCGCGATTGCCACGGCACAGGGCGAGCTCGCCGCGCTGCAGGCGGCCGCCACTGCGGCGGCGGACGCCGTCACGGCACAGAACGCGGCCATGGCCCAGGCCCAAAACGACCTTGCGGGGCTGCAGTCCACGGCAGATGCCGCGGCCGCCGCCGTGGCGGACAACGCAGCAAAGATGGCCGCGGCCGCTACGGACATCACCTCGCTCCAGGCCCAGATTGCCACCGGGAACGCTGCGATTGCCGCCAAGCAGTCACAGCTGGAAACGGCCCAGGGGGAACTGACCACCCTGCAGGCCAGCGCCGCGACGCTGCAGGCCCAGATTAATGACCTCAATGCCCAAATCGCCGCCATCAACGGGAATTCGAGCAAAAAGCGGGCGCTGATTACCGAGCGGGACACCTTGCAAGGCCAACTCGTCGACGTCAACTCCGCCATCACGTTGAAGAACGCGGAAATCTCCGGCTACCAGGGGGACCTGACGGCGCTCCAGTCCGCGGTCGACACCTTGAACGCCCAGCTGCAAGCCAGGCAGCTGGACAGCAGCGCCCTGCAGCAGCAGGCCGCCCCGCTCCAGGCGGCCCTGGACGCGGCGAACGCGGCCGTGGCCGCCAAGCAGGGCGACGTTGCGGCGCTGCAGGCCCAGCTGCCCGCACTCCAGGCCGCCGTGGACGCCGCCAACGCCGCGGCCACGGACAAGGCCCAGGAACTGAGCACCCTCCAGGGCCAGCTGCCCGGGCTCCAGGACGCTGTCACGGCCGCCCAAGCCGCCGTGACAGCCCAGGAACAGGTGGTGTCCGGGCTTGAAGCCGCCCTGCCCGCCCTGACGGAAGGCGTTGCCGAGGCCCAGGCGGCCATCGACGCGCAGCAGTCCGTGTTGCAGAGCCTGGAGGGCAAGCTGGCCGACGCGCAGAATGCCGCGGCGGCGGCCAAGGCCGCCGTGGAGGCGAAGACGGCCGAACTGGCCGCACTGACCGCCGAACTGCCTGGTCTGCAGGCGACAGTGGACGCGACCAGCGCGGCGGTTGCGGCCAAGCAGGCGGACCTTGCTGCACTGAACACCGAGCTGGACAACCTGGTGGCCAGCCTGGCCGGAATCAACGCCCAGATCACTGCCAAGGAAGGGGACATCCTGGCACTGCAGGGGCAGGTGAAGCCGTTGCTGGACCAGCTGAACACCCTCAACGGCCAGGCCAGCGCTGCCGATGCACAGCTGGCCAACCTGCAGGGGCAGCTGTCCGCGCTGGATACGCAGGTGACCGCGGCGCAGGCAACGTTGCGCAGCCTCCAGGCCCAGAAGAAGGCCAACCAGGATGCAGTCAAGACGCAGCAGGCCGTTGTGATTGGCCTGCAGGACCAGCTCGGTTCGGTGCAAAACCAGATCAAGGCCATTGACGGCCAAATTGCCCTGGGCGGCTGCGTGGCCTGATGCGAGGGCACGTCGTGCGCCGCCGCGCCCGTTCCCCGTTTTCGCGCCCGTACCACGGGGCGCGAAAACGGGGAACGGGCGCACTAACACGAGGTGCAGGCACCTGGCAACGGGTGGGACGCTGGATTCCTGACGCCACGGTGGCGCGCGAGAACCTCCCCGGCCCCGTGCGGCCGAATGCCTGAAGGCACACTGCAGACAAGTGCGCCCACAGGACTGGTTACAGAAAGACGAAAGGCGCCCACTTCGCTGTCAATGCAACGATGTGGACGCCTTCTGCAGTGGCGGTGACGGTGGGATTTGAACCCACGTCAGGCTCTCACCTGAACAACATTTCGAGTGTTGCACCTTCGGCCGCTCGGACACGTCACCAACTCGCAAGATACTACCGGCTGGAGCGTCCAGTTCAAAAATGAACGGCGCCGGCACCCGGGGACTGGTGCAGTATTAGGGGCATGGACAATGAGACGCAGCGTGCCTGGAGCTGGCATAAACAAGGCCTGGACGGCTCCCTGGCGGGACAATCAGCCGCACAGGTGCTCGGTGCGGCCGGCTGGGCGCGGTCCGTGGGCGGCGCCAACCCCTACCTCACCCTGTTCGCCCGGGCCGGCATCCGACGCGACCAGGCCGACGCCGACGTCGCGGCCCTGCGCATCCATGAACTGCCGACGGCGCGCGGCTGCACCTATGTGCTCGGCGCCGGCGACTTCGCGTGGGCGCTGTCCCTGGGGCAGGGCGCCGCAGAGGCACAGGCCAAGGTGCTGGACAAGCTGGACGTGCCCCGTTCGGAACTGGCTGCGCTGGAAGGCGCCGTGCTTGAGGCCCTGGGCGCCGGCGTCGACCGCCAGGCGGACGGGCGGGGCGCCATGGACCCCCAGCAGCTCAAGGCTGCGCTCGGCGATGCCGTGCGGAGCCTTGGCGAGGCCGGGAAGAAGAAGGGCGCGTCCACCACGCTGCCCGCGGTTCTCGGGCTGCTGCAGGCGGACGGCCGCATCCGGCGCGTGCCCGTGAACGGAAGGCTGGACCAGCAGCGTTACGCCTACACGGCGTGGGGGCTGGCGGCGTCCACGCTCACACCGGAGCAAACCCGGGCACGGCTGATGGAATGTTACCTGGGCTGGACCGGGGGAGCCGGGCTGAAGCAGACCCAGTGGTTCACCGGCTTCACCGTGGCCCAGACCAAGGCGGCGCTCGCCGGCGCCGGAGCGGTGGACGTGGACGGGCTCTGGATCCTGCCGGCCGACGCCGACGAGCGGGAAAACTTCGCGGCCCCGAAAGAGGAGCAGGTCCGGCTTCTGGCCGGCAGCGACTCCCTGTTCCTGCTGCGGCGCAATGCGGCCGACCACTTTGCACCGGAGGACCAGGGGCGCCGGCTTGGCAGCACCCGGCTGGCCCTGCAGGCAGACCTGCCGGACCACCCGATCGTGGACCGCGGCCGGATCATCGGCCTCTGGCAGTATGACCCCGGCGAGGGGCGCATGGCCCACTGGCTCTTTAACACCCCCACGAAGGCCGTGAAGCACCGGATCAAGGAGGTCGAGGCGTTCATCCGGGAGGACCTGGGCGACTTCCGCAGCTTCAGCCTGGATTCGCCGTCGAGCCGGCAAAAGCGGATCGATGCGCTGGACGCGGCAGGCTGACCCCGAATGTCAGCGGTGCGCGCCGAAGAAGTCCTTCAGCAATGCCGCGCATTCGTCCTCCCGCACCCCGGGAAACACCTCGACCCAGTGGTTGAGGCGGCGCTCGCGAAGCACGTCAAACACGGAGCCGGCGGCCCCGGCCTTCTCGTCCCACGCGCCGAAAACCACCTTCGGCACCCGCGCCAGCACGATCGCCCCGGCGCACATGGTGCACGGCTCCAGCGTGACCACCAGCGTGCAGCCCTCCAGCCGCCACCCGCCAATCCTCCGGGCAGCCTCCCGGATGGCCACCATCTCGGCGTGCGCCGTGGGGTCCCCGTGCGCCTCCCGTTCGTTGCGCCCCACGCCGAGCACCCCGCCGTCGGGCCCCAGCACGACGGCGCCGATGGGTACGTCCCCCGTGTCCAGGGCGCGGCGTGCCTGCTCCAGGGCAAGGCCCATCCACGCAGCATGACGGGTCGTGGCGGGCGTCTCGGTTTGGCGGGAATTCGATAGGGGGGACACGGCTCAATGGTAGCTTTTATCTATGCGCGTACTGGTTGCGGATCATCCGCTGATTGCCCACAAATTGACTGTCCTGCGGGACAAGAACACCCCCTCGCCGGTTTTTCGGCTGCTGACCGAAGAACTCGTCACCCTGCTGGCCTACGAGGCAACCCGCGAGGTGCGCGTGGAGCCGGTCAACATTGAAACGCCTGTGACATTCACGATCGGCACGGGCCTGGTCAAGCCCACCCCGCTGGTGGTGCCGATCCTGCGCGCCGGGCTGGGCATGCTCGAGGGCATGACGCGCCTGCTGCCCACGGCCGAGGTCGGCTTCCTCGGCATGGCCCGCAACGAGGAGACTCTCGAGGCCATCACCTATGCCGAACGCCTGCCCGAGGACCTCACGGGCCGCCAGGTGTACGTGCTGGACCCCATGCTGGCCACCGGCGGCACCCTGATCGAGGCGTTCAAGTTCCTCTTTGACCGTGGCGCCGCGGACATCACCTGCATCTGCCTGCTGGCCGCGCCGGAGGGCCTGGCCAAGCTGGAAGCCGCCCATGGCGACCGCGACAACGTCCACGTGGTCCTGGCCTCGATCGACGAGGGCCTGAACGAAAAGTCCTACATTGTGCCGGGCCTGGGCGACGCCGGCGACCGCCTGTACGGGGTCGTGGACTAAGGAAGCAACGAGAAAGGGGCCAACCCGCGAGAACGGTGTCAAGCATCACCGTTCTCGCGGGTTGGCCCCTTTCTCGCGTCAGGAGGGGTGCCGGTCAGTACCAGCCTGCCGCCACTTCCTGTCCCCAGGCGCCGCACGGGGTGCCGTAGCGCGCCTCAATGTATTGCAGGCCCCAGCGGATCTGCGTCCTGTAGTTGGTGCGGTAGTCCGCGCCCACGCTCGCCATCTTCTCGGCCGGCAGCGACTGGGCAATGCCGTACGCACCGCTGGAGGCATTTTCCGCCGAGGTCAGCCAGCTGGATTCCTGGGTCCACAACAGCCGCAGGCAGCCCATCTGGTCCGCACCCCACCCCTTGGCTGCCAGCTGGCCCGCCGCATACGCCTGCGCGCCGGCGGGGTCGTCGACGAGCACGGGGGCTGCGGCCTTGGCCGGGGCTGCGGCCTTGGCGGGGGCGAGGCGGGTGACGCCGTCGGACTGGCTCTCGACGGTGGGGGCCTTCGCTTTGGCTGATTCTTTTGCCTGGGCCGCGGAGCCGACGTCGATGCGGGAAAAGCTGACCGCAATGCCCTTCGGCGCTGTAACTGCCGACGGCGTTGCGCCCGTCGTTGCGCCGGAAGTGGCGCCCGCCGTGGCGCCGGTGGCGGCACCGGAAACCAGGCTCGCCGCGGCGAGCCCGCCGGGGACGTTGTTGGTGGCTGCCTGTGCCAGCCCGCCCCCGGCCAGGAGGGCTGCGGAGACGGCCACAACGGCCATGCGCCGGGCCGGGCCACGGGTATTTGTTGCCTCGGCCTCCTGCCTGCGGGCCTCGCGGCGGGAAATCTTGCGTACGGGCTCGGCGCGGCGCCGGCCGTGCTGGGGTGCTGCAGACATAAAAGTAGGGCCTCTCCACGCCTGCGAGGTGAGCTGTCGGGAACGGATGGGAGCATCCGGCCGGGCGGCGGGCAGCAGCAGCTGCCCGGACTTTCGGCTTAACCCCAAGGGCTTCCATGGGTAGGAGGCCCGCAAAGATTGGGTCCCCCGTCTCTGCCATCTGTGTGAACGGGAAATGGGCGGCGGCAGAGCTCGGCGAACCGTCCATTTGTGCCAAGGAACCGTGGGTGGCTCGGCGGGCACCCTGCCAACGTTACCGAACCAGGAGCGCATTGTCACATTTTGATAACGGTGTGGCCAGGGTGACATTTACTTAGCAATGCTAATGACCTATGCTAACTAAGAGAAGATACGCAACTTTTAGCACCAGGTTGATACTGACGATGACTCAAGCACCCACCACCAAAACCCTGCCGGCCAAACGCCCCGCCGGCCCAGGCCCCCTTGCCGCCGAGCTGAGGGTGGCCGTCATGCGCACCTCCCGGCGGCTGCGCGCCGAAGCAGCCTCGCGGGATATCAGCCCCGGCCAGTATTCCGTCCTGGCCGGCATCCTCAACGGGCCCCTGACCGTGGGGGAGCTGGCAGAACGCGAACAGATCCAGGCGCCGTCCATGACGCGGATTGTCAACGGCCTTGAGGCCGCCGGATACGTCACGCGCGGGGACAACCCGCACGACCGGCGCCAGGTCCTGGTCCACGTGACCGAAGCCGGCACCGCCATACTGCAGAAGGCCAGGTCCCGGAGGACGCAGTGGCTGGCCAAGGGCATCGCGGGCCTGTCCCCGGAAGAGCGCGCCACGCTCCACGAAGCCGCCCGGATCCTGCAGGAGATGAGCGCCAGGTGAATTCCATGTTCCGCGCCCTGAAGGTCTTCAACTACCGGCTCTGGGTGACCGGGGCGCTGGTGTCCAACATCGGCACCTGGATGCAGCGGGTGGCCCAGGACTGGCTGGTGCTGACCATCCTGACCCACAACTCCGGAACCGCCGCCGGCATCACCACCGGCCTGCAGTTCCTGCCCATCGTCTTCCTGGGCCCCTTCGCCGGCCTCCTGGGCGACCGCGTCAACAAGCGCAAGCTGCTGCTGTGCACCCAGACGGCCATGGGACTGTGCGCACTGCTGCTGGGGCTGCTGGTGGTCACCAACACCGTGCAGCTGTGGCATGTCTACGTCCTGGCATTCCTGCTGGGCGTTGCCAGCGCCTTCGATGCCCCGTCGCGCCAGGCGTTTGTCTCCGAAGTCGTCAGCAAGGAGGACGTGCCCAACGCCGTCGCCCTCAACAGCGCATCCTTTAACCTCGCCCGCCTGGCGGGCCCGGGCGTGGCCGGCCTGGTCATCGCCCTGTTCGGCACGGGCCCGGCCTTCCTGATCAACGCGGCCAGCTTTGTGGCCGTGATCTTCTCGCTTTGGCGCATGCGTGTGTCCGAACTGCAGCCCGTGGTCCGCGTGCCGCGGGGCAAGGGCCAGATCCGTGAAGGGTTCCGTTACATCCGCCAGCGCCCGGACCTGATGATGATCATGGGGCTGGTGTTCATGGTGGGCACCTTCGGCATGAACTTCCAGATCACCAACGCCCTCATGGCCACCACCATCTTCCACCTGGGCCCGGGCGAGTACGGGCTGCTGGGATCCGTCATGGCCATCGGCACGCTCGCGGCCGCCCTGCTGGCGGCGCGGCGCAAGACGATGCGGACCATGTACATCGTGGGCGGGGCCCTGGCCTTCGGCGTGATGGTGGCCATCGCCGCCGCCATGCCAAGCTATGCCCTGTATGCCCTGGCGCTGGTTCCGGTGGGCCTGGCGGCGCTGACCTTCATGAACGCGTGCAACACCACCGTCCAGCTGACCACCGACTCGGCCATGCGCGGGCGCGTCCTGGCGGTCTACATGGTGGTGCTGCAGGGTGGGACCCCGATCGGCGCCCCCTTGGTCGGTTGGATCGCCACCGCCTTCGGTGCCCGCTGGTCGCTGGGGATTGGTGCCGTGGTGGCAATCGTCTCCGGCCTCGCGGCCCTGATCATGATGAACCGGCGCAACCACGTCAGGCTGCGCGACCAGGTGCGCAGCCTGCGGCCCTTCTCGGCGGCCCAGGCCGCGGACCGCTAGTCCCTCCCTCCCATAACATCATTTTCCGCACAAAATCTGCGCGTCCCTGGATGGATATCCAGCCGCCTGAAAGCCGCCAAGTGCCAATCATGAACGAATTGATGCAATATTGAAGATCCGCGAAATTATTAATCCATCAAAGACTATTCGAATCAAATAAGTTCAACGTCAACCGCATTACGTGAATAAAATGGTGACCAAGCAGTTATGTAAGATTGGTCACAATATACCCATAAATCTCATTATGTGGACAAATGGACAGTTTGTTACTTGCGGGTTTCATTTATTACGTAGGACACTTGCATTGTGAACACCCACCCAGTGAATTCTGCAGCCGCAGCCACCGCCACCCATCAAGCCGGCGGGCGCCATTTCTGCTGTTGTCGAATGCAGTCCTAGTCAGCACCCCATTTCTAGGCATTCGTGGCCAGCGTGGCCAGCCCCAACGGGCATTCAGTCCAGGCCTCCAGGGCATGAGAAAAGCATTCGCGCCGTAGCTAACGGCCAAACACCGAGGTAGTTCAATGTCAGTTGCATCCGGATACGTCCACATCTCAGTCCGCAACGCCGCCAAGGCCGTTGCCCGCAGTGCGGCCCAGCCCCGCCCCGCCGGGCAGGACCACCCGAGCTACGGCAATCCCGCAGCGTACCGCCGCGATGCGGATTCCGCCGCGGTCCGGCTGCGCGCCGTGCCCGAGGCAGCGCCCATGACCGCACCCACCCCCGTCATTGCCGGCAGCGACACCCTCCGCGGCGTCAACCCGGACAACGTCGCCCGCGGCTTTGTGCTGTACGTGGGCGTGGACGAGGACACGGCGGCCGCCGCCGGGACCTCCCTGGCCAAGCTGGCCCAGGACATCCGCGCCTACGCCCAATCACTGGTGCCGCAGGCACAGAGCTATGCTGCCGTGGCCATTGCGCCGTCCGACGCCGTGGGCAGCCCCCTCGACGTGGTCCGCTCCACCTTCGGCGACCCCACCGTGGCCACCCGCCAGCGCCCGGAGCCGGTCCGTCCCCCCGTTGCCGCCGAGCAGCGCCCCACTGGCGTCCTGATCGACCTGGCACGCCGCGAAGTCCACCTCGACGGCGAGACGCTGAACCTGACGTTCAAGGAATTCGAGCTGCTGAACTACCTCGTCGAAAACGGCACCCGCACCGTGGGGCGCGACGAACTCCTCGACGGCCTCTGGGGCAACGCCGACGAGGTCCCCAACGAGCGCACCATCGACGTCCACGTCCGCCGCCTCCGCTCCAAGCTGGGCCGCCTCGCCAACACCGTGCGCACCGTCCGCGGCGAAGGCTACCGTTTCTACGAGCACCCCGAGGTCGTCGTCTGGGCGGCCCCCGAGTACTCGATCTAACGCAAGGCCATATTCTTCAGGCACGACGACGGCCGCGGCACCTGGGTGCCCCGGCCGTCGTCGTGCCGTGGGGTTCCCTTACTAAACTGTCAGCATGAGCGAACACCACATCAAGCGGCTGGTCCTGATGCGCCACGCCAAGGCGGCCTTCCCCCTGGGCGTTGGGGACCACGAGCGGCCGCTGGCCCAGCGGGGGCACCACGAGGCGCCGCTGGCGGGGAAGTGGCTGCTGGAGAACGGGATTGTGCCCGACTTCATCCTGTGCTCCGCGGCGCTGCGCACGCGGCAGACCTGCACCTGGGTGTGTGAGCAGCTCGGCGAGAAGGCACCCACGCCCAAGCTCGAGGAGGCGCTGTATGCGGCCGGCCCGCGGCGCATGCTGGCCGTGGTCAACCACGTGCCCGAAACAGTGACCACGCTGATGGTGATCAGCCACATGCCCGGTGTCCAGGAGCTGGCGCTCACGCTGGCCTCGCGCGATTCAGACCAGGACGCCTACATGAACATGGCCACCGCCTACCCCACCAGTGCGTTCACGGTGCTCGAACATGCCGGCGACTGGGCCACGCTGGACGGCCAGGATGCCCGGGTCACCCACTTTGTGGTGCCGCGCCCGGGACGGTAGCGCCTACGCCAGGGCGCGGACCAGCGCCTCGTCCCGGTCGCGGAGCAGGCGCACGGAGACGTCCGCCTCCGGCACCAGCGCATCGGCGCCGTGGTAGAAACCCGGGTAGACCTGAAGCGCGGTTGGCACGCCGGCCTGCAGCAGGCGCGCCGCATACTCGATGTCCTCATCCCGGAACAGGTCCAGCTCGCCCACCTGGATGAGCGCGGGCGGCAGCCCGGACAGGTTCCCGGCCCGGGCCGGCGCCGCGTACTCGCTCACCTGGTCGGTGCCGTGCGCCGGGCCGAGCAGCCAGGACCAGGCCTGCGTGTTGCGTTTGCGGTTCCAGGAGGGGATGGCCGGGAACTCGCGGTTGGACGGGGTCTGGTCCCGGTCGTCAAGCATCGGGTACGCCAGGTACTGGAAGCGCAAGGCCGGCCCGTCCTGGTCCCGTGCGCGCAAGGCCAGTCCCGCCGCGATCCCGCCGCCGGCACTGGCGCCCCCAATGGCCAGCCGGGCGGGGTCGACGCCGAGCAGCCCGGCATTGTCCACGGTCCACAGCAGTCCCTGGTAGGCGTCGTCAACGGCTGCCGGGAAGGGGTGCTCGGGGGCCAGGCGGTACTCCACGGACACGACCGCCAAGCCGGTCGACAGCGCGAGCTGTAGACAATGCAGGTCGTCCCCGGCCATGGTGCCGGCCACCATGCCGCCGCCGTGGATCCAGTACAGGCACGGCAGCGTCCCGGTGGCATGCGCGGGCCGGTAGCTGCGCAGGGCCACATCCACCCCCTGGCCGCCGCCTGGGGCCACGTGGTCGGCCATGGTGGCCTGGTCCGCCAGGCCGGCCGGCAAGGCGGGGCGCCGGGCCGCATCGGCGCGGCGCATGGCCACCAGTTCGGCAAGGGTCGTGGGCGGGGTCCGGCCCGTCAGTAAGTCCAGGCCGGGGTGGAGCTGGGGATCGGTGCGGTCAAAAAAGTTCACGGCTGGTCCTTTCAGGTTGGACGCGGCTCAGGCGGTGAGGGCGTCCCTGAACCAGCCGGTGATGGAGGCCGGGTGGGTGATGGCGGTGCCGACCACCACGGCGAAGGCTCCGGCGTCCAGCGCCTGGCGTGCCTGGGCGGGGGAGTGGATGCGGCCCTCGGCAATGAGCGGCTTCCCCAGCCCGGCGGCGGCAACGACGGCAATGAGGTCCAGGTCCGGCCCGTCCGTCTTCGGCCGCTCGCCCGAGTATCCGGCCAGCGTGGTGCCGATGAGGTCGGCGCCGGCAGCGGCGGCGGCAACGGCGTCGCCCAGGGAGCCGCAGTCCGCCATCACGAGGGAGTTGGAGCCGGCGTGGATGCCCGCAACCGTTTCGGCCAGGGTTAGCCCGTCCGGGCGGGGGCGGCGGGTGCCGTCAATGGCCACAATGTGCGCGCCGGCGCTGGCACAGGAGAGGGCGTGCTGCAGGGTGGGGGTGATGAAGACGCCGTCGTGGCCGTCCTTCCACAGCCCGATCACCGGCACCTCCACGGCGGCACGGGTGAACTGGATGTCCGCAAGGCCCTGGACCCGGATGGCCGCGGCACCGCCGATGACGGCCGACGCCGCCACCTGCGCCGTGGTGCGGGGATCGCGCATGGGCTCGCCGGGGTAGGCCTGGGCGGAAACAACCAGCTGGCCGGCCAGGGCGTCGAGGTTGGTCAGTTTTAAGGTCATGGTGACTCCTGGGAAAGGGAACGGATTAGGAAAGGACCAGTGAGGCTGCGCCCACGACGGCGGCCGTGTTGCCCAGCGCGGCCCGGACCACGGGCACGTCCGCCAGCGGAGCGAGCAGTTCGGCACGCAGGGCACGCTCCATGGGGTGCCACCAGGGCCTGCCGGCGTCGGCCAGGCCGCCGGAAATGACCACCACCTGCGGGTCGAGGATGTTGGCCAGCCCGCCCACGGCCTGGCCGGCGGCCCGCGCGGCCGTGGCAATGACCGACGCGGCCAGTTCGTCGCCGAGGCCGGCCGCAGCAAAGACCGCCCGGGTGTCCTCCAGCGCCGCACTGCCGCCGTCGCGCACGTAGGCTGCGCGGATGGCGGGCCCGGAGGCGACGGCCTCCACATGGCCTGCATGGCCGCAGGAACAGGGCAGGGGAGTGCCGCGGTGGACGGCGAGCGGCGAGGCGAAGTGCCCCACGTGCCCGCCCACAAAGTGGTGGCCCAGCAGGGGACGGCCGTTGACCACGAAGCTGCCTCCCACGCCGGTGCCGAACGCCACCATGAGCGAGGTTGACGTGCCGGCGGCCGCGCCAAGCCAGGCCTCGCCCAGGGCGTGGGCGTGCACGTCATTGATGACGGCGGCCGGCAGTCCCAACCGCTCCTGGAGGCCCGCGATGATGTGTGTACCGGTCCAGCCGAGGATCGCGCCGGTCGCCGAAATGACGGTGCCCTCCGCGGCGTCGATGACCCCGGCGGAGCCCACGCCCACGGCGTCCACCGTGGCGCCGGCGCCGGCCGCGTCCTTCACGAGGGAGCGCACCAGTTCCGCGGTGGCGTCCAGGATGGCGGCCCCGCCGTCGCGGTTCTTCGTGGCGACCTGCCCCTGGACCAGCACGGAACCGTCCGCCGCCACCACGCCGGCCGCCGTCTTGGTCCCGCCCAGGTCAACGCCCACTACATACCGCATGTCAATTCCTTCACAGTAAAAACGTCTGGTCCCGCACTCCTGCCGCCGGCCGGGCCTGTCGAGACCCCAACTGTCGAGACCCCGACTGTCGAGACGCCGACTGTCGAGAACGCGGGGGCTGCGATCAGATCAGGCCGGTACGCACCAGGATCGCCTTGACGGCCGCGGTCTCGTCCTCGTCCAGGGCGAGCATGGGGGTGCTCATGACGTTGGTCTTGATGATGCCCATGAGCATCATGGCCGTCTTGAACGCGCCCAGGCCGGCGGCGTTGCCGGACACGCGGCCCGCCTTGGGCGTGTAGACGATGTTGAAGACGTCGGCGAGGCGGTCCTGCTCGGCGGCAGCCTTGGCCCAGTCGCCGGCCACGGCCGCGTCGTACAGGCGGCGGTAGCCGGCCGGGTCCACGTTGCCCAGGCCCGGGACCACACCCTGTGCGCCGCCCAGGAGGGCGCCGTCCACCACGACCTCGTGGCCGGTGAAAATGTCAAAGTTCGGGATGTCCCTGGCCGCAATGACCAGCTGGCGGAAGGAGACGTCGTCGCCCGAGGAGTCCTTGACGCCGGCGATGACGCCCTCGCGGCCCAGCTCGACGAGCAGGTCGGTGGGCAGCTTGAAGTGGGTGCGGACGGGGACGTCGTAGGCGAACACCGGGACGTCCACGGAGGCGGCGACGGCGCGGAAGTGGCGGCCGTTCTCCTCGGCGTTGCTGATGGCGTAGTACTGGCTCGTGGCCACGATGCCGTCGGCGCCGAGGGACACCGCACGGGCGGCCTCCTCGATGACGCGGTTGGTGGTCTGCTCCACGGCGCCGGCCAGCACGGGCACCTGGCCGGCGTTGACGCCCACAATGGTGCGCAGCACGGTGTCGCGCTCGTCGTTGGTAAGGTGGGTGACCTCGCCGGAGGAGCCGTTGACGAACAGGCCGGTGACACCGCCGTCGAGCAGGTGGCGGGTGACATTTTCCAGGGAGGGGACGTCAATGGCGCCGTCGGCGGTGCGGGGGGTGACGACGGGCGGGATGACGCCCTGAAAACGGGAAGCGACGGTTGTCACGGTAATAACTCCAAAATTGCGGTTGATTGATGGGGAAAATCGGGGGGGGTGCGTGGGGCTCAGAGGTGCAGCAGCGACGGCGCCGCGCCCAGCAGCTTCTTGGTGTAGTCGTTGGACGGGTTGTCGAAGACCTGCTCGGCGTTGCCTTCCTCCACGATCTGGCCGTAGTACATGACGCAGATCCGGTCGGAGACGTAGCGGACGGTCTGGATGTCATGGCTGATGAAAACCATGCCCAGGTTCAGTTCCTTCTTCAGGTCCGAGAGCAGGTTGAGCACCTGGGCGCGGACGGAGACGTCCAGTGCGGAGGTGGGCTCGTCCGCCACGACGATGTCGGGGTCCAGGGCCAGGGCCCGGGCAATGGCCACGCGCTGGCGCTGGCCGCCGGAAACGTTCGACGGCGTGACCTCGGCTGCGGACTGCGGCAGGCCCACCAGCGCCAGCAGTTCGCGGACCTTGGCCAGGCGGGAGGCCGCCGTGCCAATGCCGTGGACGGCGAGCGGGTCCACCAGGATGTCCTGGATGGTCATGCGCGGGTTCAGCGCCGTCGACGGGTCCTGGAACACCACGGATACGGAGCGGCCGAATTCCTTGCGCATCGCTGCGCTGCGCTTGATGGCCGGCTTGCCGTGGAAGAGCACCTGGCCCGAGGTGGGGGCCTGCAGGCCCACCAGGACGGAGGCCAGCGTGGACTTCCCGCAGCCGGACTCGCCCACGATGCCCACGGTTTCGCCGCGGCGGATGCTGAAGTCCACACCGTTGACGGCCTTGACGTAGCTCGGCTTGAACAGCCCGCCCGAGCGGGTCCGGTGGTGGACGTGCAGGTCCTTGAGCTCGATGACAGGGGTGGTGTCCGTGCTGTGCGTGCTCATCGTGCACCTTCCTTTTCTTTTCCGCTCAGTTCCGGCTGGAGTTCGTGGCTGGCCCAGTAGTGGTCCGTTGCGACACCGTCGCGGACCACCGGGACGAACGCCAGCTTCTGCTCCGGGTCGGCGTCGGGACGCTGCGAGCGGCCCGCGAACCTGTCGCCGGGGGCAAATTCGCGCGGTGACGGCACGGTTCCGGGGATCTGGTGGAGCCGGACGGCGTCGGACTCGATGGAAAGGACGGCCCCGAGCAGCCCGCGCGTGTACTCGTGGGTGGGGTGGGCCAGCAGCTCCGAGGCCTGGGCGGATTCAACCACCTGGCCGGCGTACATCACGGTGATCTTGTGCGCCAGCGAAGCGACCAGGGCCAGGTCGTGGCTGACAAAGATCATGGCGAAGCCGAGCTGCTCGCGCAGTTCATTCAGCAGGTCCACGACCTGCTTTTGCACCGTGACGTCCAGTGCCGTGGTCGGCTCGTCCGCCACCACGATCTGGGGCGAGCGCGACAGCGCCATGGCGATCAGCACGCGCTGGCGCTGTCCGCCGGACAGCTCGTGCGGGTAGCTGCGCAGCGTGCGCTGCGCGTCCAGGCCCACCAGTTCCAGCAGCTCGGCCGGCGTCTTGCGGCCGTTGCGGCGGGTCAGCTGGTGCATCTGGTCCTTGACCAGCATGGACGGGTTCAGGGAGCTGAGCGCGTCCTGGTACACCATGGAGATCTGCTCGCCGCGGACGCCTTCGTAGGCCTTGGCCGAGCTCTGCTTCGTGGCCGGATCCAGCAGTTCCCGGCCATTGAACCTGATGGAGCCGGTGACCTCCGCCGTCGGCGGCAGCAGGCCCATGACGGCCAGGGAGGTGATGGACTTGCCGCAGCCCGATTCGCCCACCAGGCCCATGGTCTCGCCCTCGCGGACGGTGAAGGAGACCCTGTCCACGATGGCGGTGTCGCCGTAACGGCCCGGGAAGCGGATGGAGAGGTCCTTCACTTCCAGGACCACACGGGCGTCGGCGGCCACCTGCGGGAGGCGGTCGGTGCGCTGCTGCTCGACGGCCCGCAGGAGCAGGAGTTCCTTGTCCAGGGCCGCGAAGGGGTCCTCGATGGCGGCACGTGCGGCGGCGTCGGCCTTGGCGAGCTCGACGGCGGCCGCGGCCGAACCGTCGTCGTCCTTCACCGGCGCGGCCTTGCGCAGGCGCGGGTTCACCATGGCATCGGTGAGGCCCTCGGCCAGGATGTTCAGGCTCAGCACGGTCAGCAGGATGGCGAGGCCTGGGAAGGTGGTGCCCCACCAGCCGCCGTTGAGAAGCAGCGTGCGGCCGTAGGAGATCACATTGCCCCAGGATGGTGCGGGATCCTGCACACCGGCGCCGAGGAAGGACAGGCTGGCCTCGAAGACGATGGCATCGGCCACCAGGACCGTGGCGAAGACCAGCACGGGGGCCGCGGTGTTGCGGACCACGTGCTTGACGAGGATGTAGGAGCGTGCGGCGCCCATGACCTTCTCGGCGCGCACGTAGTCCTCGCCGTAGGCGGAGAGGACGTTGGCGCGGATCACGCGGGCCAGCTGCGGGGTGTACAGGATGGCGATGGTGACCATGATGACCGGGACGGAACGGCCAAACACGGCCAGGAACACGGCGGCCAGGGCGATGGCCGGGAACGCCATGAACACGTCCAGCACGCGCATGATGGTTTCGTCAAACACCTTGCGGGTGGTGGCCGCCAGCGAGCCGAAGAGCGCGCCGAGCAACACGGCCAGGATGGTGGCGCCGATGCCGATCACCAGGGAGTAGCGGGCACCGTACATGATGCGGGAGAAGATGTCCCTGCCTACGCGGTCGGTGCCGAACCAGTGGTCCAGGCTGGGCGCCTGGGCCGGGATGTCGCCGGTGAGCGGGTTGTGGATGGTGATGAGCGGGGCGAAGATGGCCGCCAGCGCAATCAAGACCAGGAAGGCCAGGGCAAACTTGGAGCCTAGCGGCAGGGCCTTGATACGCAGCCCGGGAGCACTCAGGCGCTCTGCGAGTCCAGTACGCATGGGTTACACCGTCCGAATTCTGGGGTTGAGGATCAGGTAGAGCAGGTCAACGACCAGGTTGACGAGCACAAAGGTGACGGCGATGATGATCACCACGCCCTGGACGATGTTGGTGTCGCCGGCGGTGATGCCGTTGACAATCAACTGGCCCATGCCGGGCAGCGAGAAGATGGTCTCGATGACGATTGCGCCGCCGAGCATGTAGCCGATGCGAAGGCCCAGGACGGTCACCGGGGTCACCATGGCGTTGCGCAGCACGTTGCGGCGGACCACCTCGCCGCGGGGGACGCCGTTGCCGATGGCGGTGCGCACATAATCCTTGTCCAGCTCCTCGACCATGGAGGTGCGGACCACGCGGATCAGCGATGCGGCCACGGGGATGGCCAGTGCGATGGCGGGGAGGAACAGGGACTGCAGCCAGCCGGGGAACGAATCGGTGGGGTTGACGTAGCCGCCGGTGGGGAACAGGGGCCAGTTCAGGGCGAACTGCTGGATCAGCAGGATGCCGATCCAAAACGACGGCGTGGCGATGCCGGCAACGGAGACGATGCGGATGAGCTGGTCGGGCCACTTGTCGCGGTACAGCGCTGCGGTGACGCCGAGCACCAGCGCGAGCACCACCGCCATGATGACGCCCAGGAAGGTCAGTTGGAGGGTGAGGGGGAAGGCCGTGGCGATCAGGCTGGACACGGGTTGGGCCGGCGGTGCCGTGTTGCCCAGGTTTCCCGTGACCAGGTTTCCCAGGAAGTGGATGTACTGGACGAACAACGGGTCGTTCAGGCCGTTGGCAGCCCGGTACGCCGCGATTGCCTGCGGGCTGGCGCCTTCGCCGAGGGCGACGATTGCGGGGTCGGTGGGAAGGAACTGCATGACGACGAACACCAGCAAGGTGACGCCCAGCAGCATGAACGGGAGGACGATTATTCGCCGTCCCAGCAGTCGCAGGAATGCGCTCAAGGTTCTATCTCCATTGCGTATGGGAAGCCGGCTGGCGGGTGCCGGGTCGCGGCCCCGCCAGCCGGGTACTGCAGGGAATGTCAGACACGCCCGACGTTCTCGAAGGAAAGGCCGGTGGTGGGCAGGGCGCGGAAGCCTGAGAGCTGGCTGCTGTTCCACGCGGTGGGCAGGCTGACGTGGTACAGCGGGTAGAGCGGGACGTTCTCGGCGACGATGTCGACGACCTGGTTCCACGCAGCCTTCTGCTTGGTCGCATCCTTCTCGGCGGCGGCCTGGGCCAGCAGCTTGGTCACCTGGGCGAATTCCGGGGTGTTGTCCCAGTGGTAGCGGTTCTTCGGCCACGTGGTGCCGGCATAGAACCAGCTCAGCAGCAGGTCCATGTCGTTGCCGTAGATGGACGGGTCGCCGGAGGCTGCCAGGACCTGGAAGTTGCCGGTGCCGACGAAGTTGTTGCCGTAGACGTTGGCCGAGGCCTGGCTGTTCAGCGTGGTCTTCACCCCGATTGCGTCCCAGAACTGCTTGACCAGCGGGACCGAGTCCGTGATGAACGCGGTGGTGGTGGTCAGCAGTTCCACGGACAGGTTCGACTGGCCGGCTTCCTTCAGCAGCGCCTTGGCCTTGTCGGGGTTGTAGGTGTAGACGGTGCCGGCCCGCTTGTAGTCCGGGTGGGTGTCCTGGACGTAGTTGGTGGCGGGGGTGCCGTTGCCCAGCAGTGCGGTCTTGACGATCTTTTCAACATCGAGCGCGTAGAACAGGGCCTGGCGCACGCGGACGTCGTTGAACGGCGCCTTGGCGCAGTTGAACATCAGGAACATGGAGTTGAAGGACGGCACGGACTTGACTTCGGCCTTGGCCTTCACCGCGTCGATGTCCAGGTACGGCACGGCCTCGACGGCCTGGACGCGGCCGGACTGGATGGCCGTGGTGCGGGCCGAGTTGTCCGCCAGCATGTACCAGGTCATGGCCGCGGCCAGTGCCGGGCGCGGGCCGTTGTAGGCGTCGAAACGCTTGAACGCGACGTTGTCGTTCGGGGTGACCGAGACAAAGGCGTACGGGCCGGTGCCGACCGGCTTGGCGTCGAAGCCCTTCTGGTCGGCCGAGGCGATGGCCTTGGGCACCACCTTGACGACGGAGATGCGGGTGCCGAACAGCGGGAACGGCTTGTTGAGCTTGAATTCCACCGTGCTGGCATCCACGGCCTTGACCGAGGCGATGAACGGAATGAACTGGGCCAGGAGGGCCGTGTTGGCCGGGTCCAGCACGCGGGTGAAGCTGTAGACGACGTCGTCCGTGGTCACCTTGGATCCGTTGTGGAACGTGGCGCCCTTGCGCAGGGTGGCACGCCAGGTAAGGTCGTCGACCTGCTTGGGCGCTTCGCTGGCCAGGGCGGGATACGGGGTCCGGTCCACCGGATCCAGCTCCACGAGGCCTTCGAAGATGTGGTAGTTCGCTGCGGTGGCGACGGCACTGCTGGCGTTCATGGGGTCAAAACCGCCGGAAAGGACAAATGCCGTGCCCGCCTGGATGGTCGCGTTCTTGTCGATCTTGCCGCCATTGGCACTTCCGGTTTTTTGGCTGGTCGTGGAGGCCGGTCCACTGCAGGCAGCCAGGGATGCGGTGAACGCGGCAGCCGCGCCCATGGCTCCCGCCATCTTAATGAAACTGCGGCGGGACGAGTCCTTCACGAACGGCATGTTCTCAAGAGTGTTGCTCATTATGGGGCCTCACCAATTCAGATTTAGTAGTGGAGTTGCTAGATGTAGGACGTCCGATGCTTGTAAAAGAACTGTAAGAGCGGTCACGTCGATTGGTCAAGTGGCGTTCTGATAACGGGCTGCCCGTCCCGGCGTGGCGCGCCCTCCCGGGAACTCGGCCGTGCTGCGTGCCGGCGGCCCCTCTGCGGTGGCCGGAGGGAGTCCCATGGTGGCATCTTCCTCGAAGGTTGGACGTCCGATATCATATGTACTAGATCACGGTTTGGGAACGCATGCAACAGGCCCCATCTTCACCTCCCGGGCCGGTTGTCCCCTAGAATTCGGCGTATACCGTCGTGGGGGAAGCCGGCCCCTTGACCCGGCACTTTATAAGGAGTCACTTTGGCTACATCGACTGCAGTCCCACGTGCACGATTCAGCGCCCAAGTGCGCCTTCGCGCCCTTCAGGCAGACATCATGGATTTGATCCTGGACCGGGACCTTGACGCGGGCGACCCCATGCCCACCGAAAGTGAGCTTTCCGAGGTGCTGGGCGTTGGCCGCAACACCTTGCGTGAGTCCCTGAAGGTGCTGCAGGCCCTGGGTGTCATTGAAATCCGCCACGGCTTCGGCATGTTCGTGGCGCCCAGCAACTTTGACGCGCTGGCGGACGGGCTGTCATTCCGCGGCCGCCTCTCCCTGCGCCACGAAGGCCTGGAGGCCCTGCAGCTGGTGGACATCCGCCAGGCCCTCGAGTCGGGCCTGATTGGCGGCTGCCTTGACCAGACGACTCCCGGCCACCTGGCCCGCATCGAGGAGGCCGTGGTCAAGATGGAGACGCTCGCGGCCCGGGGTGAGACCTTCTCCGAGGCTGACGCCGAATTCCACCGGCTCCTCTTTGAGCCCCTTGGAAATGAGTTGCTGATGAACCTGATGAGCGTGTTCTGGAAGGTCTACCGGAAAATCCACCTGGAAATCGGGATCACCACCACGGGCCTGGTGGACACTGCCGCGCAGCACCGTGCGATCTATGACGCCGTGGTCGCCAAGGACGCCGCCACCGCCTCCACGCTGCTCAGCCGGCACTTCGACGGCATCCGGCGCAGCATCAGGGAGTTTGTGGACGCGAACTAAGGCCGGGCCCCGGCGTCGGCCGCGCGGCCTGGCCGCCCGCCGGCCCCGCGCCCACAAGGCCCGGGGCCGGCCGTCCCCAACGGATTAAACAAATGGGCCCCAGGCCGAAGCCTGGGACCCATTCATTTTTCTGTGGTGCGCGCGAAGGGATTCGAACCCCCAACCTTCTGATCCGTAGTCAGATGCTCTATCCGTTGAGCTACGCACGCATATTTTGTTTCTTTTTTGCTTTCGACCCTCGGGCCGTGAACAACTCTAACCCGTCCGGGGCTGTGTGTACAAATCGGACGACCCGTGTTCCCGCACACTATACCGGTCTAGGTGATCTGTCTCACATCTGAAGGCGATGGTCAACTCACTAAACCGCGGATTCTAGGCACTTTGTGGAGAATGCACGGCACTACGTCCCATGTCCAATGCGCCGAAATGCGGATTTCCGGGCCATAGCATTTAGACACACCACTGACCCAATGAAGGGATACACGATGGGCCACGCGCCAGTGCAGGATTCTGTTGAGCAGGCAACGACCACCCACGAAGGCCTCGCCGCCTGGGTTGCCGAGGTTGCCGGGCTCACGCAGCCGCGGGACATCCACTGGGTCGACGGGTCCGCCGGGGAGTACGCGAAGCTCACGGGCGAACTGGTGGAAGCCGGAACCCTGACCCCCCTGAACCCGGAATTGTTCCCCAACTCCTTCGCGGCATTCTCGGATCCGAAGGACGTTGCCCGCGTTGAGGGCCGGACCTTCATCTGCTCCGAAAAGGAGCGCGACGCCGGCTTCACCAACAACTGGATGGACCCGGCGGAGATGAAGGCGATCCTGAAGGAGCGCTTCTCCGGCAGCATGCGCGGACGCACCATGTACGTCATTCCGTTCGTCATGGGCCCGCTCGACGCCGAGGACCCCAAGTTTGGCGTGGAAATCACCGACTCCGCCTACGTGGTGGCCTCCATGCGCATCATGGCCCGCATCGGCACCGATGTGTTGAGGAAGATGGAGACGACCAACGCCTTCTTCGTCCCCGCCCTCCATTCCGTGGGAGCACCGCTGGAAGCCGGCGAGAAGGACGTGCCCTGGCCCTCAAGCGACGAAAAGTGGATTGTGCACTTCCCCGAGGAGCGCTCCATCTTCTCCTACGGCTCCGGCTACGGCGGCAACGCGTTGCTGGGCAAGAAGTGCTTCGCCCTACGCATCGCCTCGGTCATGGCCCGCGACGAGGGGTGGCTCGCCGAGCACATGCTCATCCTCAAGCTCACCAGCCCGGAGAACAAGAGCTACCACGTGGCCGCGGCGTTCCCGTCGGCCTGTGGCAAGACGAACCTGGCCCTGCTGGATCCCACGGTGCCCGGCTGGAAGGCCGAGACCCTGGGCGACGACATCAACTGGATGCGCTTCGGCAAGGAAGGCGAGCTGCGTGCCGTCAACCCCGAGGCCGGCCTGTTTGGCGTGGCCCCCGGCACCGGCTGGTCCACGAACCCCAACGCCATGGCAGCCATTGCCAAGGGCAACTCCATCTTCACCAACGTGGCCCTCACCGACGACGGCGGCGTGTGGTGGGAGGGCATGACCGACGACGTGCCTGCACACCTGACCGACTGGCAGGGCAACAGCTGGACGCCCGACGCGGGACGCCCGGCCGCGCACCCCAACTCCCGTTTCTGCACGCCCATCGACCAGGTGGACATGCTCTCCAAGGAATACTTCTCCCCGGAGGGCGTGGAGATCAACGCGATCCTGTTCGGCGGCCGCCGCAAGACCACCATCCCCCTGGTGACGCAGGCCCGCGACTGGAGCAACGGCATCTTCATGGGTTCCACGCTGTCCTCGGAGACCACGGCCGCCGCCGCCGGCGCCGTCGGCGTGGTGCGCCGTGACCCCATGGCCATGCTGCCCTTCATCGGCTACGACGCCGGCGACTACCTCAAGCACTGGATTGAGCTGTCCGCCAACGCCAACCAGGCGCGGCTGCCCAAGATCTTCCTGGTCAACTGGTTCCGCCGCACCTCCACCGGCGGCTTTGCCTGGCCGGGCTTCGGCGAAAACAGCCGCGTGCTCAAGTGGGCCATTGAGCGCATCGAAGGCACCGCCGACGCCGTCGAGACGCCGATCGGCTTCGTCCCCACCCCCGACTCCCTGGACCTGGAAGGCCTGGAGATGGCGCCGTCGGACCTGGCGGACGCGCTCAAGGTCGACGCCGGCGAATGGGGCGAGGAACTGGCCGGGATCGAGGAGTGGTACGCCCGGTTTGGCGAGTCCCTCCCGGCGGAAATGGCCGCCGAGCTGGCCGGCCTGAAGGCCCGCTTCGCAGCCTGATTAAACGGGTCCCGACAGGCTTGACCACCGAGGTCGAGCCTGTCGGGACCCCCGTGCGCTAGTTCGCCCCCGCCAGCCAGAGGTCCGGCCCGAAGACCTCGTAGTGGATCTTCGTGGCGGGGATGCCGGCGTCGATGGCCTGGTTGCGGATGGCCTTCATGAACGGCAGCGGGCCGCAGACGTACATGGACGCGTCGGCCGGAATGTCCAGGCCCTCGAGGGTCATGAAGCCCTTGTTGAAGCCGTCGGTGGGCTCCTCCAGCCACAACGTCAGGTTCGCGCCGTCGATGGCGGCCACATCGGAGGTCATCTGCTCACGCAGCGCCCACGCCTCGAGGTTCTTCTCGGCGTGGAGCACCAGGACCTCTCGGTCGACGCCGTTGCTGGCGAGCGAGCGCAGGGCCGACGCCGAGGGGGTGCAGCCGATTCCGGCGGTGGCAAACACGACCGGACCGTCGCCGTCGTCCAGGGTGACGTCACCATAGGGGTTGGACAGTTCGACGACGTCGCCCACCTCGATGTTCCTGTGCAGCACGGGGGAGACCTCTCCGCCGTCGTCCCGCTTGGTGGTGAACACCCGGCGGGTGGTGGATTCCACGTCGGCTGAGAGTGAGTACTGGCGGCACTGGCGCAGGCCGTCGGGCAGCGCGACCCTGACCGAGACGAACTGGCCGGGGCGGGCCGTCGTGACGGGGGTGTCGTCGGCGGGCTCCAGGACAAACGTCATGCAGTCGGTGCCGGCCGGGTTCTTCTCCACCACTGTCCAGGGCATCCACATCCTGTCATTGGCCTGGATGGCGTAGAGGCCCTTTTCGATCTTGACGAGGGCATTGGCCATGAGCCAGTAAACCTCGGTCCATGCTTCGGCGATCTCCGCCGTGATGACGTCGGCGAGCTCTTCGGCGATGGCCTCGAAAAGGTACTTGTAGACAATCTGGTACTGGTCCTCGGTGATCCCCAGCGAGGTGTGCTTGTGGGCGATGCGGCTGAGCATCTGCTCGGGAATGATGTCCGGGTTGGCCACGAGCGCGGAGGCGAATCCCGCGATGGAGCCGGCCAGGGCCTTTTGTTGTTCGCCGTTGTTTTGGTTGGCCCGGCTGAACAGGCCGTCCAGGAGCTCCGGGTGGGCGGCAAACATGCGTGCATAGAAATTCGGCGTGATGGCGCCCATGCGGGAGCCGACCAGCGGCAGCGTGGCTTCAATCAGGGGGCGGGACTTTTCCGAAAGCATCTGTACTCCTTGGGTGGAATCCGTGGTGACAACCCCAAAGTAGCATTTGAAATACGACATTAAAGCCAGTGAAATGCGGTGACTTCTACGAGATGTAGAAAAATTGCCGGATTGGCGCGGCTCAGGCGTCCCGGTGTGTGTGCAACGTCACGGGAACCGGCCCGGCGTGCACCGGGATGGCCAGGCTGGAAATCGTCACGGTGTCCAGGGACGCGTAAAACGCCTCACGCGCCCGGCTGAGCGCGCCGCGCAGCCTGCAGGCGTGCAACAGCGGGCAGTCGCCCATTTCCGTCTGGCACGCGGCGACGTCCGGGTGGCTGTCCAGGACGCGCAGTACCCCGCCCACCGTCGCCTGCAGGCCCTGTTCGGAGATGCGCACGCCCCCGCTGCGGCCGCGCACGGAAACCACCATCCCCATCTGCCGCAACTTCAACACGGCCTTGCTGACATGGTTGTACGGGGTGTCCACGAGCTCCGCCAGCTCCCGTGTGGTGAGCAGTTCTGGCTTCGTGGACAACAGCATGAGCACCCGGAGGCTGACGTCGGAAAACGCGTTGATCCGCAACGGCTACGCCCAGATCTGGTTCTCGCCGGACTCCAGGAACGGGTTGCCGAACTCCCACCCGCCGGGTGACTGCCGGTATGGCCGGACGGCGGAGACGCTGACGCCGCCGCTGTGTTCGGCCATGACGTGGATGGCGTCCGTGGCATCGTCGGGCAGGTGGATGTCACAAACGACGGCGGCTGCCCGGTTTTGGTCCTTTTGCTGTCCCAGCGCCTCGAACAGGTCCGCGATCATCGCATCGGCGTCGAGTTCGCTCTCCGTCCCGCCTTCCACGGCATTGGGGGCCACGGCCACGAGGCTGATGTCGCCGTCGTTGTTGACGACCAGGCCGACAGGCATGAACGCACCGTGCGCCTCGATCTGGTCCCCGGCAACCCCCAGGGCGGTGCCGATCAGCTTGTTGAGGTCGTCCTGGACCTGCTTGTCGGCCGCGTTCTCGTCCATACAGCGCTCCTGGAGGAATCGATCGGGTTGTCGGTTATTGGCGGACCAGGGCCAGGACGTCGTCGCGGATGTCGGCCATGGTGACGGCGTCCTCGGCCTCGGCGTTCAGGCGCAGGAACGGTTCGGTGTTGGAGGCGCGCAGGTTGAACCACCAGCGGCCGTCCTTGGCGGTGAAGGTGAGGCCGTCGAGCTCGTCGATGGTGACGTCGTCGCGCGTGTATGCGGCGCGAACCCGGGCCACGGCGGCCGGGACGTCGGCGAGCTGGGAGTTGATCTCGCCGCTGGAGACATAGGGTTCGTATTCGCGGCCCAGGTCCGAGAGCGGCCCCTCCTGCTCGCCCAGGGCGGCCAGGACGTGCATGGCGGCCAGCATGCCGGTGTCGGCGTTGAAGAAGTCGCGGAAGTAGTAGTGCGCGGAGTGCTCCCCGCCAAACACGGCGCCTTCGGCGGCCATGGTGGCCTTGATGAAGGAGTGGCCCACCCGGGTGCGGACGGGGCGCCCGCCGTCGTGCGCGATGAGTTCGGGCACGGCGCGGGAGGTGATGAGGTTGTGGATGACGGCGGGGCGTTCCTCGCCGCCGGCCTTGGCCCGGGCGATCTCCCTGCGTGCGACCAGGGCGGTGACGGCCGACGGGGAGACCGGGGCGCCTTGTTCGTCGATGACGAAGCAGCGGTCCGCGTCGCCGTCGAACGCCAGGCCGATGTCTGCGCCGTGGGCCACGACGGCGGCCTGCAGGTCGGCCAGGTTGGCCGGCTCCAGCGGGTTGGCCGGGTGGTTTGGGAAGGTGCCGTCCAGCTCGAAGTACAGGGGCACGATCTCAAAGGGCAGGCCGGGCAGGAGGGTGTCGCCCAGTACGGCGGGGGTGGTCATGCCGGCCATGCCGTTGCCGGCGTCCACCACGATCTTCAGCGGCCGGGAACCGGAGAGGTCCACCAGGGTGCGCAGGTAGGCGGCGTACTTGGCCAGCACGTCGGTGTCTACGATGGTGCCCCTGGTGCCGGCCGGGATGCCGTCGGCCAGGTACTTTTGGGCGAGGTCGCGGATGTCCATCAGGCCGGTCTCGGAGGAGACGGGGACGGCGCCGGCCTTGGCCATTTTCATGCCGTTGTATTCGGCCGGGTTGTGGCTGGCGGTAAAGACGGCACCGGCCGCGTTCAGCGCCCCGCAGGCAAAATACAGCTCGTCGGTGGAGATCAGCCCGAGCAGCTGCACATTGGCGCCGCGGCTCGCTGCACCCTCGGCGAAGGCCTGGCAGAAGCCCGGGGAGGAGGGGCGCATGTCCCCGCCCACCAGCACGGTTTCACCTGCCAGTTCCAGCACGTCGGTGAACGCCGCACCCACGGCTTTCACGGACGCGGCCGTAATGGTCTCGCCCACAATGCCGCGCACGTCGTAGGCCTTGAACGACGCGGACAGGTCAACGGGTACATTCTCTGCGGTAGTCACGTCTCCATGCTACCGGCAGCCCCGCCCGCCGGGGAGTCGTTGTCAACGGGGATGCGGCGGGACACGTGCAAGGGGCCTGCACAGGGAGTTCTCCGGCGCGTGTTGTCCACAGATTGGCCTGCCGGCGGACGGGCGTCGGTGGGCACTGGAATACTGGGTGGCATGACACCAAGCGAGCACACCCAGGGGATGGACCACGGCAACGCCAGCAGCATGGGCAGCGACTTCCAGGCCATGGGCGGCCGGACAGCGGTGGGCACGGCCGGGCCTGCGCCCACCCGGTTGCAGGCGTTGGAGATCCTGCGGCGGCTGGTCGGGCGGGACGACGCCGACTTCCACGACGGCCAGTTTGAGGCGATCGAGGCCCTGGTCGACGCCGGGCGCCGCGCCTTGGTGGTCCAGCGAACCGGCTGGGGAAAGTCGGCTGTCTACTTTGTCTCCTCTCTGCTGCTGCGGGCCCGCGGGTCCGGGCCAACGCTGATCGTCTCGCCGCTGCTGGCCCTGATGCGCGACCAGGTGGCCGCCGCCGAACGCGCCGGCGTGCGGGCCATGGCCATCAACTCCGCGAACGCCACCGAGTGGGGGGAGATTTCCGCGGCGCTGGCGGCCGACGAGGTGGACGTGCTGCTGGTGTCCCCGGAAAGGCTGACCAACCCCTCCTTCCGGGAAAACCAGCTGCCCGCGCTGATCCGCCGCACCGGCCTGCTGGTCATCGACGAGGCACACTGCATTTCGGACTGGGGCCACGACTTCCGCCCGGACTACCGCCGCATTGCGGACCTCATTGCGCAGCTGCCCGCCTCGGTGCCGGTGCTGGCCACGACGGCCACGGCCAACTCCCGGGTGGTGGCAGACATTGAGGAACAGCTCGGTGCCGGCGTGTTCACCATCCGCGGTCCGCTGGCCCGCAAGTCCCTGCGCCTGGGCGTGCTGCGGCTCGCCGACTCCCGCGACCGGCTCGGCTGGCTGCTGACCCACCTCGCGGAGATGCCTGGCAGCGGCATCATCTACACGCTGACGGTGTCTGCGGCCGAGGACACGGCACGGCTGCTGGCCGAAGCCGGGCACGTGGTCCGCCCCTACACCGGGCGGACGGACCCCATGGACCGGGAGTCGCTGGAGGAGGCGTTGAAAAACAACGAGGTCAAGGCACTCGTCGCCACGAGCGCGCTCGGCATGGGCTTCGACAAGCCGGACCTGGGGTTCGTGGTCCACCTGGGCGCTCCGTCCTCGCCCGTGGCCTACTACCAGCAGGTGGGCCGCGCCGGCCGTGGCAGCGCCAACGCGGACGTCCTGCTGCTGCCCGGCAGCGAGGATGCGGAGATCTGGCGCTACTTTGCCACGGCGTCCATGCCGTCGGCCGAGAAGGCCACGGCGGTCCTGGGTGCGCTGGGGGAGGCCGGGAAGCCCATGTCCACCCCGGCCCTGGAAGCCAGGGTGGACCTGCGCCGCACGCCGTTGGAACTGCTGCTGAAGGTGCTCGCCGTGGACGGGGCGGTGCGCCGGGTGGCCGGGGGCTGGGAATCCACCGGGCAGCCCTGGGCTTACGACGCCGAGCGCTACCGGCGCATTGCCCAGGCCCGCGTCGACGAGCAGCACGCCATGGTCGAGTATGAACAGGCCGCGGGGTGCCGGATGGAGTACCTGGCCGCGGCCCTGGATGATTCGACGGCGGCGCCGTGCGGCCGCTGCGATTCGTGCGCCGGGCGCTGGTTCCCCATGGACGTCGGCTCCGGTGCCGTGGCGGCCGCCAGCGAGTCGCTGAGCCACGCGGGCCTGCCCCTGGACCCGCGCACCCAGTGGCCCACCGGAATGGACCGGCTCGGCGTGCCCGTCAAGGGCCGCCTCAAGCCCGACGATCAGGTGGGGCCGGGACGGGCGCTGGCCAGGCTGACCGACCTGGGCTGGGGCAACGCGCTGCGGGCGGTGTTTGCCGCCGGGGCCCCGGATGTGCCGATCGACCCGGCCATGGCGCAGGCGGTGGTGGCCGTGTTGCGCGACTGGGGCCAGGCCCGCTGGGCGGGGCAGGGCCGTCCCGTGGCGGTGGTGTCCCTGCCGTCGCGGGGGAAGCCGCAATTGGTGTCTTCGCTGGCGCAGGCGATCTGCCAGATCGGCCGGCTGCCGTACCTGGGCGAACTGTCGCTGGAGTTCGGCGGGCCCACGGGCGGGCGCGGCGGCAACAGCGCCTACCGGCTGGCGGGGGTCTGGGAGCGGTTCAGTGTGGGCCCAGGGCTGGCCGCCGCCATCGCCGCGTATCCCGGCGGGCCCGTGCTGCTCATCGACGACCTCGTCGACAGCCGCTGGACGCTGACCGTTGCCGGCCGCACCCTGCGCCAGGCCGGCGTGGACCAGGTGCTCCCGCTGGTGCTCGCCCAGGCGGGGTAGGCCGGATTCGAACCCAAAACGCTCCCGCGCGATCGGGGGTGTTTTCCGGATCGCTCCCGCCATCCGGAGAATAAAAAAGCACCCCTGAATTCCTCAGGGGTGCTTTTTTGATGCGGAGACGGGGGGATTTGAACCCCCGGTGGAGTTGTGCCCCACACTTCATTAGCAGTGAAGCCCATTCGGCCGCTCTGGCACGTCTCCAGCACTGGAAAGGGTAGAAGCCCCCAACCAGCATCCCAAACTTTACCTAGAGACAGGGGTACAAAGCAAAACGGGGGCCGCGGCGCCCCGCGGCACGTTTTCCCACCCGTTTTTAGAACCCGCCGGTCAGCGCCCGCCAGAGGAATTCGTGCGACGCCGTATGCAGGCGGGCCGCCTGCGCGTTGTTTCCGGCCCCCGCGTGGCCGCCCTCCAGTGCCTCGTGGAACCAGACGGGCAGCCCGAGCGATTCCATCCGGGCGGCCATCTTCCGCGCCTGCACCGGCCCCACCCGGTCGTCGGACGTCGCGGTCCAGATGAACAAGGGCGGATACGCAAGCCCGGCCTGCAGCAGGTGGTAGGGGGAGAAGGTCTTGATGAACTCCCACTGTGCCGGCACGTCCGGGTCGCCGTACTCGGCGATCCAGGAAGCGCCGGCGGACAGCTTTGTGTACCGGCGCATGTCCAGCAGCGGCACCCCGCAGGAAATGGCGCCGAACAGTTCCGGGTAGTGCGTGAGCATGTTGCCCACCAGCAGGCCGCCGTTGCTGCCGCCGGCGCAGCCCAGGTGTTTGGGCCGGGCCACCCCGCGGGCCGCCAGGTCGCGGGCCACGGCGGCAAAGTCTTCATAGGCGCGGTGCCGGTTTTCCTGCAGCGCGGCCGTGTGCCAGCCCGGGCCGTACTCGCCGCCGCCGCGGATGTTCGCCACCACGTAGACGCCGCCGCGCTCCACGCCGTCCACCACGGCGCGGCGCTCCAGCCAGCTGCGCCCCACGGCCCCGCTGTACGAAGGCGTCCGGGAAACCTCAAAGCCGCCGTAGCCGCCCAGCAGGGTGGGGTTGCCGCCGTCGAGCACCAAGTCCTTCGGCCCCACCTGGAAGTAGGGGATGCGCGTCCCGTCACGGGACACGGCGAAGTGCTGCTCCACCGCGTAGCCCGCTTCGTTGAAGAACGACGGCGCCTGCCGGACCACCGCCGCCGGCCCGCCGGTTGGCAGCTGCCCCCGGTACACCGTGGACGGGGTGAGAAAGCCGGTGGCGACCAGCCAGTAGTCATTGCCGGCAGCCGGGTCCTCATCGTCGACGGCGTACGCATCCACCGAGTGCAGCGGCGGGCACGCATCCAGCCCGCTGGCCGCCCATTCCCGGGCAGGGTCCAGCACCAGGATTTTGGAGGAGACGTCCTCGAGCAGGTTGAGCAGCAGGTAGTCGCGGGTCCAGCTCCAGGACTGCAGGGACTGGGCGGGCGTCGGCGCAAAAACGGTCCGGACATCACGGCCGCCGGCCAGGAACGCGTCCAGTTCAATGGCCAGCAGCGCCCCGGCCGCATGCACGGAGCCGGCCACGGCCCAGTCCGTGCGCGGGCGCAGCAGCAGCCACTCCTTGTGCAGGGAAACGTTCATGTCATCGGGCACGTCAAGGTGCACCCAGTCGTCGCCCGTCCGCAGGTAGCTGCGGGACCGGAAGAAGTCCAGGACGTCGTAGGCCACGTCGCGCTCAAAGCCGGGCGTGCTGTCATGGGACACCCCGCCGCTGAGGTGGTCCGGCGGCACGGAAAACAGCGGCTGCTTCGCCGCCAGTTCCGCCAGGGACTCGCCACGGTGCAGCACGCGCGACGCGGCGGGATAGGAGGAAGCCGTCATGGAGCCGGTGCCTGTGTCCGTGCCCACGTACAGCGTGTCCGCATCCACCCAGCTCAGGCGCGTCTTCGCCGTCGGCAGTTCAAAGCCGCCCGGCACAAAGGCCCGGGCCGCCAGATCGAACTCCCGGTACGTGACGGCGTCGCCGCCGTCGGGGGAGAGAGCCACCATGGCCAGGCGGTATTCCTCCCCGGCCGGGGGCCGCAGCAGCGAGGCGCCGGCCCACAGCCACTCCGTTCCTTCCGCCGCCGCCAGGGCATCCACGTCCAGGATCAGCTGCCACGCCGGGCTGCCGGAGACGTAGCTGTCCCAGTCCGTGCGCCGCCACAGCCCGCGCGGGTTCGCCTCGTCCCGCCAAAAGTTGTAGTACCAGTCCCCGTGCTTGGACACCATGGCGATGCGGTCCTTGGAATCGAGCACCTCCAGCACGGCGGCCTCCAGCGCAGTGTAGGCCGGGTTGACCAGGGCGGCGTCGGTGCGCGCATTGTGCTCCCGCACCCAGGCCATGGCGTCGCTGCCGTGGATGTCTTCCAGCCACAGGTTCTCATCGAAGGGCTGCTCGGCAACGGCCGGCCCGGTTGTGGCATCGGGACTCAGGGGGAGGGTCATGGTCCCATCCTAGGCAGGGCCGCCGCCCCGTCCGCCCAAGGCCATCAGTTAAGCTCAAGGGGTGGAATCCTTGGGCGGCAGGACAGTGGTCATTGTGGGGGCGGGGCCCCGGGGCACGTCCGTCATGGAACGCCTGCTGGCCCGGTATGCGGCGCAGGCGGAAACCGCGCGCGATGCCCGGAACGCGGCCGGGCCGCAGGCCCCGCTGCACATCCACCTCGTGGATCCCTACCCTCCCGGCCCGGGGCACGTCTGGCGTACGGAGCAGTCCCGGCTGTACCTGATGAACACCCAGTCGTTCTTCCCCACCCTGGTTCCGGACCAGGGCGTGGCCGCCGCGCCGCTGGCCGGCTGCAGCTTCAACGCCTGGCGCGAGCTCATGCGCGCCGCGCCGGACCCGGAGCTCAGCACGGGCGACCGCAGCGAACTCGCCGCGCTCGCCGCCACCGGTTTTCCCGGTCGCGCGCTGTACGGCCGCTACCTGTCCTGGTGCTTCGCCCGCCTGCTGGAAAACGTGCCGCACGGTGTCCAGGTCACCATCCACCGGGGTGAGGCCAAGCGGGTGGCGAGGGACCATGCCACGGGAGGATACGGCGTCGAACTCGTCAGCGGGGAGACGCTGCCGGCGGACAAGGTGGTCCTGGCGCTGGGCCATGTGGAGTCCCGGCTGGGGCCTGCGCAGCGGGCGCTCCGGGACGAGGCCCGCGCACAGGGGCTGAGCTACCTGCCGCCGGCAGTGCCCAATGACGTGGACTGGGACCAGCTTCCCGCCGGCGAAACGGTCCTGGTGCGCGGCATGGGGCTGAACTTTTTCGACGTGCTCGGGCAGTTGACGGAGGGCCGCGGTGGCCGCTTTGAGGCGACCGGCCGTGGCCCCGGCGATGCCCTGGCCTACCGTGCCGGCGGCCGGGAGCCGGTGATCGTCGGTGCCTCCCGCCGCGGCACGCCGTACCGGGCCAAGGCCGAGCTGGCCAGCTATTATCCTGCCGGGGTGGAGCTGCGGTTCCTGTGTGAGGAGGCCGTCACCCGGATCCGCGACATGGGCGCGACCGCCGGTTTTGACCATGACATCTGGCCCCTGCTGCACCGCGACACGCTCTGGGCGTATTACACCACCCTGGCGCGGACCAGCCCGGGTGCCGTGGCGCCGGGCTTCCTGGACGAACTGGATGCGCTGCTGCACTCCGGGCCCGACGGCGCGGCCGGCAGCTGGGCGGACCGCCTGAAGTCCCTCGAGGCCCGCCACGTGGCGGAGGGCCGGGCCCTGGACCTGCCCGCCCTGGCCCGCCCGCTCTCCCGCCACCCGCTCAGGCCCGGCGGCAAGCACCGCTTCGGCTCACAGGCCGGGCTGGATGCGGCCGTCCTTTCCTACCTCACCGACGACGCCGCCGGGTCGGCCCGCGGCGAGGACGACCCCGTCAAGATGGCCATTGGCGCGCTGAACGCCGGCCGGGCCGTGGTGAAGTCGCTCGTCGCCGACCGCGGCATCACCCAGGAATCCTGGCTGGGCGAGCTGCGGGGCTGGTTTGAAGGGTTCGTGGAGGGGCTGGCCAGCGGGCCGCCGGCGCTGCGCGTGGAACAGCTGGCCGCGCTGGTGCGTGCCGGCGTGGTCCACTTCGCCGGGCCGGACCCTGTTTTTCGCATCCAGGACGGACAGTTCACGGCCAGCTCGCCGTGGGTGGCCGACGAGCCGTGGCAGGCCCGGCACCTGGTCGAGGCGCTGGCACCCGCCAACCGCATCCAGGGCACGGCGTCCCGGCTGCTGAACAACCTGCAGGCCGACGGGCTGGTCCGGCCGCGCGTCATGCTGGCGGCCGACGGCGGGCCCGTCGTCACCAGCGGCCTGGACGTTTCCGCACCGCCCTACCGCCCGCTCGACGGCGCCGGCCGGCCGGCCGAGGGGCTGTACGTGCTGGGGCTCCAGCTTTCCTCGGTGCAGTGGGGAACGGCCATCGCCGCGCAGGCCAACGCCGAGTACCGCAGCGGCTACCGCACCATCCTGGACGCCGACGCCATCGCGGCGGACATCCTCGCCTAGCGCCCAGGGCGCCGGCCTCCGTGCGCCATGAGCCAACTGGGTCGCAGTAGTTGCAATGGCAACCGCTTGCACGGTGCCCATTTCTGCAACTACTGCGACCCAGCGTGTGGGCGGCTGCGCCGCGCCACCTCGGCGCCGTGGCGGGCGAAGTCGGGCCACGATGACGCCGGCCACCTGGGCGGGGTACCGCGCAGAGCCGTACGGGGCCACGGCGGCGGGCTGGATGAGCGCCGTCGTGCCGGCGGCAGGGGCGCAATCGGGAAGGCGGGCGCAGGGCAGCGAAAAGGGAGGCATTCCTGGTGGAATGCCTCCCTCATTGCGCGGAAGGTGCGAGATTCGAACTCGCGGTACGGGGTCACCGCACACTGGTTTTCAAGACCAGCTCCATCGGCCGCTCGGACAACCTTCCTTACCCTAGTAGTGTTTCATAGGCGGGGCGGTGCCGCCAAAGCGGCGCCCCCGCCCAGTACTGCGCAGTAGGAGGAGAAGTTCATGAAGGCGATTGTTGCACGGGCTGCCGGCGGCCCGGAGGTTTTGGCCTTGGCCGACGTCCCCGCACCCGTGCCCGGAGACGGCGAGGTCCTGATCGACGTCGTCGCCGCAGGCATCAACCGCGCCGATGTCCAGCAGCGCCGAGGCTTTTATCCGTCGCCGGCAGGGGCCACGGACGTGTTGGGGCTGGAAGTGTCCGGGCGGATCGCCGGCTTCGGTCCCAACGTCACCCGGCCCTTCTCCATCGGCGACAAGGTGGTTGCCCTGCTGGCTGGCGGCGGGTACGCCCAGCAGGTGGCGGTCCCGGCCGGGCAGGTGCTCCGGCTTCCAGGCGGCGTCGACGTCGTCACGGCCGCCGCGCTGCCCGAGGTTGCCGCCACGGTGTACTCCAACCTGTTCATGACCGCCCAGCTGCAGGCGGGGGAGACCGTGCTGGTGCACGGCGGCACGGGCGGCATCGGGGTCATGGCCGTCCAGCTCGCGAAGGCCGCCGGTGCGCGCGTGATCGCCACGGCCGGCAGTGACGAGAAGGTGGCCATGCTCACCGGCTACCTCGGTGCGGACGTGGCCGTGAACTACCGCACCCAGGACTTCGTGGAACTGGTCAGGGAACACACCAAAGGTGCCGGCGCCAACGTGATCCTCGACGTCATCGGCGCCAAGTACCTGGCCCAAAACGTGTCCGCACTGGCGCTCTACGGCCGCCTCGTGGTGATCGGCCTGCAGGGCGGGACGACGGCGGAGCTGAACCTGGGCACCCTCCTCGCCAAGCGTGCGGCCGTCATCGGCACCACGCTGCGTGCCCGCCCGGCGGGCGAGAAGGCCACCATCATGGAGGGCGTGCGCGAGCACGTGTGGCCGCTGGTGGCCTCGGGCGCCGTGAAGACCATCGTGGACAAGACGTTCCCGCTGGCGCAGGCGGCCGCGGCGCACGAATACTTCGACTCCGGCTCGCACGTGGGCAAGGTCCTGCTGACGCTCTAACCCGCCCCAAACCCAACGCTCGGTTGCAACCGGGGCTTTTTCGCCCAACGCTCCCGCACAAACGACATTCCGCCGCCCCGGTTGCAACCGAAGGTTCGTGAAAAGTGCCCCGGTTGCAACCGAGGGTGTCGGGCCGTTCGACGCAGAAACGGGGCCGTTGGTCGATTCCTTTGTATGCCCCGAGCCACAGCGGCGTGGCGGGCCGGGCCGCGCTGCTGCCGTCAAGGGTTCAGAATTCGGCCTTGAGTAAGGAAAACAATGACCCAGCCTTCCAAGGGGACAGCCCGCCACGCGGGCCTTCTGCTTCAGGATCCGGAGCTGCCGCCCGTGGCCGTGGACCTCGAGGCGGAAGCAGCCACGCAGAAGTGGACGCCGCTGAAAAATAGCCCTCTGGGCGGCCATCGCGCTGCTCGGCGGCGTGGCCTGGGTGGTCCTGGCCGGGAAACCGTGCGGGCGGGGCACTGACTGTGGAGCTGCTGCACCGTGCGGCCGGGGTGTTGGGTTCAGTCAGCATGTACCTCAAGGGCGTCCTGGGTGAGGACGCCTATGAAAAGTACCTGGACCACCACCGCGGCACCGGCTGCACCACCCCGGCCAAGACAGTCAAGGAGTTCTGGCGGGACAGGATGGACCGCCAGGAGGGCAATCCCGAGGGCCGCTGCTGCTGACGCCGGCTGCATGGCTGCGCGAGTGTGCAGTTGTGGCGGGTTGGCGGGCCCGGCACCCGTCACACCTGCACACTCGGCGGGGCTGCGCCTAAAGTCTGCGCCTAAAGTCTGCGCCTAAAGTCTGCGCCTAAAGTCCGCGCCCAAGGCCCGCGCCGAAAAACCGGCGCGGACAATTGCGGGGACGTCGTGAGAGACTGGCCGTATGACTGACAAGGCGCATGTGCAGGAAGCCGGGACCACGGCCGAAGGCAAGGTAGTGGACGATCCGGTCAACGTGGACGTGGACGTGGACGGCTTCGGAGCCGGGGCGGCGCAACAGCCCTCCGCCGCCCAAGGGGGCGGAACGGAGGCGAAGCACGCCACCGTCGCGGACATGGTGGACCAGCCGGCCAAGGTGATGCGCATTGGCACCATGGTCAAACAACTCCTGGACGAGGTGAAAAGCGCGCCGCTGGACGACGCCGCCCGCGCGCGCCTGGCCGAAATCCACGGGCGCTCCATCGCCGAACTCGAGGACGGGCTCTCACCGGAACTCGTGGAGGAACTGCACCGGCTCAGCCTGCCGTTTACGGACGCCAGCGTGCCCTCGGATGCAGAACTGCGCATTGCCCAGGCGCAGCTGGTCGGCTGGCTCGAGGGGCTGTTCCACGGCATCCAGACCGCCATGGCCGCCCAGGCCATGGCAAACCAGCAGGTGGCGGCCCGGCTGCAGATGCACCAGCTGCCGCCGGGCACCGTCATTGCGCCCGGCGTGGTGGTGGGCGAGAACGGCGAACCCCAGCGCGCGCCCGCGGGCCGGGCGCAGGGCCGTCCCGAAGGTTCCGGCCAGGCCGACGCCGGCCGCCCGGGCCAGTACCTCTGACGGCTCCCTGACAGCGAAGCACGCACGCATGCCCTTGGGATTTTTTGGCGCCGGCCGGCAAGCCAGGCGCGACGACGCCGAACTTGGCAAGGGCGTCTGGCGGCGCGCCCACGACAGGTTCCGGCGCGGCCTGGACCGCTTCCACCAGATGCTTGAGGGCGTCGAGGAGGAAGCCAGCCACGCCGAAGGCGGTCCGGGGCAACACTATGCCGCGCTCGTCCCGGTGGCCGACGCCCTGGCGGACCTCCTGCCCCAGGTGCGCAGCATCGCGGCCCGGGCGCAGTCCATCGCACCCAGTGAAGGCATGGAAATCCCCACCGGCACCGGCGGCTACCTCAACGACGTCCACCGCGAGCTCTCCCGGGCAGGCAACGCACTCGCCGCAGCGGCGGAAGCGGTCGCCATGGTGAGGCTCGGGGCGGGGGACGTGTCCGGCGTCGTCCGCAGGGCCGCGATCGTCCACGAGCACGTCAACCGGGCCGGCGAACTGCTTGGTGAAAGCCGGCAAGACCCGGCCTAGCTGGACCCGGTCCATTTTGGTCAGGCAAATGTGACGAAATTCAGGAGAGCTGTGTCACAATTTCGCGTTGTGAGGGTAGCCTCGCCTATCGTTGCATTACGATCAATAAAGCTTCGCTAATTCACCTACGCCGAAAGGCCCCCATGAAGACCTTGCTCAACACCCGTTTCCTGCGCAGGAGCGCGCTGACGGCGATCGCCGGAGTCTCCGTGCTCGCCCTCGCCGCCTGCGGTGGCAGCACCACCCCGGCCGCGTCGAAAGGCGCCCAGGGCTCGGCCACGGACGCCATCACCGTCTATAACGCCCAGCACGAGGAGCTCACCCAGGCCTGGGTGGACGAATTCACCAAGGAAACCGGCATCAAGGTCACGCTGCGCAACGGCGACGACTCCGAGATGAGCAACCAAATCATCGCCGAGGGTGCCAAGTCGCCCGCGGACGTCTTCCTGACCGAAAACTCCCCCGCCATGACGCAGGTGGAAAACGCGGGACTGTTGACGGACATCAGCAAGAAGATCCAGGAACAGGTCCCCGAGGCCTACCGGCCCTCCACCAACAAGTGGACCGGCATTGCCGCCCGCAGCACCGTCTTTGCCTACAACAAGACCAAGCTGACCCCGGCCCAGCTGCCCAAGTCGATCATGGACCTGGCGGACCCCGCCTGGAAGGGCAAGTGGGCCGCGTCGCCGTCCGGTGCCGACTTCCAGGCCATCGTCTCCGCCATGCTGGAGCTCAAGGGCCAGGACGCCACGCTGGCCTGGCTGAAGGCCATGAAGGAAAACGCCAAGCCCTACAAGGGCAACAGCACGGCCATGAAGGCAGTCAACGCCGGTGAGGTGGACGGGGCCGTCATCTACCACTACTACTGGTTCGGCGACCAGGCCAAGACCGGCGAGAACTCCAACAATGTGGCCCTGCACTACTTCAAGAACCAGGACCCGGGCGCGTTTGTCTCGGTCTCCGGCGGCGGCGTGCTGGCCTCCAGCAAGCACCAGGCCAATGCCGAGAAGTTCCTGGAATTCATCACCGGCAAGGCAGGCCAGGAGATCCTGCAGACCGGAACCTCTTTCGAGTACCCGGTGGCGAGCGGTGTTGCCGCGAACGCCAAGCTGGTTCCGCTGCAGGACCTGCAGGCGCCGAAGGTTGACGCGGCCAAGCTGAACTCCCAGAAGGTCACCGACCTCATGACCGAGGCCGGTCTACTCTAATACCAATGTATTCTTCACCCAGTACGACGGCGGCACGCGCGCCGCGCGCAGCCAACCGACGCAACGCAGCCGGGGGCCGGGGCACACGCTTCGGCCCCTGGGCCGTCGTCGCCCTATCCATCCTCATCGCCGCCTTCTCCCTGCTGCCGCTGGGCTATGTGGCGGTCATGACGGGCAATGCCGGGTGGGGCACCATTGAGAAGCTGGTCTTCCGCCCGCGCGTGGGGGAACTGCTGCTGAACACGCTGGGCCTGGTGGTGATCACCGTGCCGGTGTGCGTGGTGCTCGGCATTGCCGGGGCGTGGCTGGTGGAACGCACCAGGCTGCGCGGACACAAGATTTGGGCCGTGCTGCTGGCGGCACCCCTGGCCATTCCAGCGTTTGTGAACAGCTACGCGTGGGTCAGTGCGGTCCCCTCCCTGGGCGGGCTGTTTGGCGGCGTGCTCATTTCCGTGCTCTCGTACTTCCCGCTGGTGTACATCCCCGTGGCCGCCGTGCTCAGCCGCATGGACCCGGCCCTTGAACAGTCCGGCTCGTCGCTGGGGCTGGGTCCGTGGAAGGTGTTCTTCCGCGTGGTGCTCCCGCAGCTGCGGCTCGCCTCGGCCGGCGGTGCGCTGCTGGTTTCCCTGCACCTGCTCGCCGAATACGGCGCCTTTGCCATGATCCAGTTCGACACCTTCACCACCGCCATTTACGACCAATACCGTTCCACGTTCAACGGGGCGGCTGCCAACATGCTGGCCAGCGTGCTGGTGCTGTTCTGCTTGTTGCTGCTGTTGGGCGAGTCCAAGGTGCGCGGCAACGCCCGCTATGCGCGGGTGGGCTCGGGCGTGCAGGCCAACCCGCCGCGGCTGGCGCTGGGCCGGCTGGAGATTCCGGCGCAGGCCGGCCTGGCGGTGCTCACCGCCCTGGCATTGGGCCTGCCCCTGTTCCATGTGTTCCGATGGCTGGTGGTGGGCGGGCCCGGGATCTGGAGCGGCAGCGCGCTGGCCAACGCGGTCCTGCAAACGCTGGTGTACGGCCTCGTAGGGGCGCTGGTCACCACCGTCCTGGCCTTTCCGCTGGCCTTTTTGGCGGTCCGGCATCCGGGCCCCGTCACCAAACTGCTCGAGGGTGCCAACTACATCTCCAGCTCCATGCCCGGCATTGTGGTGGCACTGGCCCTGGTGACCATCAGCATCCACAACATGCCCGGCATCTACCAGACCGCCGTCGTGCTGGTGGCGGCCTACGCCATGCTGTTCATGCCACGTGCACTGGTGAACCTGCGCGCCGGGCTGGCGCAGGCGCCCAAGGAACTGGACGAGGCCGCCCAGGCGCTGGGCAAGCCCCCGCTGCTGGCGTTCATGCGTGTCACGCTGCGCCTGACCGCCCCCGCCGCGGCGGGCGGGGCCGCGCTGGTGTTCCTGGGCATCATGAACGAGCTGACGGCAACGCTGCTGCTGGCCCCGAACGGCACCCAAACGCTGGCCACCGAATTTTGGTCGCTCAGCAGCGAGATCAACTACACCGGCGCCGCCCCCTACGCACTGCTGATGATCCTGCTCTCGGCACCCATGACCTACCTCCTCTTTGCCGAATCCAAGAAAGCAGCCGGACAGTGACAGCATCGCGCAGGCCGGCCCCGGCCGCGTCAACCCTCCCCGCCTTTGAACCGGACGCCGACCACGTCACCGACCACCTGCAGATCACCGGTGCGCGGAAGTCGTTCGGCGGCACGGAGGTGCTCAAGGGCGTGGACCTGACCGTGGCCCAGGGGCGCACCACCGCCATTGTGGGCGCCTCGGGTTCCGGCAAGACCACCCTGCTGCGCCTCATTGCCGGCTTTGAGGCACCCGACGCCGGCAGCGTTTCCCTTGACGGGGTGGAAGTGGCCGGGCCCTCCGGCTGGCTGCCCGCCCACAAGCGCAGCGTGGGCTATGTGGCGCAGGACGGCGCCCTGTTCCCGCACCTGAGCGTGGGGCAGAACATCGCGTTCGGGCTGCCGCTGCGCGGCCGGGCTGCGGCCTCCCGCGTGGCCGAACTGCTGGAGATGGTCTCCATGGAGCCGTCCTACGCCAAGCGCAAGCCGTCGGAGCTTTCCGGCGGGCAGCAGCAGCGCGTGGCCCTGGCCCGAGCGCTGGCCCGCCAGCCGGAGCTCATGCTGCTCGACGAGCCGTTCAGCGCTCTCGACGCCGGGCTGCGCGTGGCCACACGCCGGGCCGTGTCCAAGACGTTGTCCGACGCCGGTGTCACCACCATCCTTGTCACGCACGACCAGGCCGAGGCGCTCAGTTTCGCGGACCAGGTGGCCGTCATGCGCGACGGCAGGCTGGCCCAGATCGGCAGCCCCTTCGTGGTCTACACGCGCCCGTCCGACCGGGCGACGGCGGAATTCCTCGGCGACGCGGTCATCCTTGAGGCGTGGATGGAAGGCTCACTGGCGCTGTGCTCCCTCGGCGGCATCCCCGTCCGGCGCCCGCCCGTGCAGGGCCGCGTGCACCTGATGCTACGGCCCGAGCAGATCCGCATCAGCGAAGGCGGAAAGATCCGCGGCCACGTCGTGGACACCGACTACTTCGGCCCCGAAACGACCGTGCGGATCCAGCTGGCGCCCATCGCGGTGGACCCCCTGCACCCTGCGGACCCGCACCAGCCCGTGGGCGGCGAGGTCATCAACATCCGGCACTGGAACGCGATGCTGGCGCGGCCCGGCACGGAGCTGTCGCTGAAGGTGGTGGGGGAGGGCGTCGTCTTCCCCTGGGACGGATAGGCCCTCAACCCTGCCGGGCCATGGCGCGATGGTGCAGCTCCACGTAGGCGGTGAGCGCCAGCAGGAGCACCACGGCCAGCCCAAGCACGACGGCGGCCGGCACGGCCCGGCTGGCCGGAACGAGCAGGAGGCTCAGTGCCACGGCCGGAATGGACCAGGGGAGCACGGCGCCGGCGGACTGGCCGAAGCGCAGTGAAACCACGGCATTGGTCAGGTAGAACAGCGCCAGCCCGCCGCCGAGCGTGATGCCCGAGCCGAGGGGAAGCGTGGCGAACGGCGCCGGGATGGCGGTCGCGATGGCCCCGGCGATGGCGGTCACGCCCGCCACCAGCAGAAACGGCATGAACAGGATGGTCAGCTGGATGCCGCCAAAGTCGCGCCGGCCGGCCAGCCGTTCCAGCCCGGCGTTGAGGGTGCCGGTGCCGTACTGGAAGAAGGCCCAGCCGAGCAGGGCCACCACCACAAAGCCCAGGGAACCGGCCAGCCACGCCGCGGGATTCCACACCGTGGACACTACGGTGACGACGGTGAACACGGATTCGCCCAGGACGATGATGACGAACAGGCCCAGCCGTTCGGCGGCGTGCTCGACGTTGATGCCGGCAATGCCGGCGTCGGGCTGCAGCCGCCCGCCCACCAGCACCATGGACACCTCCACCAGAATGGCCGCGGCCCACAACGCCACGGCGCCCTCCAGTGGCAATGCGGCGGCCACGAGCCAGAGGGCTGCCGTCCCGCCGTTGTAGGTCCAGATCCGCCACGACGGCGCGGCACCGCCCGTGTGCCGGCGCCGGTAGAGCCACAGCACCAGCAGGATGGCCCGCATGGCCGCGTTGGCCAGCGAGAACGCCCATGCCCGCCCGCCCAGGGCGTGCGGGGCGGCGGCGGCCATGACACCGGCGGCCGCCATCGCCGCCAGCATGGCCATGCCCAGGCTGCGGGAGGACAGCCCGGGCAGGAGGTTGACAACGGAGACGATGTTGACCCACGCCCACCACGCCGGAAAGAACAGCAGGACGAAGGTGCCGAACTCGGCCCAGCCGGGATTGCCGTGGATGCCGTGGGCGAGCTGGCCCACAAACGCCACGAAGACCAGGTCAAAAAACAACTCCATCCAATGGACGCGGCCGGGCGCCCGCGCCGGCCCACGGGAACGGACCCTGGGCGGCATTTTCTCGGTCATGGGCCCATGATAGGTCCGTGCCGGGTGAAGGGGGGTGTTCACTGTGCGCGAAACTGGACGGTTGCCGCAAGTAACTGTTTGCCCGCGCGGGATGAAGGGAGTAGCGTACGTCCCTGCGCAACAAATTTCGTTGCGCCCACGCCGTTGTGATGCCGGTGCCAGCGGCATCCTCCACACGTTTTGAGGACGCATGTCTAGCGACAACCCAACAGCCAACGCATCCGGGGCCAGCCCCGCAGGCAGCGCGGTGATGAACCACCGCCAAATCCTGTTTGTGATTTTCGGGCTCATGGCAGGAATGTTCCTGTCGGCCCTGGACCAGACGGTGGTCGGAACGGCCATCCGCACCATCGGTGACGACCTCCACGGCCTGAGCCTGCAGGCGTGGGTCACCACCGCCTACCTGATTGTTTCCACGATCAGCACACCCATTTACGGCAAGCTGTCCGACATCTTCGGACGGCGCCCGCTGTTCCTCTTCGCGATCGTCGTCTTCATCGTCGGATCCGTACTGGCGAGCTTCTCGACCTCCATGATCGAGCTCGCCGTCTTCCGCGCCGTGCAGGGCCTGGGCGCCGGCGGCCTGATGTCCATGCCGCTGGCCATCATGGGCGACATGCTTGCCCCGCGCGAACGAGCCAAGTACCAGGGCTACTTCCTGGCTGTCTTCGGTGTTTCCAGCGTCATCGGCCCGCTCATCGGCGGCCTCTTTGCCGGCAGCAATGAGATCCTGTGGATCGCCGGCTGGCGCTGGGTGTTCCTGATCAACGTCCCGATCGGCCTGGCCGCCCTGGCCATGGTGCTGCGTTTCCTGCACCTGCCCAAGGTGGACCGCCATTCGGTGCGCATCGACTGGTGGGGCGCCGCCGCCGTGATTGTGGCCCTCGTGCCGCTGCTGCTCGTGGCGGAGGAAGGCCAGATCTGGGGATGGTCCAGCCCTGCTTCCATCGCCTGCTACGGCATCGGCGTGATTGGCGTGGTTGCCTTCATCCTCATTGAGGTGCGCATGAAGGAAGATGCCCTGATCCCCATCACGCTCTTCCACTCCGCCACCTTCTCCATGGCCACCGTCATCGGCGTCCTGGTGGGCTTTGGCATGTTCGGCGCCATGATGACCATCCCGCTGTACCTGCAGATTGTCCTTGGTTCCACGCCGACGGAGAGCGGCTTCCAGATGCTGCCGATGATCCTGGGGCTGATGATCGCCTCGATTGCCAGCGGCCAGCTGATCGCACGCAACGGCAGGTACAGGATGTTCCCCATCCTCGGCACCGGCCTGATGTCCGCGGGCTTCCTGTACTTCACCTTCCTCAGGTACGACTCCAGCTTCTGGTTTGTTGCCGGCGGCATGCTGCTGATCGGGCTTGGCCTGGGCCAGCTCATGCAGACCCTGACCATCGCCAGCCAGAACTCCGTAGGCCTGCGCGACATGGGCGTGGCCACGAGTGCCTCGACGTTCTTCCGCCAGATCGGTGGAACGCTGGGCACCGCCGTCATGCTGTCCCTGCTGTTCACGGTGATGCCGCTGAACATCCAGACCTCGCTGTCCGACGGACCCACGCTCAAAAGTGCACTCAATGCCGCCATGACCCCGTCCGTGGCGACGGCGCCCGAGAACAAGGCCATCATGGCCCTGATCTACACCAACATGGTGACGCCGGTGGAGAAGGGTGCGCAGCAGGCGGCCCACGCTGCCGGCGTGAAGGCGCTGGTCGCCAAGGGCGTGCCGCAGGCGCAGGCTGAAAGCACGGTGCCGGCCCAGCCGCTGGACTTCTCCAAGCCGGCGGTCCGCAGCCAGGTGGTCGACCAGGTGGCCCCCACCATCGCGCAGAAGCTGAAATCGGCAACGGGGTCGTCGTCGGCGGGCAGCAGCGCGCTCAATGACACCTCATTCCTCAAGGGCGCCAACCCGGCCCTGAGCAAGCCGTTCCTGACGGGCTTCACCGCCTCAACCATCGTCATCTACTGGGTTGCCCTGATGGTGGTGCTGCTGGCGTTCGTGCTTGCCCTGTTCTTCAAGACTCCGCCGTTGCGGGCGAAGTCGGCCCTGCAGGAGGCCGCGGACAACGCGGCGGCACGGGCCGACGATGCGGACCTGTTGCTCCAGCACACGGCAGAACGGATGGGGGCGCTCGTCGAACCGGGCAGCCACACCCACGCAGGCAGCAGCAGTTCCGGCGACGGCGGCGGCTCCCGCTAGTCCCTCCCGGCCCCAGCACCCAGAAACGGACAGGTGCGGTTGAGAATTCAACCGCACCTGTCCGTTTCTGTCTCCGCACCGGCGGCGGGCCATGCCGCGGGCACGTAAAAAGCCCCTGGCATCAATGGATGCCAGGGGCTTTGGTGGAGCCTCCAAACAGAATCGAACTGTTGACCTTTTCATTACGAGTGAAACGCTCTACCAACTGAGCTATGGAGGCCTGTGGCCGTGAAAACCCCTTGCGGGGGCATTCGCCGAACACAAGAAACAACTCTAATATGTCCGGCCCCCATGTACAAAATCGGCCCCGGCCGCCGTCAGCAGGTGGTGCCGGCGGCAGGGACCTTTCCGTTGACAAAGTAGTCGTCCACGGTGGACGTCAGGCATTGGTTTGCCCGGCCGTAGGCGGTGTGCCCGTTGCCCTTCCAGGTCACCAGGACGCCGGAATCCAGCTGCTTGGCCAGCGACTGCGCCCACTTGTACGGGGTGGCGGGGTCGCCCGTGGTGCCGATGACCAGGATGGGGCCGGCGCCCGGTGCGGCAATGGGGGCCGGCCTGCCGGTGGCCGGGAACGGCCAGTACTTGCACGTCAGCCCCGAGTAGGCCAGCAGTGCGCCGAAGGTGGGGGAGGCCTTCTCCAGGGCCGCCGCGTCGGTGCGCATGTGCGCGGTGTCCGAGTCCATCGGGTAGTCCAGGCAGTTGATGGCCGTGAACGCCGCCGCCGTGTTGGAGTTGTACTTGCCATCCGAGCCGCGATCCGCTGAGTAGTCGGCCAGCATCAGCATGCCGGAGGCGTCCCCGGCGAAGGCCTGTTTCAGTGCCGCGGCGAGGGGCTCCCACAAGTCGGTGGAGTACATTGCGAACGCCACGGCGTTGGTGAACTCGGTGCCGGTCACCACGCGGCCGCTGGAGGTTTGTTGCGGCGTTTTCGTGTACACGGCATTCAGCTGGCGGATTTGCTCCACCGCCCCGTCCACGGTGCCGGAAACCGGGCAGTCCTTGGTGCCCAGGCAGTTCTTCGCCCAGGCGTGCAGGGCATTTTCAAAGCCGACCGCCTGCCCCATGGAAATCTGGTCAATCCCCAGCGACGGGTCCAGGGCGCCGTCAAGGGAGAACCGTCCCACCCGGGAAGGGAACAGGCCGGCATAGGTGGCGCCGAGCTTGGTGCCGTAGGAAAAGCCCATGTAGTTCAGCTTCGCATCGCCCACCACGGCGCGCAGGATGTCCATGTCGCGGGCGGAGCTGACCGTGTCCACATGGTCCAGGATGTCCCCCGAGTTCTTCACGCACAGCCCGGTCTGCGCCTTCGAGTCCGCCTCGGCGGCCTGAAACCCGGCCGTCGTGGACATGTCGTAGTCCTTCTGCCGTGACGCGTCCATCTGGGCGTCATCAAGGCACTTGACGGGGTCCGAGCGCTGGACCCCCCGCGGGTCAAAGCCCACAATGTCGTAGGCGGCGCGCAGCTTCGCGGAGAAGTACTGCCGGCCGCTGTTGACCACCAGGTCCACGCCGGAGCCGCCCGGTCCGCCGGGATTGACCAGCAGGGACCCGAGCCGCTTTCCGGTGGCAGGCAGCCGAGTGACGGCGAGCTTGATGGACTCCCCGCCCGGCTTGGCGTAGTCCAGCGGCACCTTCACCTTCGCGCACTGGAAGCCGCCGTTGCAGGACGTCCACGTCACCACCTGTCCGTAGTAGGGGGCCAGGTCCGCCGGCACGTCGCCAATGACGGACGCCTGCGCACTGGCAACCACCGTCGGTGCCGTCGCGGGGGCGGGGGCCGGAGCCGAGCAGGAGCCCAGCAGGAGGGCGCCCACGGCCGCCATGGCGATGGTGAGGGAAAGGCGGAGGCGGTGCCGCCGTCGTACGGGTGCGTGGGGCATGGGGGTCCTTTGCGGATCTAGAGCAGGCTGACGGCCATGGCTTCAAGGGCCAAAAGCGGGGAGACGTTGGTGGTGGTCAGGCGGCGGCGCACGGCGTTGATGGCGTCCATCCGGGCCAAGGTGGCTTCAGGGCGGCCCCGGGCGGCGAACTCGGCCAGGTGGTCGCGGAGCGGCTCGTTGACCAGTTCCACGGACCCTTCGCAGGGCACGACGCCGGGCCCTCCCTGCGCCGCCAGCTGGAGCACCAGCACGTCCCGGTAGAAGGAGAGGAGGTCCGTCAGGGCCCGGTCCAGCTGGTCCGTCACCGAGCGCTTGGAGCGGCGCTTCTGGTCCTCCTCCAGGGCCCTGACCTGCGCGCGCATGGGCGGTGGCAGGGTGCCGGTTTCGGGGGCGCCGAGGTCGCGCAGCAGCTTGGCCTTTTCGGCAATGTCGCGTTCCTCATTGGAGGATCCGGCCTCCGCCTGGGCCAGCTCCAGCAGGTTCCCGGCGGCGCGCACGGCCGCCGAAACGTCGCGCAGGGAAAAAGGCAGGCGGACGATGGTGTCGCGCCGCTCCCGGGCGCCGGCGTCGGAGGCCAGCCGGCGGGCAATGCCAATGTGGCTCTGCGCGGCACGGGCGGCGTGCAGGGCCAAGGCGGGTTCAATCCCGTCGCGGCGCACCAACAGGGCCGCCACGTCCTCCACCGGCGGCAGGCGGAGCGTGAGCGTGCGGCAGCGCGAGCGGATCGTGACCAGCACGTCGGCCGGGCTGGGCGCGCACAGGATCCAGATGGTGCGCGGCGGCGGTTCCTCGATGGCCTTGAGCAGGACGTTGGTGGTGCGTTCGGCCATGCGGTCGGCGTCGCCCACGATCATCACGCGCCACCGGGACGAGGAAGGGCTGTCGTGGGCCTTGCGGACCAGCTCGCGGGCCTCCTCGATGGTGATGGTGGTCTTTTCGGTGGCGATGAACGTGACGTCCGCGTTGGTGCCGGCGAGCGTGGTGTGGCAGGCCTTGCACACGCCGCAGCCGCGCTCGGCCAACTGCTCGCGTTCGCAGACCAGCGCGGCGGCGAAGGCCAGCGCGGCGTTGGAGCGCCCGGACCCGGGCGGGCCGGTCAGCAGCCAGGCGTGCGTGGGGTTGCTTGACTGGGCGGCGCGGCGCAGCTGCTCCACCACGGGCCCCTGCCCCTGCAGGTCCACCCACACGCTCATGCAGCGCCCGCTTCCCTGGCGGCCAGCAGCTCCAGGACACGGGTGCGCACCGCCGCGGCCAGCTCGTCCACCGGCCGGCCGGCAGGCAGCACCAGGTAGCGTTCGGGGCGGGCGGCCGCCCGGTCCAGGAATGCCTGGCGGATGGCCGCGTGGAAGTGGTCGGGCTCGGATTCCAGCCGGTCCTCCGCCGCATCCCCCGCGGTGCGTCGGCTGCGGCCGTCCTCGGGGGAGACATCCAGCAGCACGGTGAGCTCGGGCCACAGCCCGTCGGTGGCCCATTCGTTGAGCCGGCGGACCTCGGCGGCCCCCAGTCCCCGGCCGGCCCCCTGGTACGCGATGGAGGAGTCGATGTAGCGGTCGGTGATGACCACCTCCCCGCGTGCCACGGCGGGGGCGATCACCTGGGCGGCGTGGGCGGCGCGGGAGGCGGCAAAGATCAGCGCCTCGCAGCGGGCGTCAATCTCGCCCTGCCCGTGGTCCAGCACCAGCGAGCGCAGCTTTTCGCCCACCGGGGTCCCGCCCGGTTCGCGGGTCCGCAAAACGGTGCGCCCGGCGTCGGACAGGGCCCGGGCCAGCAGGGCGGCCTGGGTCGATTTTCCGGCCCCGTCACCGCCTTCAAAGGCAATGAACAGGCCGGGCTGGGCGGCGGGTGGGAAAGTCACGGTCCCAGCTTACCGGCCGCCGCTGACAGGCCTCCCGGCTTGTCCACAGGCTGCGGCCGCCGGCCCGGCCCGTGTCACGAATTTTCGTCCGGGGCGCCCGGGCGCACTATCTTTGGAAGCATGACCCTTGAACCTTCCTCCCACCCCGACCAGCTCAGCCCGGAGACGGTGGCGGTGGCCGCCGGCCGGCCCGCCCGCGAGCACGACGCCGCGGTCAACCCGCCCATCGTGCTGTCTTCCACGTACGTGGGCACCGGACAGGTCGTGGACGGCGACAGGGCCTACGGCCGTTACTCCAACCCGACGTGGGACCCGCTGGAGGACGCCCTGGCCGAGCTGGAAGGGGCCGACCTGCCGGCGCTCGTGTTCAGCTCCGGGCTGGCCGCCGTGTCCGCGGCGTTCTCGCTGATCCCGGTGGGCGGCGTGCTCGTCATGCCGCGGCACTCCTACCAGGGCGCCCTGGTCATGGCACAGGAACTTGCGGACAAGGGCCTGTTCAGCCTGCGCACGGTGGACATTGCCAACAACGACGAGGTCATCGCCGCCCTCACCGGGGCCGGCGAAAAGGCGGCCGACATGTTGTGGCTGGAAAGTCCCACCAACCCCATGCTTGAAGTGGCAGACCTGCGCGTCCTGTGCCGTTCCGCCAAGGCCGTGGGAGCCGTGGTGGTCACGGACAACACCTTCAGCACGCCGCTGGTCCAAAAGCCGCTGGACCTGGGCAGCGACGTGGTGCTCCACTCGGTTACGAAGTACCTGGCCGGGCATTCCGACGTCATCCTGGGCGCCCTCATCACCTCTGACAAGGACCTGCGCCACACGCTCCTCCACCACCGTTCCATCCACGGTGCCATTGCCGGCCCGTTTGAGGCCTGGCTGGCCCTGCGCGGCGTGCGCACCCTGGCCCTGCGCGTTGAGCGGGCCCAGGCCAATGCCTTCGAGCTGGCCAAGCGCCTGAACGTGCACGACGGCGTCGAGAGGGTTTTGTTCCCCGGCCTCAACTCCGATCCGGGGCACGAACGCGCCAAGGCGCAGATGCTGGGCTTTGGCTCCATCCTCTGCATCGAGGTGGCCGGCGGCGAGGAGGCCGCCAACACCCTCGTGGAAGCACTGCGCCTGTGGACCCCCGCCACCTCCCTGGGCGGGGTCGAATCGCTCATTGAGCGCCGCCGCCGCCACGCCAACGAGCCCGAATCGGTGCCCGTGAACCTGCTGCGCCTGAGCGTGGGCATTGAAAACGTTGAAGACCTCTGGACGGACCTGGCCCAGGCACTGGACGCCGCCGGACGGTAGGGGAGCCGCGGCGCCCGGGCGGGAAGGCTCCCGGCCGCGGCATGTTTCTTGTCGCCCGCACCGGCTAGGCTGGTGGTGTGAGCTTCTTCCTCTATGCTGCGACCTTTTTCATCCTGGTGGTGCTGGGTGCCGTGGCGTTCGGCGTCCAAATCTGGGCCCTGACCGACTGCCTGCGCACGCCCGCCGCGGATTTTCAGCGCGTCTACAAGCGCACCAAGCAGTTTTGGGGTTCCCTGACGGGAATCTCGGCGTTCTTCGGCTTCCTGTACCTGTTGCCGGTCGTCACCACCTTCAGCTCGCCCAGCCTGGGCATGCTCATGATCATCGACCTTGCAGGCGCCACGGTTGCCGGTGTGTACCTGGCCGACGTCCGGCCCGCCCTGGCCGAGGTCCGCGGGCGGGGCCGCGGCAACCAAAACCGCGGGTCCTCCTGGTAGCATCCGGCAGCAGCCGCGCCTAGTTCGGGTCGACGGCGGCCCACGCCACGGTCAGCTCGCCCAAACGCCACCGCGAGGGGTCGCGCGTGACGGGCCAGCCGTCGTCGTACATCTTCTGGCACATGCGCAGCCAGCGCTGGCGGTGGCCGAAGGGGGCCAGCGGCGCCGCGGCGAGCCAGTGCCGGTCCAGGGCCTGAAGAAAGTCATTGACCTTTTCCCCGGGCACATTGTGGTGGATCAGCGCCTTGGGCAGGCGCTCGGCCACGTCGGAGGGCAGGTTGAAGGCCCCAAAGCGCATCGAGATCGTCAGGGTCCGTGGTCCCGCGGAATCCAGTGCCACCCAGGTGCTGCGGCGGCCGATCTCGTCGCAGGTGCCGTCAACGAAGATTCCGTTGGGGGTCAGCCGGGAGCAGACGGTGCCCCAAATCAGGCGGACGTCCGCCTCCTCGTACTGGCGCAGGACGTTGAAGGCGCGGACCATGGTGGCGTGGCCGGGTACCGGGATTTCAAAGCCGCCCACCCGGAAATCCAGGCCGTCGTGCTCCAGCGGCTTGGCGGTGCGGACCCGCTCGGGCTCGATTTCAATGCCGGTCACATGGGCGCCCGGGCAGGCAGCGCTGATGCGGTGGTGCAGTTCCACGGCGGTGGTGGGTGAGCTGCCGTAGCCCAGGTCCACCACCAGGGGGCGGGCGCCGGCAGTGCTGTCCCGGCGCAGCCGCCACGCTTCCGGGCCGGCCAGCCAGCGGTCCACGCGGCGGAGGCGGTTCGGGTTGGTGGTGCCGCGGGTGGGGTTGCCGAAGGGTTTGCTGCGGGACCGGCCGCGCGGCACGGAATCACGTTGTGCAGGGCCGGTGGAAGCTGTTTTGACCCTTTGGGCACGTTGAACCACTGGATTACACTAATGGCCCGGCGGCGTCCGGCTGAAATAACGTGGCGGGGCTCACGGCCGGCGGCGCTTATGCGCCAAACCCGGCGGTGGGTGGTGCGCATAAGCTGCGGGCCGCTTTCGTTATGCGCCGGAGCCGGCGTGGGTTTGGCGCCAGTGGACCAGCTGCGCCAAACCCGGCACGGGTCCGGCGCATAAGCGAAGCGCAGCGGCCATATGCGCAAAACCGCCGGTGAATCCGGCGCATAAAAGACGGCGGCGTGAACGCCGGGCCGGGAGCTTCCGCCGGGTGCGCAGCGGCACGTAGCATTGCGTCCCGCAGCGGGCCCGCGGGGCCCGTGCCGGTAGGATGACACCATGACCTATACCCTGATTTTGCTCCGCCACGGCCACAGTGAGTGGAACGCCAAGAACCTGTTCACCGGCTGGGTGGACGTTGACCTCAACGACCAGGGCCGCCAGGAAGCAGTGCGCGGCGGCGAGCTGCTGGTGGAGAACAACCTCCTGCCGGACGTGCTGTACACCTCGCGGCTCAAGCGGGCCATCAACACGGCCAACCTCGCCCTCGACACCGCCGACCGCGGCTGGATTGACGTCAAGCGCGACTGGCGCCTGAACGAACGCCACTACGGTGCGCTGCAGGGCAAGGACAAGGCCCAGACGCTGGCTGAGTTTGGCGAGGATCAGTTCATGCAGTGGCGCCGCAGCTACGACACCCCGCCGCCGCCGCTCTCCGATGACAGCGAGTTTTCGCAGGCGCACGACCCCCGCTACGCAGGCCTGGGCAACGCCCTGCCGCGCACCGAGTGCCTCAAGGACGTGCTCATCCGGCTGCTGCCCTACTGGGAATCGGACATCAAGGAAGACCTCAAGGCCGGCAAGACGGTGCTGGTCACGGCCCACGGCAATTCCCTGCGCGCCCTGGTCAAGCACCTGGACGGCATCTCCGACGACGCCATCGCCTCCCTGAACATCCCCACCGGCATCCCGCTCGTGTACGAACTGGATGAGGACTTCACCCCCGTCACCCCCGGAGGCACGTACCTGGACCCGGATGCCGCAGCCGCCTCCATCCTGGCCGTGGCGAACCAGGGCAAGAAATAAGGCCATAAAGCACGACGGCGGCCGGTGCCCTTTCGCTCGAAAGGTCACCGGCCGCCGTCGTGCTTGGCGCCCGGGCAGCTGCCTAAACGGCCAGGAAGTCCTCGGCCTGCCATTCGCCGGTGACCAGGTAGGAGACCTTGCGGGCCACGGAGACGCCATGGTCGCCGAAGCGCTCAAAGTAGCGGCTGGCCAGGGTGACGTCCACGGTGGTGGCGGGCGTTTCGGCCCAACCGGGGGCACCCATGGCGGAAAAGACCGTCTTGTGCAGCTTGTTGATCTCGGACTTGGCAGCGGCGATGTCGCCCACCAGCCCGAGGTCCCTGGACTCCAGCAGTTCGGCGACCTTGCGGGCAATGACGAGGTCCTGCCGGGCCAGTTCGGCAAAGGTTTCCCGGAGCGGCTCCGGGATGACGTTGTTCGGGTACCGCAGCCGGGTCAGCTGGGAAATGTGGCGGGCCAGGTCGCCCATGCGCTCAAGGGAGGCGCTCATGCGCAGTGAGCCGACGATCATGCGCAGGTCGCTGGCCACCGGCCCCTGCAGGGCGAGTACGTCGATGGCGCGCTCGTCGAGGTCGTTTTGGAGAAAGTCGATCCGCGCGTCGGCAGCGATGACTTCCTGGGCTGCCTGCAGGTCGGCTGCGGCAAAGGCCGTTGAGGACTTGTCAATCGCATCAATCACCAGTGAGGAAATCTCCACCAGGCCCTCCCCGATTTGGTGAAGTTCAGCCTGAAATACTTTGCGCACGCGTGGTTCCTTTCATGGGCAGCCCGTTACACAGGTGGGCTCGATCATCTCCCACCTTGCCATCCAAGTGTTAACGCGGCCGCACCATCAGGTGAACGTTGGCTGAACGGGCGGCCACGGGTGACCCATTTGGGGCGCCCCGGGTGGAAACTGCGCATAGTCTTGGGATGTGAATCCTTTGCTGATTGGAGTGGCTGCCGGGCTGGTGGGCCTGGCCATGGGCATGTTCGGCATGCTCGCCTTCAGCACCAGCGAACGGGCCCGCCGCCGCACCGTGGACGTCGGCGAACCGTCACTGCCGGAGGGCTCCGCGGAGATCCTTTCCGTGGTGGGCAAGGCCTTCATCGTCATTGACGTGGTCGACGGCGTGGTCCGCGCCAGCCCGGGCGCCTACGCGTTCGGCCTGGTCCGCGGCCACACGGTGGTCCACCAGGAATTGCTGGACCTGGCCCACCGGGTCCGCCGCGACGGGGTCATAGAGGAGCGCGAGCTGCTCCTGCCCCGCGTTCTCCTGCCAGGCCAAGGCACTGCCCCAGGTTCGACGCCGGACGCCGGCCCGGGTGCGCAGCCCCCGCCCGGTTCCCCCGGCCAAGGCACGCTGGTCATCCAGGTGCGCGTGGCGCCGCTGGGTGAGGAATACATCCTGCTGTTGGCCGACGACCGCACCGAAATTGCCCGCACCGAGGCCGTGCGCAACGATTTCGTCGCCAACGTCTCCCACGAGCTGAAAACGCCCGTGGGCGCCATCTCACTGCTGGCCGAGGCGCTGGAGTCGTCCCCGGATGACGAGGCGACCGTCCGCCGCTTCGCGTCCCGCATGATCACCGAGTCGGCCCGTCTGGCCGCCTTGGTCCAGGACATCATTGAACTTTCGCGGCTGCAGGGCAAGGACATCGTCCAGGCGGGCACCGACGTGGACATCAACGCGGTCATCGCCGAGGCCGTGGACCGGACCCGGCTGCCGGCGCAGGCCAAGAACATTGTTCTTGCGGTGGGCCCGCCCGTCCCCGCCCAGGTCCACGGCGACGCGTCCCAGCTGGTGACTGCGCTGCGGAACCTGATCGACAACGCCGTGCGCTATTCCCCGGAAAACACCCAGGTGGGGATCGGGCTCCAGGTGCGTGACGGCGTCGTCAGCGTCAGTGTCTCCGACCAGGGCGACGGCATGAGCCCGGAAGACCAGGAGCGTGTCTTTGAGCGCTTTTACCGGGTGGATGCGGCCCGGTCACGCCACACGGGCGGCACGGGCCTCGGCCTGAGCATCGTCAAGCATATTGTGGGCAACCACGGCGGCGAGGTCACCCTGTGGTCCGCGCCCAAGACAGGCTCCACGTTCACCGTGCGCCTGCCCCAACTTTCCCCGTCCACCAGCGACGCCGCCCTGAGCCTTGGCACCGGACGGAAGCAACGCTGAACCACACCACAGCTGGGTTATGGCACAGCTGAGTCACAAGGAGCAAGTACACGTGAGCCGCATCTTGATTGTCGAAGACGAAGAGTCCATCAGCGACCCCCTGTCCTTCCTCTTGGCCAAGGAAGGGTACGAGGTGGAGGTGGCGGACGATGGGCTGGACGCCCTGGTGGCGTTTGAACGCAGCGGCGCCGACCTGGTGCTGCTGGATCTGCAGCTGCCGGGCATGAGCGGCACCGAGGTCTGCAAGCACCTGCGCCAGCGCTCCACCGTCCCCATCATCATGCTCACGGCCAAGGATTCGGAGATCGACAAGGTGGTGGGGCTGGAGCTGGGCGCCGACGACTATGTCACGAAGCCGTACTCGTCCCGTGAACTCATGGCCCGTGTCCGGGCCGTACTGCGCCGGCAGGGTGAACCGGAGGAGCTGGTCAGCTCCACCGTGCAGGCCGGCCCGGTCCGGATGGACGTGGAACGGCACGTGGTCACCGTGCACGGCAAGGGCGTGTCCTTCCCGCTGAAGGAGTTTGAACTGCTGGAAATGCTGCTGCGCAATGCCGGGCGCGTGCTCACGCGCGGGCAGCTGATCGACAGGGTGTGGGGATCGGACTATGTGGGCGACACCAAGACGCTGGACGTGCACGTCAAGCGCATCCGGAGCAAGATCGAGCCGGACCCGGCGGCGCCGCGGTTCCTGGTGACGGTGCGCGGGCTCGGGTACAAGTTCGAGCCGTAGGCCGCGAGCCGCAGGCCGCAGGGCAGGTTGCAGGCCGCAGGACGCAAAGGGACGGCCACCGTGATTCACGGTGGCCGTCCCTTTGCTGTGGGCGCAACGTCAGTTGCGCCCTGGCAGGACTGCGGTTACGGGGTGGCCTTGGCGGTGGGCAGCATGTCCTTGTACTCGGCCAGGGTGCCGTCCAGGACCGGGACGGTCAGCGACGTCGAGTCGGTCGTGGCGCCGGACCCGCGCAGCTGCAGCACCTCGGTGGCGCCCGGGGCTGCCGTGACGGTGCTCAGGATCGCCTTGTCGGAGGCGCCGTTGAGGACCAGCGGCACGCCCGGCTTGACGGTGACCTCGGTCTGTGATCCCTGGTCGCCGCTGATGGTCAGCGTGGCGTCGGAGTCGGAGGTGTTGTAGAACGTGCCCAGGACGCGGCCGGGGGCGTCACTTCCTTGGGAGATGACCAACACGTTGCGCAGTTCCAGGCTGCCCACATTCGCATCAACGCCGTCGGAGACAACCTTGATCTTCGTGGTGCTTTGCTCATTGATGGCACTGCAGCCGGTGAACGCGATGGCACCAATGCCAATCGCGGCAATCAGGCTCAAGCGCCGGGCTCGTTTGGCACCGGGCATGCCGGCAGCGATTCTCACGTCAGTAACTCCTCATGGAAAAGACAAATATCTGCCACCACCTTATCCGCAATCGGGGCGAAAGCATGCTTTTGTGGCGGTTTCCCGGCGGGGGTGTGTATTGTGTGCGGCCGCCACTGCATCCCGGAAGCGTTTAGTCAAGGGCCCAAAAAATCTCCACTTGTTGGAGCAATTATGCCGTGGAAGTTTCCGCAGGAGCCCCTGACCTGCGGAAACTCAAGGAAGTAGGCGGCTGGACGTGGTAAACTGGGAGTATTGGAAAGGGAGAATCCACATGCTTTTTGAGGTCGGCGAGACAGTAGTTTACCCACACCACGGTGCGGCCAAGATCGAAGAGATCAAGATGCGCACGGTTCGGGGTGAAGAGAAGATGTATCTCAAGCTCAAGGTTGCCCAGGGGGATCTAACCATCGAAGTGCCCGCGGAAAACGTAGACCTCGTCGGGGTCCGCGACGTGGTGGGCAAGGAAGGCCTGGAACACGTTTTTGACGTGCTCCGCGCGGAATTCACGGAAGAGCCCACCAACTGGTCCCGTCGTTACAAGGCCAACCTGGAAAAGCTGGCTTCCGGTGACGTCATCAAGGTGGCCGAGGTTGTCCGCGACCTCTGGCGCCGCGACCACGACCGCGGGCTGTCCGCCGGCGAGAAGCGGATGCTGGCCAAGGCGCGGCAGATCCTGATTTCCGAGCTTGCCCTGGCGGAAAAGACGGACGAGGACAAGGCCGCAGAAGTCCTTGATGAGGTCCTGGCCTCGTAGCGGCAACTTCGAACGGGTCCGCGGCAGGACCCGCAAGGAACCCCGGCACCCCACGGTGCCGGGGTTCCTTGCGTCCCAGGCCGCGGTTCCGGGGCTACTGTGGAGTCATGACTGAGGAAGCGGGCGCGCGCTGCGCCGTCATCATTGTGGCCGCCGGTTCCGGGGAACGACTGGGGCAGGGGATGCCCAAGGCGCGGGTCCCCCTGGGTGGTTCCACCATGCTGGCCCATGCCGTCAACGGCGTGGTGAAGGCGGGGATTGCCGGCCAAATTTGCATTGCGGTCCCGGCGGGGGACCAGGAGATGGTGGAGCTGTGCGGGGAGCTGGCCGCCGCGCATGCGGAGCAGCCGGACCTGGTGTGGAACGTGGTCGACGGCGGCGCGGACCGGACCGCGTCCGTCCGGGCGGCACTGGCCATGGTGGGACCGGACATTTCCACGGTGCTGGTGCACGACGCCGCCCGGCCGCTGACGCCCACAGGGGTCTTCGAGCGCGTCGTGGCCGCCCTGCGCGACGGCGCCAAGGCCGTCATCCCCGCGCTTGCCGTGGTGGACACCATCAAGACCGTGGTCCCCGCCGAATTCCCTGCCACCGGCGCCGGTGTGGAAAAGGTGTCCGGCACGCCGGCCCGCAGCCGCCTGCGCGCCGTGCAGACCCCGCAGGGCTTTGAGCTGGAAACCCTGCGCCGCGCCCACGCCTACGCCGCAACGCTGGTCCCGGCCGAGGCCGCCCAAATCACCGACGACGCCATGCTCGTTGAAGCCATGGGCGGGGACGTGTTTGTGGTCCAGGGGTCCACGCACAGCCTGAAAATCACCACGCCCATGGACCTGCTGTTGGCCGATGCCATGTTGCAGGGGCCGTTGCGCCCGCGCTGGGTGGAGGGGTAGCCGTGGCGGGTGGAGAAAACCGGCCTGTGCTGCCCCGGACAGGCATTGGCGTGGACACCCACGCCTTCGCCGCGGAGGCGGACGGCGCCGGCGCGGGGGTGCCACTGTGGCTGGCCGGCCTGCTGTGGGAGGGTGAGCGCGGCCTGTCCGGCCATTCCGACGGCGACGCCGTGGCCCACGCCGCCGCGGACGCCCTGTTTTCCGCCGCGGGGGTGGGCGACCTCGGCACCCACTTCGGCACCGACCGGCCGGAATGGAAGGGGGCCAGCGGTGTTTCGCTGCTGGCCGAAGCCGCCCGCATCGTCCGGGCCGCCGGATTTGAGATCGGCAACGTCGCCGTGCAGTTCATCGGCAACCGACCCAAGTTCAGCCCCCGGCGGGCCGAGGCCGAGGCGGCGCTCAGCGCAGCGGCCGGCGCACCGGTCTCCGTCAGCGCCACCACCTCGGACGGACTGGGGTTTACCGGCCGCGGCGAGGGCATCACAGCCGTTGCCACGGCGCTGGTCGTCCAGGCATCCTGGCAGGCCCCGGGCCCGGCTGCCGCCGGAGAGGATAACCTAGAGCAGTGACCCTGCGCTTTTATGATTCCGCCACCGCCGCCGTCCGCGACTTTGTCCCGCTCGAGGAAGGCCGCGTCTCCCTGTACTACTGCGGCGCCACCGTGCAGGGCGAGCCGCACATCGGCCATGTCCGCTCGGCGCTGGCCTTTGACCAGCTGACACGCTGGCTGCAGGTCACCGGCCACGACGTGACGGTGGTGCGCAACGTGACGGACATTGATGACAAGATCCTGCTCAAGGCGGCCGAACACAACGAGCCCTGGTGGGCCCTCGCCTACCGGTTCGAGCAGGCCTTCGAAGACGCCTATGACGCCCTCGGCATCCTCAAGCCCACCTACGAGCCCCGGGCCACCGGCCACATTCCGGAAATGCACGCGCTCATCGCGCAGCTGATTGACCGCGGCCACGCCTACCCGGCACCGGACGGCTCCGGCGACGTCTATTTCGACGTCCGCTCGTGGGCCAAGTACGGGTCCCTGACCCACCAGAACATTGACGACATGCAGGCCGCGCCCGACGCCGATCCCCGGGGCAAGCGCGATCCGCGCGACTTTGCGCTGTGGAAGGGCTACAAGGAGGGCGAACCCGAGACGGCCCGCTGGGAGTCCCCGTGGGGTGCCGGCCGCCCGGGCTGGCACCTGGAGTGCTCCGCCATGGTCACCAAGTACCTCGGCACCGAGTTCGACATTCACGGCGGCGGGCTGGACCTGCGCTTCCCGCACCACGAAAACGAGATGGCCCAGTCCCAGGCCGCCGGCCACGGCTTCGCCAACTTCTGGATGCACAACGGCATGGTCACCTACGAGGGTGAAAAGATGTCCAAGTCCATCGGGAACACCATCAATCCGCGCGAAATGCTGGAAATCGCCCGGCCCCTGGTGGTCCGCTACTACCTCGGCCAGGCCCACTACCGCTCCGTGCTGGACTACCGGCCGGGCTCGCTGGCGGAGGCAGCGGCCGCCGTCGAACGCATTGAAACGTTCGCCCGGGCCGCCCTGGCAAAGCTGTTCCCCGGCAACGGCGTCAGGTACGTCGGCACCCGCCCGGAGGCGTTCAGTGCCGCGATGGATGACGACCTGAACATCCCGGCGGGCCTCGCTGTTTTGCATGAAACCGTGCGTGCCGGGAACACGGCGTTGGCCGCGGGCGACGCCGACAGTTTGCAGGAGGCGTTCCTGGCCGTCATGGGCATGACCGACGCGCTGGGCATCAACCCCCTCGACCCCCGGTGGCAGGAGGGCGGCGGGTCCGGAGCCGAGCTCGACGCCCTCGACGTGCTGGTCAAGGCCCAGCTGGAAGCGCGTGCGCAGGCGCGGGCGGCGAAGGACTGGGCCGAATCCGACAGGATCCGGGACATCCTGGCGGCTGCCGGCGTCGAGGTCGCCGACACGGCCGACGGCGCCACCTGGTCCCTCAAGCGCTAGCCACCCACCCAACGCCCGGTTGCAACCGGGGCGCTTTTCGCGAACGCTCGCGCGCAACCGGGGCGTTTTTCGTGAACGCTCGCGCGCAACCGGGGCGTTTTCCGCCAACGCTCCGGCGGGAAGTGCGGAAGCGTTGCCCGATTCCGCCCCGGTTGCAACCGAGCGTTGGTGGGGGGCGGGCGCGTGAGAATCCGCACTTTTGGCACCACATGGCAGAAAACAGGCCGTAAACTGTTAGCTACGGGTTTTAATTCTCCCGTATTCCCGTGTGCCTAAAAACGTCCGCGGGCACGAATTTTGACGAACTTCGGGGCCAGGCAAAGACCGGCACCGCACCAATCGTAAGGGTTTCACCATGGCCAACAGCTCCCGCTCCGGCGCAGTCCGCAAGCTCAAGAAGGGCCCCGTCAAGGGCACAGGCGGACTGGGCCGCAAGGCGCTTGAAGGCAAGGGCCCCACGCCGAAGGCCGAGGAACGCACCTACCACAAGGCCTACAAGAACAAGCAGCTGGCCGAGCGCTCCGCCGCCAAGCGCGGCACGGGCGGCACCACCGCCCCCCGCCGCAGCAGCGGCCCCAAGGGCAAGGCGACCGAAGAACTCGTCACGGGCCGCAACTCCGTGGTGGAGGCACTGCGCGCCGGCATCCCGGCCAAAGCCCTTTACGTGGCGGTCCGCGTTGACATGGACGAGCGCGTGCGCGAATCCATCAAGCTGGCCACCGAACGCGGCATCCCGCTGCTCGAGGCGCACAAGCCGGAACTGGACCGCCTCACCGAAGAGGCCGTCCACCAGGGGCTGGTCCTGCAGATCCCGCCCTACGAGTATGAGGACGCCGTGGACGCGGCCGGGGAAATCATGTCCGAGTGGAAAAAGGGCCACATTGCCAACGCACCCCTGATCGTGGCCCTGGACGGCATCACCGATCCCCGCAACCTCGGGGCCATCATCCGCAGCGTGTCCGCCTTCTCCGGCCAGGCCGTCATCATCCCCGAGCGCCGCAGCGCGGGCGTGACTGCCTCGGCCTGGAAGACCAGCGCCGGCGCCGCCGTGCGCGTGCCCGTCGCGAAGGCGCCCAACCTGAACCGTGCCATTGGCTCCTTCCAAAAGATGGGCTACTTCGTCCTGGGGCTCGACGGCGATGGCGACGTTTCGCTGCCCGACCTCGGCCTCGCGCAGGACCCCATCTGCCTGGTGGTCGGCTCCGAAGGCAAGGGCCTCTCGCGCCTCGTGCGCGAAAACTGCGACCAGATTGTCTCCATCCCGATCAACTCTGCCATGGAGTCGCTGAATGCGTCGATGGCCGTGGGAATCAGCCTGTACGAGGTCTCCAAGCAGCGGGCGGCCCAGGCCTGAGATGCCCGAGACTGTCGTGGAGGATGTGAGCACGCTCGGCACGGCGCTCTCACGGCGCTTCCCCCTGGGTGTCACCCCGCATTCCCGCGAAGAGGGCGCCGACACGGTGAACGTGGCCGTGTACGCCCCTGCCCTGGAACAGCTGGTGCTGTGTTTCCAGCCGCCGGGAGGTGCCTGGAAGGCGATCCTGCTGCCGGACCTGACCGACGGCGTGCACCACGGGTTGGTCTGGGGCATGCCCGTGGGCAGCCGCTACGGTTTTTACGCCGGCGCCCCGGAAGGCCCGGAAGGCAACCTCGACCCCGAAAAGGTCCAGCTGCTGCTTGACCCGTACGGCCGCTACATCGACCAGGCAAAGTGCGCCGACGGTGTCACGCGGTACGTTTCGGTGCGGATGCAGTCAGGTTTTGACTGGGGCGAGGCCAAGAGCCCGCGTACGCCGCAGCGCAACACCGTCATGTACGAGGCCCATGTGCGCGGCCAGACCATGCTGCACCCGGACATCCCCGAGGAGATCCGCGGCAGCTACGCCGGCATGGCGCACCCCGTCATGATCGAGCACCTCCAGAAACTGGGCGTGACCGCCGTCGAACTTCTGCCCATCCATTTCCACATTGACGAGCCGCACCTGGGCGGGACGGGCATGAGCAACTACTGGGGGTACAACACCCTGGGCTATTTCTCCCCGCACGTGCAGTACGCCAGCGCCGCGGCCCGCGCACAGGGCCCGGCGGCCGTGCAGGACGAGCTCAAGGGCATGGTGAAGCTGCTGCACCTGGCCGGGATCGAGGTCATCCTGGACGTGGTGTACAACCACACGGCCGAGGGCGGCCAGGGCGGGCCGGCACTGAGCTGGCGCGGGCTGGGCGAGGAGCAGTACTACCGCATGCGCGACGGCGGCTACGTGGACACCACCGGATGCGGCAACACGCTCAATTTCAGCAATCCGTACGTGATCCGGATGGCGATGGACTCGTTGCGCTACTGGGTGGAGGAATTCCACATCGACGGCTTCCGCTTCGACCTGGCCGTATCGCTGGCCCGCGACGGCGCCCATGAATTCACCCACCAGCACCCCTTCCTGCTGGCCGCGGCCACGGACGGCGTGCTGTCCACCACGAAACTGATTGCCGAGCCCTGGGACGTGGGCTACGGCGGCTGGCAGACCGGGAACTTCCCCACCGGCTGGTCGGACTGGAACGATTCCTTCCGTGACAGCGTCCGTGAAGTGTGGCTGACCGACCGTGCCGCGGCGCTTGACGGGCACCACAGCGGCAACCTGGCCAAGTTCGGCGACGCGCTGGGCGGCTCCGCCGCGCTGTTTGCCCGGTCCGGGCGCAGCCCCCTGGCCTCGGTCAACCTGGTCACGGCGCACGACGGCTTCACACTGGCGGACCTGACCGCGTACAACGAAAAACACAATGAGGACAACCAGGAAGGCAACCGGGACGGGCACGGGGACAACCGCAGCTGGAACCACGGGGTCGAGGGCATCACGAACGACCCCGCCATCCTGTCCGAGCGCGGCCGCACCGCCCGCAACATGATGGCCACGCTCCTGCTCGCCCAGGGCATGCCCCTGATTTCCGCCGGCGACGAGCTGGGCCGCAGCCAGGGCGGAAACAACAATGCCTACTGCCAGGACAACGAAATCGCCTGGCTGGACTGGTCCATGGACCCCGACGCGCAGACCATGCTGGCAGCCACCCGGCGCCTGGTCCAGCTGCGCCGCCACTTCCTCAGCGAGCAGCCCAGCAGCTACCCGACACGCGGCGGTGAGGCCTTCATCCATTGGTTTGGCGCGGACGGGGAGCCCATGGCGCCGGAGCGGTGGACCAACCCACACGAACGCATCCTCACCATGCTCATGGGCTCGCCCAACGGAAAAGTGGACGGCCTGGTCATCTTCAACACCGGCATCACCGACGAATCCGTGACCTTGCCGGCCAATCCGCGTTTCGCCGGGGACCCCTCGCTGGCGGCGAACCCCTACCAGCTGCGCATGACCACCTCCGGGCCCTTTGCGACGGACGACGGCGAACCCACCTTCCGCCTGCCCCGCACCGTCCCGGGCGTCCAGGCGGGCGAAGCCGTCCCGGTCGAGGCCAACACGGTACTGATCTTCCGCAACCTGCTCCCCAGCCCCTGATCGGGACCCCGCCGGTCGAGCTTGTCGGTACCCCGCTTGTCGGGACCGTGGCCCTGCCTTACGCCGTGACGATGAGTCCCAGTTCCGCCGGGTCGGCCAGGCCGCGGTGGCGGGGGAGGACCTGCACCCCGTAGCCGAAACTGCCGGACCGGTCGATGACCAGCTCGGCTGCAAACCGGTGCCGGCCGGAGCCCAGGTCCGCGTCCGGCGCCAAATCCAGGGTGCCGGTGTCGGTGAGTTCGTCGTTTTCGCCCACGCGCCCGTACGCCACGGAGACGGTGACGTCGCCCGGGGAAAGCACGCCCAGATGGACGTCGGCGCGGACCTGCAGCGACTCCCCGATCAGGGGTTCGTCCGTGAGCCCGCGGGATTCAACGTGTTCAATGCGGATGAGGCCCCATTCCGTGCGGATCGTGCCGATCCAGGCGGCCAGGTCCTTCGCCTCGGCGTAGCCGCCGGCCCGTGCGGCCCGGCCGGACGCAGCAGCCGGCTGGTACAGGCGCTGCACGTATTCCTTGACCATGCGCTCGGCGGAAACCTTGGGTCCGAGGTTGGCCAGGGTGTGCCTGATCATGGAAATCCAGTGTGAGGGCGGGGCGCCGGTGGCGCCGCGTGATGGGCCGGGCGCGCCGGAGCCGGCGGTTGCCGGGCCGTCGTAGAACCGCGGTGCCACTTGGGTCTCCAGCAGCTCGTACAACGCCGCGGACTCAATGTTGTCGCGTTCCTCGGCGCTGGTGCCTTCGTTGGCGGTGGGAATGGCCCAGCCGTTTTCGCCGTCGTACAGCTCGTCCCACCAGCCGTCCATGACGGAAAGGTTCAGCGAACCGTTGATGGCGGCCTTCATGCCTGAGGTCCCGCAGGCCTCCAGGGGCCGCAGCGGGTTGTTCAGCCACACGTCGCACCCCGGGAACAGGGTCCGGGCCATGGCGATGTCGTAGTTGGGCAGGAAAACGATCCGGTGCCGGACTTCCGGGTCGTCGGTGAACTGGACGAGATCTTGGATCATCTTCTTGCCGGCGTCGTCGGCCGGGTGGGACTTGCCCGCAATGACCAGCTGGACGGGGTGCTCGGGGTGCAGCAGCAGCGCCTTGAGCCGGGCGGGGTCGCGCAGCATCAAGGTCAGGCGCTTGTAGGTGGGTACCCGGCGGGCAAATCCGATGGTGAGCACGTCCGGGTCGAGGGCCGAATCGGTCCAGCCCAGCTGGGCGTCCGCGGCCCCACGCTTCTTCCACGACGCGCGCAGGCGGTGCCGTGCGTCGTCCACCAGGGCCGCGCGCAGCCGCCGGCGCAGCTCCCACACTTCGCTGTCGCTGACGTCGTACACCTTGGACCAGTCCGGGCCGTCCAGGACGTCGGCGCCAAACTTCTCCCGGGCAAGGCGCGCCAGCTGGGGGTCCACCCAGGTGGGCACGTGGACGCCGTTTGTCACGGACGTGATGGGGACGTCTTCGTGGTCAAAGCCCGGCCACAGTCCGGAGAACATTTTGCGGGACACCACGCCGTGGAGCTTGGCCACGCCGTTGGCGCGCTGGGCCAGGCGCAGGCCCATGACCGCCATGTTGAACACCTCGGGGTTGCCGCCTTCGTAGTTCTCCGCGCCCAGGGCGAGGATGCGGTCCACGGGAACGCCGGGGGCCAGCTCGCCGGCAAAGAAGTGCTCAATCATGCTGCGCGGAAAACGGTCGATCCCGGCCGCAACGGGCGTGTGCGTGGTGAACACGGTCGACGCGCGGCCGGCGGCCAGGGCCTCGTCCCAGGACAGCGGGCTGGGTGTGACGGCGGGGTCCATGAGCTCGCGGATGCGTTCGATCCCCAGGAATCCGGCGTGGCCCTCGTTCGTGTGGAACACCTCGGGTTCCCGTGTGCCGGTCAGGCGGGCGTGGACGCGCAGCGCCTTCACCCCTCCCATGCCCAACAGCAGCTCCTGGGCCAGGCGGTGGTCGCCGCCGCCCCCGTACAGCCTGTCGGTCACCCCGCGGGCGGCCCCGTCGTTTTCAGCCACATTGGAATCCAGCAGCAGCAGCGGCACGCGGCCCGCATCGGCGCGCCAGATGTTGGCGCGGAGCATGCGGCCCCCGGGCAGCGGCAGCGAAATCTGCGCCGGCGTGCCGTCGTCCTCGCGCAGCAGGGTCAGCGGCAGGGCATCCGGGTCCAGCAGCGGGTACGTTTCCTGCTGCCAGGCGTCCCGGGACAGCGACTGCTTGAAATATCCGGCCTGGTACAGCAGCCCGACGCCGATCAGCGGCACGCCCAGGTCGGAGGCGGCCTTGAGGTGGTCGCCGGCCAGTATGCCCAGGCCGCCTGAATACTGTGGCAGCACCTCGCTGATGCCGAACTCCGGGGAGAAGTAGGCGATGGCCTGCGGGGCGTCTGCTCCCAGCGACTGGTACCAGCGCGGCCCGCCCAGGTAGGCGTCGAGGTTCTCCCCGGCGTCGGCCACGCGCGCCACCACGTCCGGGTCCGCGGCCAGCGCCTCCAGCTTCTCCCGTGACACCGCGGCGAGCATGGCCAGCGGGTCGTGCCGCACCTCGTCCCACAGGGCGGGGTCCAGCGACTCGAACAGCTGGCGGGTGGGCAGGTGCCAGGACCAGCGGAGGTTGGTGGCCAGGCGCGGCAGTGCGCCGATAGGCGCGGGGACAACGGTGCGGACGGTGAATCTGCGAATGGCCTTCATGCCGGTCACCCTAGCCCATGGACGTTACGCCCGTCCGCCGACGCCGACACAAACGACGATTCATGACGTCACGAACGCCTCCGGCCCCGGGAACCGCTTCATATCCGCACGCAAACGGCCCATATCCGAAGATGGCCTTCGCATTCTGGGTGCGGAGTCGCTAACGTCGAGATTGTGACTACCTTGAAGACCATTCCGACAGCGCCCGGCGTCGGCCAGGCAGATGCACTTGCCGCGGCAGGACTGCGCTTCGGGCGCATCCCCGTCACCAACGTCCAGCCCGTCATCGAGGACGGGAAGTTCCCGGCCAAGGCCGTGCGGGGGGGAGCAGTCAACGTCCGTGCCGTCGTCTTCCGGGAAGGGCACGACGCCGTCGGCGCCACCGCCGTTCTGCTGGACCCGAGCGGGAAGGAAGTCCAGCGGACGCGCATGGCCCCGCAGGGCAAGGGCACCGACGCGTGGGCGGGCACCCTCACCCCGACGGCGGAGGGCGACTGGCAGTTTGCCGTTGAAGGCTGGACCGATCTTTACGCCACCTGGACCCACAACGCGCAGGTCAAGATCAACGCCGGAGTGGACGTCGCGGTCATGCTTGCGGAAGGACACCTGCTGCTGTCCCAGGCGGCCAGGGACACCCCGCACCCCCAGGACGCCAAGACGTTCAAGCACGCCGCCAAGGCGCTCGCGGACATCACACTGAACACGAACGACCGCCTGGCCGCCGGCACCGGCGCGCAGGTGCGTGCCGCCGTCGCCCGTTTCCCGCTCCGGGACCTGGTGACGCGCAGCCGCAGCTATCCGCTGAAGGTGGAACGCGACGCCGCCGGGCGCGGCGCCTGGTACGAATTCTTCCCGCGGTCCGAGGGTGCCCGCCGCAACCCGGGTACGGGGGAGTGGACCAGCGGGACCTTCAGGACGGCCGCCCGCCGCCTGCCGGCCGTCGCGGACATGGGATTCGACGTGGTCTACCTGCCGCCCATCCACCCCATTGGCACCGTCAACCGCAAGGGCCCCAACAACACGCTGACGGCCGGCCCCGCGGATCCCGGCTCGCCGTGGGCCATCGGCTCCGCGGTCGGCGGCCACGACTCGATCCACCCGGACCTGGGCACCTTTGCCGACTTTGACGCATTTGTGGCCGCCGCCAACGAGCTGGAGCTGGAGGTGGCGCTGGACCTGGCCCTGCAGTGCGCCCCTGACCACCCGTGGGCCACGGAGCACCCGGAGTGGTTCACCACCCGCGTCGACGGGACCATTGCGTACGCGGAAAACCCGCCGAAAAAGTACCAGGACATCTACCCGCTGAACTTTGACAACGATCCGGCCGGGCTGTCGGCGGAAATCCTGCGGATCGTGCGCCTGTGGATCAGCCACGGCGTGAAGATCTTCCGCGTGGACAACCCGCACACCAAGCCCGTCTGGTTCTGGGAGTGGCTGATCGGCACGGTCAACGCCGAGCACCCCGAAGTGGTGTTCCTGGCGGAGGCGTTCACCCGCCCGGCCATGATGGCCGCCCTGGGCCGGGCCGGTTTCCAGCAGTCCTACAGCTACTTCACCTGGCGCAACACGAAGGAGGAACTGGAGGAGTACCTGCACCACGTCAGCCGCGAATCGGCAGGGTATTTCCGGCCCAACTTCTTTGTCAACACCCCGGACATCCTCACCGAATTCCTGCAGTACGGCGGCCCGGCGGCCTACAAGATCCGTGCCGTACTTGCCGCCATGGGCAGTCCGCTCTGGGGCATGTACGCCGGCTACGAGCTGTACGAACACGTGGCCCGGCCGGGGTCGGAAGAAAACATCGACAACGAAAAGTACGAGTACAAGGACCGCGACTTTGCCGGCGCCGAGGCCGCCGGCAAGTCGCTGGCACCCTTCGTCACCTTGCTGAACACGATCCGCCGCACCCACCCGGCCCTGCTGGACCTGGAAAACCTGACCCTGCACGAAAGCTCGGACGACGCCACCCTGGTCTTCAGCAAGCACAAGGCAGTCGCCGCCACGGCTGATGCGCCGGCCGGCAAGGACACCATCATCGTCGTCATCAACGTGGACCCGCACAGCGTGCGCGAAGGCCGGCTCACCCTGGACCTGGACGCCCTGGAGCTGGACGGGCTCGCCCCGGACGGGACGTTCATTGTCGACGAGCTCATCACCGGCGCCACCTGGAACTGGGGCAAGCAAAACTATTTCCGCCTCGACGCCCACCTGGAACCGGCCCACATCCTGCACGTGCGGCGGTAGGCATGTCCTCCTGCCGGCGTTATCGCAGCCGCTCCAGCCCCGGATCGGCAGCGGCCTGATGGACAGTGGCATCCTTGGGCTGGTCGCGGACTGGCTGCCCGCCCAGCGCTGGTACCCCCTCAAGGGCGACGCCGGACAGGGCACCTCCCTGCGCAGCGCCGGCAGCCTGGCGCTGCCGTCCACGGTGGCCGGCACGGAATTCACCGTACTGTTCGTCGACGTCGTCCCCGCCGGCCCGCCACTGTCCCCGGACGACGCCGGGCGTTCCGTTACGCTGCAGGTCCCCGTGGGCGTCTCCGGCCACCGTCCGGCCGGTGTGCCACAATCCGCGATTCTGGGAAAGCTGCCAACAGGTGGCCGGGTGTATGACGCCCTGGCAGATCCCGGCTTCATCGCCGCCTGGCTGGACGTGGTCTCCGGCGCCACCCCGCTGGAGGGCATCAGCACCTGGCACAGTGCCACCGCACTGGCAGCCGTGGGCGGCACGGCGGACGCAGCCACGGGCCCGGCTACGGGCGCAGCCGTGGCGGCCGTGCGGTCCGTGGCGGCTGAACAGTCCAACAGCTCGGTGGTCTTTGAGCTGGCGGGCCGGCCCCTGGTGGCCAAGTTCTTTCGCGTTCTCCAGCCGGGGGTGCACCCGGAAGTGGAGATCGGCAGGGCACTCGCGCAGGCCGGATGCGCCACCGTCCCGGTCCTGCAGGCCGCTGCCTCCCTCGGCCCCAGCGCCGCGCCGGCGGGTGCCGGGACGGCGGGCACCACGCTTTTTGTCATCCATGACTTTATTTCCGGCGGCGTCGACGGATGGACCACGGCCCTGGCCGCAGCTTCCTCCGGCAGCGATTTTTCCCGCCAGGCCCGTGGCATCGGCGCCGCCCTGGCACGGCTGCACACCGACCTGCTCACTTCCCTCGGGACGGCCGGGACGGCCGGGACGGCCGGGACGGACAGCGGGACCGGGGCGTTTGTCGAGGCGCTCACCGCCCGGCTCACGTGGTCCTGGGAACGGGCGGGTGCCGCCGTCGGACCCTACGATGAAGCCTTCGGCGATATCCTGGCACAACTGCGCCAAATAAGGCAGGTTCCGCTGCTGCAGCGCATCCACGGGGACCTTCACCTGGGCCAGCTCCTTCACGTGGTGGACCCCGGCGGGCCGCAGTGGTATTTCCTGGACTTTGAGGGCGAACCACTCCGGCCGCTTTCCAGCCGGGGCGCGCCGGACGTGGCGTTGCGCGACGTGGTGGGCGTGCTGCGCTCCTTCGACTATGCGGGGGCGCAGGCCACCGGCCGGTCGCATGCCACCGCCGGGGACGCTGCGGCGTGGGCCAAGGCGGCCGCCGCCGCCTTCATCGACGGCTACCAGGAAGTCCTGCCCCACAGCATTGCGGCGGAATCGGCGCTTTTCATGGCATTGTGGCTGGACAAGGCGTTGTACGAGGTTGTTTATGAATTGCAGAACCGGCCTGATTGGGTTGGTGTGCCGGTGAAGGCTGTTCGGGATTTGTTTGAATCAAGGGAAAGTAGTGTGGACATGGGACTGAAGAAGACATTGCCGCTGGCTGTTGCTGACGGGGTCTTGGCCAGTGTTTCCGAGGGGACCTACTACGCGCCGCACTCGGTGCTCGGGGCGCACCTGGATTCGGAGGGTTTTGCAACCATCCGCACCCTGCGCCACCTGGCGGAGTCCGTGAAGGTCCTGACCGGTGGCCGCACGCACGCGATGACGCACGAATACGGCGGAATCTGGGTTGCGGTGGTGCCTGTGGAGGAAGCCGGGCACGTGCCGGACTACCGCCTGGAAGTCCGTTATGGCGACGGCGTTCACGAGGTGGATGATCCCTACCGCTACCTGCCGACCGTGGGCGAACTTGACCTCCACCTGATGGCTGAAGGGCGGCACGAGGCCCTGTGGACCGTCCTCGGCGCGCACGTGCAGCGCTACCATTCAAGCCTCGGCGACGTCCACGGCGTCAGCTTTGCGGTCTGGGTTCCCGCCGTGCGGGCCGTGCGTGTCATCGGCGAATTCAACAACTGGGACGGCCGGTCCCACGCCATGCGCACCCTGGGCGCCAGCGGCGTGTGGGAACTCTTCATTCCGGACGCGGCGGCGGGCGACCGCTACAAATTCCAGATCCTGACCGAGGACGGCCGCTGGCTGGAAAAGGCCGACCCCATGGCGTACGGCACCGAGGTACCGCCGCTCACAGCGTCCCGCGTGGTGGAATCCGCGTATTCCTTCCAGGATTCAGAATGGATGGCAGCCCGGGCGGCACGGGACCCGCACAACTCGCCGATGAGCGTCTACGAGGTCCACCTGGGTTCGTGGCGCCAAGGCCTTTCGTATCGCGAGCTGGCTTCGGAACTGGTTGAGTACGTCCAGTGGCTCGGCTTCACGCACGTCGAATTCATGCCTGTCTCCGAACACCCCTTTGGCGGTTCCTGGGGGTACCAGGTCACCTCCTACTATGCGCCCACCTCCCGCTTTGGCCACCCGGACGAGTTCCGCTTCCTCGTCGACTCCCTGCACCAGGCCGGGATCGGGGTCATCATGGACTGGGTCCCGGCACACTTCCCCAAGGACGAATGGGCCTTGGCCCGGTTCAATGGCGGGGCACAGTACGAGCACTCCGATCCGCGGCTAGGCGAGCACCCCGACTGGGGCACGCTCATTTTCGACTTCGGCCGGAATGAGGTGCGCAACTTCCTGGTGGCCAACGCACTGTACTGGCTTGAGGAATTCCACATCGACGGACTGCGCGTGGACGCCGTCGCGTCCATGCTTTACCTCGACTACTCCCGGGAAGACGGCCAGTGGAGCCCAAACCGCTTTGGCGGGCGGGAAAACCTGGAGGCCATCAGCTTCCTGCAGGAAATGAATGCCACCGCCTACCGCCGCAATCCGGGGATCGTCACGATCGCTGAGGAGTCCACGGCATTTCCCGGGGTCACGGCCCCGACGGGTGCGAACGGCCTTGGCTTCGGCATCAAGTGGAACATGGGCTGGATGCACGACTCCCTGACCTACATGGCAGAGGACCCGGTGAACCGAGGCTGGCACCACAACCAGATCACGTTCTCCCTGGTCTACGCATTCACGGAAAACTTCCTGCTCCCCATCAGCCACGACGAGGTGGTCCACGGCAAGGGCTCGCTGTTGCGGAAAATGCCGGGGGACCGGTGGCAGCAGCTGGCCAACCTTCGCGCCTACCTCGCCTTCCAATGGGCGCACCCGGGCAAGCAACTGATTTTCATGGGTACCGAGTTTGGGCAGGAAGCAGAGTGGAGCGAACAACACGGACTGGACTGGTGGCTGACGGAAAACCCGCCGCACCAGGGGATCCAGCTCCTGGTCCGGGAGCTGAACCAGGTCTACGCCGGCACTCCCGCGCTCTCTGAACTGGACAACAAGCCTGAAGGCTTCACGTGGATCAACGGCGGGGACACGGCCCACAACGTGGTGTCCTTCATCCGGTGGGACAACGGCGGAAACCCGCTGGTGTGCATCATCAACTTTGCCGGTGTCGCCTACGAGGGCTTCCGGGTGGGGCTGCCCCAGGGCGGGCAGTGGCGGGAACTGCTCAATACGGACCGGGCCGAATACGGTGGATCGAACGTCCTCAACGATGGCCCGCTCCCCGCCGGAACGCAGGCCTGGGACGGGCAGCCACACTCGGTCGCCCTGCGGCTTCCAGCGCTCGGCGCCGTCTACCTGCGGCCGTCCGGCGACTGACACGCGCATGTCCTGATGGACATCTTCCTGCTGTTTGGCGAACCCGGCAGCATGGTGTTAGAGTTAGTACCCCGCCGGACATACAGTCCGGCCTTGGATCAGACTCGTTCATCAAGCCATGAAAATTGGCCCGATGGCATGTGTTCAATTTCAGCGATGTGAATCGTCTGAATGCGGACATGGGAAAGAATCAAGGATTTGCTTTTTAGGGAGCGGGTCGGGTAGGTTTATGAAGTTGCCCCGGCGCTGATCACCGCGGAGTGTTTGTTTCCGTGTGGGTGTGTTGGCCGGGTGTGGTTGTTGTTTGAGAACTCAATAGTGTGCCAAGTTTTATTGATGCCGATTGTTTTTTGATTGGTTATTTGGTTGGCTGCCTGCGCCCCTGTGTGGGTGGCTGATCGTTTAGCTGGTTTCGAATT
>NZ_JAKZGX010000019.1:0-70608 GCF_024539665.1 Arthrobacter sp. STN4
CCGCCCGCGTCATCCAACGCCTGCTGGCCATGACCGCCGCGATCTGGCACAACGACCAAACCGGGCAAGCCATCCGCCGCTCACTCACCGCCTACGACCATTAACCAACTTGGAATTACTCATCTAGAGGGCTAGGCGGCGAAAAGAGCTTCGCGCACAGCATGCTCGAAGCCAGTGACGTGGGTGCGCGCGAGTTCCCCGGCCTGGGCTTCATCCCCGTCGATGACCGCACGGAGCAGGTCCACATGCTCATGCAGGTGGCGGGAGAGGTCGGGAAGGCGGTCCAGGACCATGCACCAGATTCGTGTCACGAGGTTGTCGTAGCGAATCAGGACATCTTCGAGGTGGGGATTGGCGGCGGCCGCGTAAATGCTTTGGTGCACGCTGGCATCGAGGCGCAGGGTTTCAACGACGGAGGCCGCCCGGGTGTCGAAAGACTCGACAGCGCACATAACAGCCCGCAACTGTTCTCTCATTGGCTCCGTCGCCACGCGCGCAGCGCGGGAGGCGGCAAGAGGCTCAAGCTGGGTGCGGATTTCGGAAATGAACGCAAGGTCCGTGACCTCCACCCGCGTCGCGAAGGTACCCCTCCGCGGATAGGAAACCACCAAGCGATCCAGCTCCAGCCGTTTCAGGGCTTCACGCACCGGGGTCCGACCGACGCCAAGGTCCCTGGCGAGGTCCTCGTCATTGAGGAGGTCGCCAGGCTTGATGTCCAGCATCAGCAGCCGGTCCCGGATGTGCTCGTACGCTACCTCGGCCAATGATCTCTTTGCCCTATCACCAAGTGCCAGAACTTCAAAAGCCATAGCGGGGGACCTCTTTCCATTCAAGCCTAAAAGGCTATTGACCTCCATCACTGACCAGTATACGCTAATTCCAGTCCTGATATATCAGTACTGAGTGTATAAATATATTCAAAGGAGGGGACATGACCCAAGTGGCAACAGACCCATCAACCAGCACGCTGCCTCAGACAGGCCCCAGCGGGAATGACAAGGCCCGGAAGTTCGTACTCACACTGTCGTGCGTCGAACGTGCCGGCATTGTCCAGGCCGTCACTACTTTTCTTTTCGAACGTGGGTTCAATATTGAAGAGCATCAGCAGTTCGACGACGGGCTTCGCGAGACGCTGCACCTGCGCACCGCATTCTCGGGTTCCCCCGAGTACACGCCGGAACGGCTCCAGAAGGAGTTCACTTCGATTGCGGACGGCTTCGAGATGAAGTTCAGCTTTCATGACCAGACCAAGCAACGCATCCTCGTGATGGTGTCCAAGTTCGGCCACTGCCTGAACGACCTGCTCTTCCGCTGGCGTGGCGGAAGCCTCGGCGGCGACATCGCCCTTGTCGTTTCCAACCATGAAACTCACCGGGCCATGGCCGAGGCCGCCGGCCTGCCCTTTATCTACCTGCCGGTAACCCCTGAGACGAAGCTGGACGCCGAACGGCGCCTGCTGGAACTGGTGGACGAGCACAACATCGACCTCGTCGTGCTCGCCCGGTACATGCAGGTACTCTCCGACGACCTCTGCCGCTCCCTGGAAGGCCGGGCTATCAACATCCACCACTCCTTCCTCCCGGGATTCAAGGGTGCACGCCCTTACCACCAGGCCTACGACCGTGGAGTCAAGCTGGTGGGCGCAACGGCCCACTACGTAACCGCGGAACTGGATGAGGGGCCCATCATCGAACAGGAAGTCATCAGGGTCGACCACAGCTATGGACCGGCCGCCCTATCAACCGTCGGACGGGACGCCGAAGCACTGGCACTCTCCCGCGCGGTGCGGTGGCATTGCGAACACCGTGTGTTGCTGGACCAAACCAGTACTGTCGTGTTCCGGTAGACACGACCACCACACCCGCAAAGACTACACACGAAAACAGCAGGAGAAACCACATGGCATCGACGCCAAGCATTGTCATTATCGGAGCGGGAATCGTCGGGACGAACCTGGCCGATGAACTGGTCACCCGGGGCTGGAACAACATCACCGTCCTTGACCAGGGACCCCTGAACATGCCCGGGGGCTCCACATCCCACGCCCCGGGCCTCGTCTTCCAAACGAACCCTTCCAAAACCATGGCGAGCTTCGCCAAGTACACCGTTGAGAAGCTCCTGTCCCTGACAGAGGACGGCGCCAGCTGTTTCAACCAGGTCGGTGGGTTGGAAGTTGCGACCACCGAGACCCGCCTCGCGGATTTGAAGCGGAAGCTCGGCTATGCCGCCGCGTGGGGTATCGAGGGCAAGATCCTCTCCCGCGCCGAGTGCAAGGAGCTTTACCCGCTCCTGAGTGAGGAAGAGATCCTTGGCGGGCTCCACGTCCCCAGCGACGGCCTGGCCCACGCTGCCCGCGCAGTCCAGCTGCTGATCAAGCGGACGGAAGCCGCAGGCGTCAAGTACCTCGGCAACACCACGGTAACGGGCATCGAGCAGTCCGGCCGCCGGGTCACCGGCGTCCAGACGTCCGAAGGAACCATTCCTGCTGACATCGTGGTTTCCTGCGCCGGTTTCTGGGGCGCCAAGATCGGCGAGATGATAGGGATGTCCGTCCCGCTCCTGCCGTTGGCCCACCAGTACGTGAAGACCACTCCGGTGCCGGCGCAGATAGGCCGCAACGAACTGCCCGACGGTGCCGGCCTGCCGATCCTGCGGCACCAGGATCAGGACCTCTACTATCGCGAGCATGGTGACCGCTATGGTATCGGTTCGTACGCGCACCGTCCCATGCCCGTGGATCTTGATGAACTCGGCTCCTACGACTCCGGCAGCATCAATGAACACAACATGCCCTCCCGCCTCGACTTCACCCTGGAGGACTTCCTCCCGGCATGGGAAGCAACCAAGCAGCTGCTGCCAGCCCTGCGCGAGAGCGAAATCGAGGATGGCTTCAACGGCATCTTCTCCTTCACCCCGGACGGCGGCGCCCTGGTGGGTGAATCCAAGGAGGTCGATGGCTTCTTCGTCGCCGAAGCCGTGTGGGTCACCCATTCGGCAGGCATCGCCCGCGCCGTCGCCGAACTCCTCGTGGAGGGCAAGTCCAGCATTGACCTGGGCGATTGCGATATCCACCGCTTCGAGGATGTTCAGCTGACCCGCGAATACGTAAGCGAAACGTCCCAGCAGAACTTCGTGGAAATTTACGACGTCCTGCACCCGCTGCAGCCAAAGCTCTCGCCACGGAATCTGCGCGTCAGCCCTTTCCACGCCCGCCACAAGCAATTGGGAGGATTCTTCCTCGAGGGCGGCGGATGGGAACGGCCTTACTGGTTCGAAGCCAACGCAGAATTGCTGAAGGAGATGCCGGCTGGGTGGCAGCCGCCGGCACGCGACGCCTGGTCCGGGATGTTCAGCTCGCCCATCGCCGCCGCAGAAGCCTGGAAGACCCGCAACGCGGTGGCCATGTACGACATGACCCCGCTAAAGCGCCTCGAGATTTCCGGCCCGGGAGCACTGAAGCTGCTGCAGGAACTCACCACAGCGGAGATGGACAAGAAGCCCGGGGCAGTCACCTACACCCTCCTGCTGGACCACGCCGGCGGAATCCGAAGCGACATCACCGTGGCCCGGCTGAGCGAAGACACGTTCCAGCTCGGGGCCAATGGAAACATCGACACGGCCTACTTTGAGCGGGCCGCACGCCACCAGACGGCAAACGGAACCGCCAGCGACTGGGTCCAGGTGCGCGACACCACCGGCGGGACATGCTGCATCGGTCTGTGGGGACCCCTCGCCAGGGACCTGATCAGCACCGTCAGCAGCGACGACTTTTCCAACGACGGCCTGCGCTACTTCCGGGCGAAGAAGGTTGTCATCGGCGGCGTCACCGTCACTGCAATGCGGCTGTCCTACGTCGGCGAGCTGGGCTGGGAACTGTACACCAGCGCAGACAACGGCCAACGCCTGTGGGACGCGCTGTGGAAGGCGGGCCAGCCATTCGGCGTGATCGCTGCCGGCCGCGCCGCGTTCAGCTCGCTGCGTCTGGAAAAGGGCTACCGGTCGTGGGGCACTGACATGACCACGGAGCACGACCCGCTGGAAGCGGGACTCGGTTTCGCCGTGAAGATGACCAAGGAAAAGTTTGTCGGCAAGGCAGCGCTGGAAGGCCGGACCGAGGAAAACTCCGCCCGCCACCTGCGCTGCCTGACGGTCGACGACGGACGCAGCATCGTGCTGGGCAAGGAACCTGTCTTCTACAAGGACCAGGCAGTTGGCTACGTAACAAGCGCCGCCTACGGCTACACCGTGGCCAAGCCGATCGCCTACGCGTACCTGCCCGCCGCCGTCTCCGTTGGCGACGCGGTAGAAATCGAGTACTTCGGACGGCGCATCCAGGCCACAGTCACTGCAGATCCGCTGTACGACCCGACGATGACCCGGCTCCGCGGCTAACAGCGCCGGACCATTCAAGAGCACGCGGCCCGGACTCTTCACCTCGCAAGCAGAGTCCGGGCCGCTGCCCTTCCATCACGTCTCAAACCCAGCCCAGTCGACTCAAGCTTCAGCCCAGGAAGACATATGATCAGCTCAGAAACAATCAATGAATACCTCGCCAGGCTTGCCTCGCGGGAACCCACGCCAGGCGGCGGCGCCGCCGCCGCCCTCCACGCCGCCCAGGGGGCAGCGCTCGTCGCCATGGTGGCCAGATACACCACCGGCACCAAATACGAGCAGCACGCCGGACTCATCCAAAGGATCATCAGCGCCGCAGACGAACTGGTCGTCGAGGCCCTTCGCCTCGCGGACGCCGACCAACATGCGTTCCAAGGCGTCATCGACTCGTACAAGCTTCCGTCCGGGACCGAAGGCCTTAAGGCCGCACGGACGGCAGCCATCCAGGACGCGCTCTTCCTGGCCGCCCAAACCCCCGCACAGCTCATCAGGGTTGCCGGCGCAATCGTGGAACTTGCCACGGAACTTTTCGAGGTCGCGAATGCCAACGTGATCAGCGACGTCGCTGCCGCCGCCGACGCAGCCCGCGCAGCAGCAAGTACCGCCCGGGTGAACGTCGACATTAACGTAGTAGCCATCAAAGACGCTTCGGCCCGCTCGCGGTTGACTGACCAAACCGACGGCCTTGACGAGAAGGTCATTCTGGCAGCAGACTCCCTCGTGGGGCGCGTGCGTGAAAGGATTCTCGGTTGAGTGCCGTACTCCTCTCCGGAAAACAACTGGCAAAGACCATAAAACAGAAGGCCCTCCATGAGGTCCGGGAGCTCGAAGCCGCCGGACTGCGCCCCACACTCGCAGTGGTTGTGGCCACCGACGACGGCTCCACACACTGGTATGTGCGGTCCATCGAACGAGCTGCCGAAAGCGTCGGCATTGGTTGCCGGATCGTGGACCTTGGCCCCGATGCCACCGGACAGGCCCTGGCCTCCGTCCTGCAAGACCTCAGCGGGGACCCATCCGTTAACGGGATCATCCTCCAGGCGCCACTGCCTCCTGGCGTCGATACAGATGGGTTGGTCGGGCACATTGCCCCGGAGAAGGACATCGATGGCGCGAACCCCTTAAGCCTTGGCCGCCTGGCCGTTGGCCAGCCCTCGTTTGCACCTGCCACGGCACGGGCCGTCATCGAGATTCTGGACCACTTCGACATTCCGCTGGCAGGCCGGAATGTCGTCGTGATTGGTCGTTCCGCCGTTGTCGGAAAACCGCTCTCACTGCTGCTGCTGGAACGCGACGCCGCGGTCACCGTCTGCCACTCCAGATCAGGACCGCTGGAGAAATACACCAAGACCGCCGACGTCGTGGTCGTCGCAGCCGGACGCACCGGTCTGCTGAACGGCGGCCATGTCTCGTCCGGGGCCGTGGTGATAGACGTCGGCACCAACGTCCTACCTGACGGATCCCTCGTAGGGGATGTCGACGAGACCAGCGTACGGGGCACCGCCGCGGCGCTGACTCCCGTCCCGGGCGGCGTGGGCTCCGTCACCACATCCCTGCTTCTTCTACATACAACCGAGGCCGCGCGGGAACAGTCGCGTGTCTTGATCCCGGGAACCGCCGGATGACCCGCCGCGGGCCCATCTGCCACCCCCCGGAACCCGTTGTCGTATCCGTCGAAGGCGCCGAGGCGCCTGAAGGGCGGGGATTTGTGGCCGCGCCGGCGCGCAGCCTGCCGAGGCTGCAGGAGACCACCACACTGCCACCAAGCACCCCTGCCAGCTCCCTGCTTCCCGCCCAGATCTGAAGGAACAACCACATGCCTTCAAAAGCCCCGTTGCATAACATCGACGAGTCAAAGCTGACCGTCACCAAACCCAAGACCAAGGCCGTCGGAATCCCCGCGGTGGTGAACTCGCTGAAGATCTCCCTCGAGCAGATGGGTCCGCTGCGCAGTGTCCAAACGCTGCTGGCCGTGAACCAGGTCGACGGATTCGACTGTATGGGCTGCGCGTGGCCCGAACACGAAAAGCGCAACGCAGCCGAGTTCTGCGAAAATGGCGCGAAGGCAGTGGCCGAGGAGGGCACCCGCCGCCGCGTCACCCCCGAGTTCTTCGCCAAACACCCTATCGAGGACCTGAAAACGCGGGACGACTATTGGCTGGGTCAGCAGGGCCGGCTAACCCACCCGATGCTTTTAGCCGAAGGAGCCACGCACTACACACCCATCGAGTGGGACGCAGCATATGAGCTGATCGCCCAGGAGATGAAAGACATGGACCATCCCGGTCAGGCAGTTTTTTATACTTCCGGGCGGACCTCGAATGAAGCCGCTTTCCTCTACCAGCTCCTCGTTCGGGGACTGGGCACGAATAATCTCCCCGATTGTTCCAACATGTGCCACGAATCCACGGGTTCAGCCCTCGTCGAAACCATCGGGATCGGCAAGGGCTCGGTCAGCCTCGCCGATCTGGAAACAGCCTCGCTGATCTTCGTTGCCGGGCAGAACCCAGGTACCAATCACCCGCGCATGCTCAGCGCCTTGGAAAAAGCCAAGAAGAACGGCGCCGTCATCATCTCCGTCAACCCACTTCCCGAGGCCGGGCTCCTCCGGTTCGAGAACCCCCAGACGGTCTCCGGAACGCTCGTGGGCACGCAACTGACCGACGACTTCCTGCAGATCCGGGCCGGCGGGGATCAGGCCCTCTTCCAGGGGCTTGGCAAATACCTCCTCGAGGCGGAGGCGCAGGGGAGGAAGACCCCAGGACTGACTACGGTCCTGGACCACGAATTTATCAATAACCACACCGTGGGCATCAATGAATACCTGCGGCACCTCGAAAAAGTCGAGTGGAGTGAAATAGTCGAAGCCACGGGCTTGAGCTTGGAGCAGGTCAAAGCCACGGGCGAACGCCTGCTGGCCTCCAAATCCACCGTCGTCTGCTGGGCCATGGGCCTAACCCAGCACAAACACTCAGTTCCCACGCTCCGGGACGTCGTCAACGTGCTGCTTCTCCAAGGCAACATCGGTAAGCCCGGAGCAGGAGTATGCCCGGTTCGCGGCCACTCGAACGTCCAGGGCGACCGCACCATGGGCATCTTCGAAAAGATGCCGGAGAATTTCCACGACAGGCTGGACCAGGAGTTCAAGTTCCTTTCCCCCCGCAAGCACGGCTACGACACGGTTGCGGCGATTCGTGCCATGCGGGACGGCAAGGTCCGCGTCTTCATTGGAATGGGTGGAAACTTTGTCCGGGCGGCCCCGGATTCCGAGGTCACGGAACGGGCATTGGCCAACACAGAGCTGACGGTACAGATCTCCACGAAGCTGAACCATTCCCACGTGTCCACGGGCCGACGCGCGCTGATCCTCCCGACGCTGGGTCGGACCGAAAAGGACGCGCAGCGCACCGGTGACCAGAGGGTGACGGTGGAAGACTCGATGAGCGCCGTCCATGCGTCCCGCGGACGCCTCAAGCCGGCCAGCGAGCACCTCCACTCAGAGGTCGCCATAGTGTGCAACCTCGCCCATAAGCTCTTTACCGACACTGACAATCTACCGCTGCCCAACACGCCTAAAGCTGACTGGCTCTCGATGAAAGACGACTACTCATTGATCCGGAAGCACATCGAGGCCGTCATCGACGGCTTCGAAGATTTCGAGGAGCGGATCGAGCACCCTGGCGGCTTTGTCCTCCCCCACCCTCCGCGGGACGCCAGAGAGTTCGGGACCGCGTCGGGCAAGGCCCACTTCACCGGCAATGAGCTGGAATTCATCAAAGTACCTGAGGGGCGGCTGGTCCTTCAGACCCTGCGTTCACATGACCAGTACAACACCACCATCTATGGCAAGGATGACCGATACCGCGGTATCCACGGCGGGCGTCGGGTGGTTCTTGTCAACGAGGCTGACATCACTGAGCTGGGTTTTAGGGACGGTGACATGGTTCATTTGATTTCCGAGTTCCGCGGGACAGAGCGGCGGGCAGAGAACTTCCGGATCGTTTCGTATTCGACACCGAAGGGCTGTGCGGCAGCATATTACCCGGAGACCAACGTGCTCGTGCCGCTCGATTCCGTAGCTGACACCAGTGGTACACCGACGTCCAAGTCCGTCATCGTGCGGCTGGAACGGGCCGAAGCGTGAGCGCCAACATGACGATGGCAACAGCGTCCAAAGGTGTGGACGGGCCGCGGGTTGAGCAGGCCGTCCGCGAATATCTATTTGCGATTGGCGAGGACCCGGACAGGCCAGGGCTCGTGGATACGCCCGCGCGGGTAGCCCGGGCGGCTGCGGAGATATTTGGCGGGCTTCATGAGGACCCCCTGGCCGTGCTGGATAAGACCTTTGACCTTGGGCACGGAGAAATGGTCATCGTCAAGGACATCCCCTTCCATTCCACTTGCGAGCACCACCTGGTGCCGTTCCACGGCGTAGCCCACGTTGGTTACATTCCATCGGCTGACGGTCTCGTCACGGGACTGAGCAAGCTGGCCCGGCTCGTTGACATCTTTGCACGCAGGCCCCAGGTCCAGGAAAGACTGACGACCCAGGTCGTAGAAGCGCTGGTCAGTTCGCTGCGGCCCCTGGGGGCCATTGTGGTAGTCGAGTGCGAGCATCTCTGCATGTCGATGCGGGGCGTCCGCAAGCCCGGGGCCAAGACCATTACTTCAGCCGTCCGCGGGGAGCTCTGTCTGCCAGCGGCCCGGGCCGAGGCGCTCAGCCTGATACTCGGGCGATAAGAAATCCCTGGACACGCACCCAGTCCTGGGCAAAGTTCCTGTACTTCACCACCGGCCAGTGCTCGGTCGTGGAGGACAACCGCCAACTGATGATGGCCATCCTGCATGACAAGGTCCAGATCGCCAGGGCAGTGAACGCCAAGGCGATACCACTGGACGAGGCACCGGACCGCAACCTTCAACACCTCAAGACAGCCAGAAAGGAGCCCACGATGCTCGCCCGTGATACTGCCACCGGAGGTCGCGGCACAAAGTCGTCCCCTACCTGGCACGGTTCTGGACCACCGGGAACCGGCTGGTCCGAAGCCCGTCAGCTTGCCTTTGACGTAGCCGCCCCGCTCCCGCCCGTGAGTGTCCCTCTGGCATTGGCATCAGGCCGCACACTGACCTGGGACGTCACGGCACAACAGAACCTCCCCCATTACTCTTCCTCCGCAATGGACGGCTGGGCCATCAATGGCAGCGGTCCCTGGACCCTTTCCGAGCAGCGACACACCCTGTTACCGGGCCACGCCAACACGATTGCCACCGGTGGATTGGTACCTCCCGGCGCAACTTCAATACTCCGCAAAGAAAGTGGCCGGCTCACGCAGGACGCTGGTGGAAAGCTCCTGCTGGCCCTTAGCGACCGGGCACAACACGGGGAACCTCGAGTGAGTCAGCACATACGCCATGCCGGTGAAGAAGCGGCGGCGGGCGAAGTGCTAATCCCGGCCGGCACCATTCTAAACCCCGCTCACATTGCTCTCGCCGCTGCGGCCGGCCACGACGAACTCCAGATCGATGCCAAACCACTAGTAGCAATCGTACTGACCGGCACGGAAGTCGTGTCGGCCGGCATTCCTGCCCCCGGACAGGTCCGGGACACGTTCGGTCCCCAACTGGGCACCGTCATTTCACTACTGGGGGGCATTCCTGAAAATCCCCACCGAATCGGGGATTCCTACGACGAATGGCTATCGGCCCTGGGAAAACCCGAGGCACTCCCCGGGGAACAACCGGACGTCATCATAACGACAGGAGGAACCGGCCCATCCGGCACCGACCACCTCCGTCGCGTCGTGGCCGCGCTTGGTGGGCGACTGCTGCTCGACGGCATCGCCATGCGCCCAGGCCATCCCGCTGTTCTGGCGGAACTCCCGAAAGGTCGGTTCGTCGTCGGACTTCCTGGAAATCCACTGGCTGCCATGATGGCTCTCACCACGCTGGTAGAACCGTTACTGGCTGCCCTCGGAGGCAGGCCCCTAAGAGCCGTTGGACAGGCGATTTCAGGTGCGGACGTCGACCCGGACCGGGACCGTACGCGTCTCATTCCCTGCAGAATAATCCATGGCCTGGCATTCCCTGTGTCGCATACAGGCCCCGGCATGATGCGCGGCCTGGCCTGGGCCGATGGCATCATTGCCGTCCCCCCTGGAGGTGCCCGGGCCGGCAGGCAGGTTCCTGTGCTCCACCTCCCTTGGGCGACGCCAAAAGAGACCGTCGTTGCCGCAAACACCCGAGCACGAAGCACATCATGGCACGCATGACCCAGCGCCGGAAGATCCACCGCTTCCAACTGGACGGTTCCGGAACCGAACACCCAGTGCGGTTCAAAGAAGACGTACTGGCCTCTGAGGAGCCCCTGGAAATCCGTGTCGGCGGCCGCTCCTTCGCGGTCACCATGAGGACACCCGGGGACGATTTTGACCTGGTAGCCGGGTTCCTGGTCTCTGAAGGCGTCATACGTTCACCATCCGAGCTGGTCTCTCTGCGCTTCTGTGCCGGAGATACCCGAGCCACACAGACGTTCAACGTCATTGACGCCCAACTGCGGTCCGATGTGGCCATGCCCGGCACCATGCGGCATGTCTACACTTCAAGCTCATGTGGCATCTGCGGGACCGATTCGATTGATGCCGTCCGTAAGACCCTCCATTTTGATCCTTCCCAGGACGCATTGCGAGTCCCTGTGGATGTCCTCGCAGAACTGCCTCAACTCCTTCGAGAAGCCCAAACGGTGTTCGACCAAACCGGCGGCGTCCATGCCGCCGGCCTATTCAAGGTGGACGGCCCTAGGCCGGAGCTGCTTTGTCTTCGCGAAGATGTTGGACGCCACAATGCCGTGGACAAGGTGGTGGGGTGGGCCCTGCGCCAGAACCTGTTGCCGTTGGAAGGGACCGTACTCCAAGTCTCGGGAAGGGCTTCCTTCGAGCTTGTCCAAAAGGCTGCCCTTGCCGGAATTCCTGTCTTGTCTGCCGTGAGCGCGCCTTCGAGCCTGGCCGCCGACCTCGCTGCCGAGACCGGATTGACGTTGGTGGGATTTAGCCGGGGACACAGTTTGAATGTCTACGCCGGACGCGAACGGTTGGCCCGACAGCCCAACGTGAACCGTGAGGAGAAATATGCCCGGCTGTGACTTTGTCCTCCCCGAACTGCCTGAGGACCCCTATCCGTGAACCGGGCGACGGCGGCCGTCAAGTGGGACGACGCCGTGGCCGCGGCCTCATCCAGACTTAGCCAGGTGGATTTACCGGAGAGGTTAGTGCCGCAGCCGGCCGGTGGCGGACCTTTGAGTGAGGTGTGGCCTCGATGATGACTGTAGTGATCGGCCAGTCGGCGAAGGCGTCAACTCGCTCGGCCTCTGATGCATAGGGCTTGGCGTTGGACCATTCATCGAGCATGGTGCGGCTGTATCGTTCCACTTTGCCGTTGGTGCCGGGTCTGTAAGGGCGGTTACGTTGTGCTTGCTGTCCGGGCCTGGCGCTTCATTGGAGGCGCGGGAGCGGTAGCAGGATTTGTTATCGGCCAATACCCGTCTAACGGTGATTCCATTCTTGGAAACCGGCGTTGGTGGGCTGGCAGAACCCAGCTACGGTTTACTTCTTCCCATCGGCCAGGATCTCGGCGTAAACGACCCGAGAATGGGCATCGACGCCGTTGTGCAGGAAGGCGTGGTCCGGTCGGCGGTTGGCCGAGGTGCCGGTCTTGTTGCGGTTTCCGGCGGCCCTGCCCAGGTCAACCAGTCCCAACAATGGGCCAGGGGTGGCGTAAAGCCGGCAGCACTAACCCTCGTCAAGACACCCGGAGTGGTTCGGGAGTGGTTACAGCCCGCAAACGGCCCTTTCGTGGGTCGGTTGTGGGCGCACTCTGGCTCGTCCCGGGGCCGCGGACTCTCTGGTCCGGCGCAGAAGGCAGGCCGCGCGGACGTGTCGCCACCTTCTGGACCTGTGGCCCGTCGGCCACGAAACGCGGCCATGCGTTGTCAGCGGTCGTCTTCAGGTCGGGCGGCGAGGATCCGATTGGCTCTGACCTGCAGGATGTTGAGCGACTCCTGGATCAGGGGCGAAGCGATGCTGCCCCTGCGCACCGCGGCGACAATGCGACGCGCGGGTTTCGTCTTACCGGTGATGCGCAGTCGAACCACGTTTTCGGCATTGCGCAGGGGCGCCAGCCGCGGCAGCAGACCGACGCCCAGCCCCGCACCCACGAAGGCGATCTGGGTTTCCCATTCAATCGCCTCATGGGCGATGCGCGGTGTCACCCCTACTGCCGTGAACGCTGCGGTGAACAGGGAGTGGTAGGTGGAGCCGGCGGTCTCGGTGATCCAGGGTTCTGACACCAGCTCTTCGAGCGTTGCTGTTTCTCGTGATGCCAGCGGATGGTTGGAGGGAATAATCACGTCCAGGGGATCGTCGAGCAGGACTGTCTGTTCGAAGCGCGGGTCGTCTTCAGGATGGTTGTCGGATTCCATGGCGACGATGACCGCGAGGTCGATCCGCTCGGCAACCAACAAGTTGAAGCAGCGGGTCGGGTCGGCCTCGAGTACCTGCACTTCCAGAAGGGGGCGTGTTGAGCGCAGGGTGGCGGCCAATGGGGCGAGCAACTGGGCGGCCGCCGTGGAGAATCCGCCGAGGCCAAAACGGGACGGCACCTGGCTGCCGGCCTCCATGGCCGCGGCGCGCAGGCTCTCCCATTCCGCAATGAGGGTGTCCGAGCCCGCGACGAGAAAACGGCCGGTGGCGGTCAGCCGCACACCACGGCCGTCCTTCGTCAGTAGATGCATTCCAAGTACGCGCTGGAGCTCGCGCAACTGCGCCGAGACGGCGGAGGGAGAATAACCCGTGAGTTCAGCGGTCGCGCCCACGGTGCCGCACTGGGCAAATACCCGGAGTGTTGTCAGCCTTGAATCGATCATGCATCCATTGTGCACTATTCTGCATCAAATCTTGCGCTTTTATTGCAGGACTGGTGTGACTAATCTAACGGTTACAACAAATGCGACAATGCCGGTTGCACCTACCACTCGGTGGTATCCCCGAATCGCACACTTCCCCAGCCCTCCCGGAGGAAACCCATGACTGCTTCAGTGAACGTGCCCCTCAATTCACGCGGAAAACTCGCTTCGTCGTTGCCTGCCGAGCAGCTGGCAGAAATTACCGAGTTGTTCGCTTTGCGGCGCACGGGCTACTCCCTCGACGCCCCCTTCTACACTGACCCGACCATATTCAAGCTCGACATGGAAGCCATTTTTGGCCAGCACTGGATCTTTGCCGGCAGCGTTGCCGAGCTTCCGGAGCCGGGCGACTACATCACGCTCGACTACGGCCACTACTCCCTGATCGTGCTGCGCACCGACGATGGGGACGTCAACGTCCTGCACAACGTCTGCCGCCACCGCGGTGCACGCGTCCTGACCGAAGCCGCCGGTTCCACCGGAAACCTGGTATGCGGTTACCACTCCTGGACGTACTCTCCCGAAGGCAACCTGATCCATGCCTCCGCTCCCGGTGAAGCCAAGTTCGACAAGAACTGCTTCGCCCTCAAGCGCGCCCACAGCCGTGAGATTGCCGGACTCATTTTCGTCTGCATCGCAGACGAACCGCCCGCAGACTTCGACGATACCTCCAAGATCTTTGAGCCCTACCTCGCACCCCACGACCTGTCCAAGACAAAGATCGCCTACCAGCAGAACATCATCGAGGAGGGCAACTGGAAGCTCGTCATGGAAAACAACCGTGAGTGCTACCACTGCGATGGGCACCCCGAACTCGCCTGCTCGCTCTTCCCCACCTGGGGCCTGACCGAGGGACTGGTCCCGGCCCACCTTGAAGAGGTCTGGGACCGCAACAAGGAAGCGCAGTCCTCGCTCGAGGAGCGGTGCCGCCGCTATGGCCTTCCCTATGAGGTCATCGAGGAGCTTGACACGCGGATCGCGGGGATCCGCATCTCCCGGGAATCGCTGGACGGAGAGGGCGAATCGTTCTCGCCCGATGGGCGCCGGCTCTCCAAGAAGCTCCTCGGCGACTTGCGTGACTTCCGCCTAGGCCGCTGCTCGATGCACCTGCAGCCCAACAGCTGGTTTCATTTCCTCGGGGACCACGTCGTCACGTTCGGCGTTTTCCCCATCAACGAACACCAGACACTGGTACGCACCACCTGGCTGGTGGCTGACGACGCCGAGGAAGGCGTCGACTACGACCTGGACAAGCTCACCTACACCTGGAAGCAGACAAACCTGCAGGACAAGGCTTTCGTGGAGCTGTGCCAGAATGGCGCCGGCAGCCCCGCCTACGAGCCCGGCCCGTACATGAAGAGCGAATACCAGGTGGAGGCCTTCATCAACTGGTACGTCCAGCGCGTGCAGGAGCACTTGGCATGATCGAACTCCTCACCGACACAGCAACCCAGGAACCACAGCGTATTCGCGGTCTCGAGATGCCATGGAACAGGGTGATGGGCAGCACCGAGGCACCCGCCCGGGCTGCCCGCGCCTTGGGTCCCTGGCATCCGCAGGAGTTCATGGCCGAATGTGTCGAGACCGTTCCCGAGGCGGGCGGCATGATGACCTTCGTGTTCCGCCGCTGCGACGGTGCGCCCCTGGCGTTCCGTCCGGGCCAATACGTGAACGTCGCCTTTCCCGTCAACGGCGGGGACCAGGATCCGGTGGACCGCAGCTACTCGCTGTCCAGTTCACCCACGCAGCCGTGGACCTTCAACATCACAGTCAAATGCGATCCCACAGGACTCGTCTCGCCGTGGGTGCACGAGAACGTCACACCCGGCACCGTCCTCGAGATGCTCGGACCGGTGGGGGCATTCCACCTCCCTGACGCAGACCGGCGGGCACGGTACCTCCTGCTGGCCGCCGGCGCAGGCATCACTCCCATCATGTCCATGGTGCGGACCATCCACTCCCTGCCCGGACAGGCCGACGTTGTGGTGCTCTACCACGGAGCGGCGGCCGGAGGCTTCGCCTTTCACCAGGAGTTGGCTTACATCGCCTCAGTTGACTCGCGCGTCAAGGTTTTTTACTCACTGGGTGACCGCAGCATACCCGAGGGGTGGGAAGGGCTCACCGGAAGGGTGACGGCGGCCATGCTCGACGAGGTTGCCCCCGATGCCAACGGCCGCCAGGTCTATGCCTGCGGCCCCGAGGGTTACCTGAACACCGCCACTGAGCTCCTCAAGAATGTCGGAGTCGACGACACCTCCATCTACATGGAATTCTTCTCGGGAGACCGCCAGACGCTCCTTGAATACCAGGCGGAGGTCTCTCTTGCAGCGGACATTGCAGTGGAAATCGCCGAGGAGATCGCCGATTCCGCCGAGGACTACTATGAAGGCCAACCGACGGCGTTCGGGCTTTACGAGCCAGGCTTCGACGCGGAGGGACCCCTGGAGGCCACGGGGCTGCCACTGGTAACGGTCGACCCGGAGGCGCCACGTCCCGACAGCAGTCCGGACGTGGGGCCGGAGGCCGGGAACCCTGATGCCTCGAGCTTCGACACGGTCGGAACCGGAAGCCTCACGCTGTCCTTCATGCGTACCGGCATCAACGTGCGGATCGACCCCACCGAGCACATCCTCGGGGTGGCCCAGCGTGCGGGCGTCAGAATCGGCGCGAACTGCAAGGAAGGCATGTGCGGCTCCTGCAAGACTGTCAAGCTGTCCGGGGAGGTCGAAATGAACCACCAGGGCGGCATCCGGAAACGTGAGATCGATGCTGGAAAGTTCCTGCCCTGCTGCTCCACCGCGCGCACCGACATGGTTATCGATGCCTAACCGCTTCCAGCTGCTCTTCGCCGGACAGCAACAGGGATCGGTTTCACGGCACGAGGGCATGTAGGACAAGTTGCCGGCCACCACCCACCATCCATCGCCACAGCCGGCCTGAACGCCTTCGTTGCCCGGTAGCGGTATATGCGTTGTCTGTATCAATTAGCCCAACTCACTTCACGAAAACTGACGACAACTACCTCACGGACAGTCTGATGCAACCAGCATCACCGTGAAGCTCATGATTCGCCGAGCAAAGGATTCGCTCATGGCTACAAGCAATGACTCAAGACCCTCTACGCCTCAGGGGTTGCCCGCCGAGAACAGCTTGGCAGCAGCTTCCCCCCACGCAGAACCCAGAAGTATAAAGAACCCTAAAGCAGCCTTCAGTGTCTCCGCTGAATCCAGAAGGGAACAAATCACAATGATCGATCCGCCCAGGACGACGGCCTCCGTCGACACCTCCATGTCAAAAGAAACCAGTTCCAACATATCAAAAGAAACCAGCTCCAAGTTCAAACGCCGCTTCATGGTGCGGCTTGTCGCTGTCTTCATCGGTGGGATGTTCCTCGACGGTTACATCCTCGGGATTATCGGCCCCGTCACCGGACTCATGGGGTCAGAGCTCCATCTCGACGCATTGTCCCTGGGCATGATCGCTGCAGGCCCGCTGGTTGGTATCTTCGTCGGCTCCCCGCTGGCTGGCTGGGCTACTGACAAGTTCGGACGCAAGCCCATGTTCCTGGTGGACATGGGCTTGTTCCTGGTCGCCTCAGGGGCCCAGTTCTTCGTAACTTCCGGAGACGGGGCCGTGATCCAGCTGGCCATCATCCGGTTCATCATGGGCATCGCGATCGGCGGCGAGTACTCAATCGGTGGGCCATTGCTATCAGAGTTCTCCCCTCCAAAGCTCCGCGGGCGATTGCTCGGGCTGACTCTGATCGCCTGGTACGTCGGTTTCATGATGGCATTCATCATCGGCACGCTCCTGCACGACGCCGGCGCCCCGTGGCGCCTCATAATCGGCACGAGCACGATACTCGCATTCGTCCTGTTCGTCGCCCGCTTGGGCCTCCCCGAATCGCCGAGCTGGCTCATTACGAAGGGACGGCACACGGAAGCACTCGCGATCGCACGCAGCCATGTCGAATCGCCCCAGATGCACAGCAGCATCACCGAAGAGATGGATCTGAGGATGATCCAGGAGGCCCAAGCCGCGCAGAATAGGACCAAAATCAAGGGCGCCTCCGTCGCAATGCTGTTCTCTAGGCAGCACTGGCGCACCACCCTCTTCACCTCAGGCTTTTGGTTCTGCGCGGTCACTCCATACTTCGCGATCGCGACCTTCGCCGACGACGTGCTCAAGCAATTCGGCTTCGGCGGCTGGACCGGTGGAGTCGGCCTGTCCGCACTGGCGACCGCGGGTGTTGTCACCACCGTACTTCTAATTGACAAGCTCGGCCGCCGAATCCTCACCGTGCCCGGGCAGTGGCTCTGCGCAGGCATCCTGCTGATCATTGGAGTCTGGGCGAACGCACCAGCGATCATCGTGCTCGTCCTGTTTCTCGCCTTCTCCTTCTTCAACGCCAGCTACACCACGCTGACCCAGGTCTATCCGGCCGAGGTATTCCCCGGCCACCTGCGCGGCATCGGCATGGGCTTCGCCGCGTCCTTCAGCCGCATCGGAGCCGCGCTTGGCACCTTCGCCCTGCCATGGGCGATCAACAACATCGGCCTGGGCCCAAGCATGGTCGTAGCCGCCGCCGTCGCATTACTCGGCGCAGTCCTCTCGCAATGGCTCGCGCCTGAGACGAAGGGGCGCACCCTCGCCGAAATCTCAACAAACTTCTCCCACTAACGCCGGAACTACCTAGTGGCTACGAGCCCGGGCCCAGGCCCATGGCCGGATCGTTGTCAGTTGGCAAATTCGCGCTTTGGGTGCCGGCCTCCCCCCAAGACGTCCCCCCCGGGGCGAACGGAAGGTTCGAGGTCAGAATCAGCGAGGAGGGCTCGTAGCCAGAGGAGACGAGCTGTAAGAACAGGTTCGCGGCGTCCTGTTCGGACGGGATGTAGCCGACATCGTCGACCTATGCGGATGGTCCGCATAGGTCGACGATGATCAGTCCGTAGCGGCGTAGCCGGGCGGGCTCCTGCTGGATCCGACCTTGGCGGTGCGCAGCGCCTCGGCATGTGTTCACGCGGCCGCGACCATGGACCAGATCATCCACAACACGATCTGGGCTGAGACGGGCACCTACAACATGCGCGAGCACACCGCCCTGGCCAGCGCGTAAGGACGGGGAGCGTCGGTGGCACCCAGCCACACCACCACTGGCGCTCGCCCGCACAATCAGTGGTGCCGAACCGCACGATCGGATGGGGCTCAAAGCCTCAAATGCCCAAGCCATCGGTGAAGACTCGCTCATGCCCAACATCGCCACCGCCCCCTGCCCGGCACACGGGCACCGGATAAGGTGTCGTGCACGGGAGGTGGGTACTGTGGCCAAGGACGAGGAATGGGAGATGACGTACGCCCGTGGCCTTTCTGTCCCCCGCACCGCGGCCCTGTGCCATGCTCCGGTGAACACGGTCCGTCACTATCTACGAGCCGCCGTGAAACGGAACGCCGGCCTTGGTCAGGACCACAGGGCAAGCAGCCGGATTCCCCAAGCCCCTCCCTTGAATGGCGGAACGAACTGGACGAACTCGAGGCATTCCTCACTGCGAACGGACGGTTCCCCTGGACCTCGCGCCCAGCCCCCGAGGTCGGGCGGCGCCTGGGGAAGTGGATCGTACGGCAAAGGCGGGCCCACCACGGCGGGACGCTATCTGATGGCCAGGTCAACGCCCTGGACCGGTTGGGCGACTGGACCACCCCGGAGCGCCAACACGCCAACGATCGGCACTTGCACCACCAACTCACGGGACGCGAAGGGCGTCGCGCAGTTCTTCGTCCCGTACAGCAAGCAAAGCATCGCGCTCGGCCAAGAGGCGGTCCCGCTCGCCCTGAACCGCCTCAGTACTCCACGGGCATCACTGAATTCGTCCCGGTGTCCACCATCATCTCGGCGCAAGCGCCGGACTCGATGCTGCTGACCGCGGCGCGGGAACTCTCACTCGATCTCACCAATCAAGGTGGGGTCCAGAAACTTTATTCCATCAAGGATTCGTTGGAAGCACAGTGGCTCTTCCTGCCATAACCGGACTCGATCGGCGTGTCGTGATAATGCAATGGCTCAACAATGTGTCCCACGGCAGTACTCCCATCCTTGGGGCAATCCATCCTTATGATGGGACTTTGAAGAAGTTGACTTGACGCTCCATGGATATGCCACAGCCAGCACCGCGGGGCCGGATGCCGACCTGCAGATCGGGGAACCGGAATTTGAGGGCTGTGATGTGAACGCAGCGATCGCGTCCACGGGAACAACGGCACCCCGGCCAACCGCCCTGAATAGGACAAGATGCTGGATCGCCTCAGACGCGGAGACGAAGTCGTCGTCTACAAGCTAGACGGGCCCGGGCGCAACACCGGCAACCTGCTCGAACTCCCCGCCGGCTTCAAGGCCGCGGCTTCACAACCGACTGCGCCGGACAACCGAGCTACTCAGTTAAAGTAGGCAAATCCATAGCGGTATAACAACACCGGTTCCATGCGCATGCCTTCCGGCCCTTCCCACCAGGCACGGACCGTCAAGGAATCCCGCAGGACCCTGCATTGGTCACGTCTGATCCCGCCGGGCCCTCCGATCCATGGATCCGGCTGCCGAGCTCCCCGCCTGCTGAAATCAGTCGACAGTCAGCGGCGGTCCGGTGGGTCCGGGACTGGTTGAGTCAGCAACGGCGCTTCCGTGTGCCCGTTCTTGGCCCGGATTTCGCCTTGCCCGCATGCCGAACCGGACCTGCCACTGGCACGCCTCCCCTTGACAGGGACTGGGCAGCGTTCCAGAGTTAAAGGTGGCCCACACGAGCATGCCGGCCGGTCACGAGCGAGGCTGGAACACATGGAATTCATGCAAGGAAGTGCAGCATTCCAGGTGAGGCCTGACGTCGAAAGCGGCCGCCAACCCCGCTGGCCCCGCCCACGCGCCAGCCCCTAGGAGCATCCGGCCCCCGCCGCCGGGCCCGGCATTGGCCGCCCGGCACACCATCACTCCACCCGAGGTGCCGCAGAAGCACTCAATCAGGACACCGCCCCCAGGGGCGGCGCGTGGCATGCTGCGGCGCAAGCCACCGGTCCCGGTCGTCGAGCCCGGGACCTGGCACAAGTCGAGAAGAGTGAATCGAGAAGTCTAATGCGCAACGTACACGTGCACCGCCACCCGGGACGGTCCTTGCGGCCGGCCTCACTGCGGGCCGCGGCTTTGGCCGCCGTCGCCATGACGGCGGTGGTTCTGGGCGGGTGCAGTTCCTCGCCGGGCAGCAGCAACGCCACATCCTCCAGCGCCGCCACCGTCGCGGCGCCCGGAACGGCCAATTCGGGAAACATCACCTGGTGGGCCAGCCCCATCACCTCCAGCGGCGCCGATCCCCGCACGGTGCTGGTCACGGCCTTTGAAAAGGCCTACCCGAACATCAAGGTGAAGCTGATTTCCGCCCCCACCGACACCGACACCAACCGCGCCACACTGACCACGCAGATTTCCGGCGGTGCCGGACCCGACGTCTACATGGGCGACGTCATTTGGCCGGCACAATTCGCCGCCCACCAGCTGGCCGACCCGCTGTCGAAGTACCTGCCTGCCAGCTACTTTGGCACCTTCGCCCCCGGGCTGGTGGCCGGGGCCACCTACAAGGGCCAGGTCTACGGGGCCCCGTTCTTCGAGGACCAGGGCTTCCTGTACTACCGCAAGGACCTGCTCGCCAAGAACAACATGAAGGTGCCCACCACGTGGGAGGAGCTGATGACGGATTCAAAGACGATCCAGTCCAAGGGCGAAGCCCAGTACGGCTACGTCTTCCAGGGTGCGTCCTACGAGGGAGCCACCTGCAACTTCATGGAATTCCTGACCGACGCCGGCGGTGCCGTGCTCAACAAGGACTCCACCTCCTCCGCCGTCAACAGTGCCGCAGCCTTGAAGGCCTTGAAGTTTGAACAGGAACTGGTCACCAGCGGCGTGAGCCCGAAGGCCGAATCGACCTATCAGGAACTGCAGTCGATGAACGAGTTCTCCGCCGGCAAGTCGGTGTTCCTGCGCAACTGGGACTACGGCTATTCCACGTCCCAGGCGGCAGGGTCCGCCGTGGTCGGCAAGGTGGGCGTGGCCCCCATGCCGACCTTCGGCGGCGAGTCCACACCCGGCTATTCGAACATTGGCGGCTGGAACCTGTATGTGAACCCGCACAGCCAGAATGTTGCGGCGGACCTGACCTTCATCAAGTGGATGACAGGCAATGACGCCCAGAAGATCCTGGCCACGCAGTTCTCCGAGATCCCGACCAACCAGGCCGTCCGGACGTCCGCGGACGTCATCAAGAGCAACGCCGTCCTGGCCGTGGTGCCGCAGACCAAGCTGGTCCCGCGGCCTGCCCAGACCCCGTTCTACCCGCAGGTCAGCACCGCCATCTACACCAATGTCAGTGCCGTCCTGGCCGGTTCAAAGACGCCGGCAACAGCATTGAAGGATGCTGACTCGGCCATCAATTCCGCCCTGTCCGGCGGCGGCCTGTAAACGGACCCCGGGCCAGCCGGCGGGCAGCCCCCGCCGGCGGGCCCGGCATTCCGGGTGCCACGGCCGGCCATGGCCGGTTTCCCAATTCGTCAGGAGTCACAATGTCCACTGACAGGGCGGCGACGCCCCCATCGCTCACCAGCCGCAGGACCCTGCCGCCGGAGACGGTCCGAAAAAAGGACGTCAACAGGCGGCGGATGGCACGGCTTGGCTGGTACTTTTCAACCCCTGCGCTGCTCGTGGTGGCCGCCGTCACGATCTTCCCGGTGGTTTTCTCGCTGGTCATGAGCTTCAGCAACGTCCAGGTGCTCGGCAGCGGCTTCCAGCTCAGCGGCCTCACCCTGGGCAATTTCCACACGGTGTTCGGCAGCGTCAAATGGCGCTACGCCCTGGGCTTCACCGTCCTCTACACGGTGGTGACCGTCACCGTGGAGGTGGTGCTCGGGACCATGATTGCCCTGGTTTTGGAGCACCTGCGGGCCCTGCGCGGGTGGATGATGGCCCTGTTGCTGATCCCGTGGTCGCTGATCACCGTCATCTCCGCCCAGCTGTGGAATTACATCTACGACCCCACCTACGGCGCCGCCGACGCGATCTTCAGCGCGGTGGGCCTGGGCCATCCGGTCATCCTGGGCAGCAATGCCTCGGCCGTCATCGCCATGATGGTGGCCGACATCTGGAAGACCACGCCGTTTGTGGCCATCATCGTCCTGGCCGGGCTGGTCATGCTGCCCGGGGACGTGTACGAGGCAGCGGAGGTGGACGGCTCCAACGGCTGGCAGACCTTTTGGCGCATCACGCTGCCACTGCTGCGCCCCACCATCGCCCTGGCGGTGCTGTTCCGCATCCTGCAGGCCTTTGGATTGTTTGACCTGCCGTTCGTCCTGACGCAGGGCGGGCCCGGATACGCGACCACCTCGCTGGCCGTGCTCGGCTACCAGGCCATGTTCACCAACCTGTCGTTCGGCCCCGGCGCCGCGGTCGCCGTGACCACGGCGGCCCTCGTCGTCATCGGGTGCATCCTCTTCCTGCGGGTGTTCCGGGCACAGGTCAACGAAGGGGAGGGATCCTAGCCATGCGCAAACGCACCATGGGCCACCGGATCGGACTGGCCATCGCCAGTGCGCTCACTGCACTGTTTGTGGTGCTGCCCATTTACTGGATGGTCAGCACCAGCTTTAAGACCGACGCCGGCGTTTCCGCCCCTTCACCGCAATGGTTCCCGAACCCGATCAGCGGCGGCAGCTACACCAACGCCTTCGTCGACAACTCCTTCGGCCGCTACATCCTCAACTCGGTGGTGGTTGCCGTCGCAGCCACCATCATCGTCCTGGCGCTGGGAACCCTGGCCGGCTACGCGCTGGGCCGGCTGCCGATGCGAGGCAAGTTCACCACGTTGATGGTGCTGCTGATGATCTCGGTTTTCCCCGCCATCGCGGTGATCGCGCCGCTGTACCTGCTGATGCGCGAGCTGGGCTGGCTCAACAGCTACCAGGCGCTGATCCTGCCGTATGCGGCCTTCAACCTGCCGTTCGCCATCTGGATCCTGCGGAACTATTTTCTTGGCATCCCGCGGGAAATGGAGGAGATGGGAAGGATCGACGGCGCGAACCCGCTGCGCACGCTGTGGTCGATCATCCTGCCCATGGCCCTGCCGGGCCTGTTCACGGCCGGCGTGTTCACCTTCACGGCCTGTTGGACGGAATTTTTGATGGCGTTGTCCTTCAACAGTTCCAACGACTTCCGCACCATCCCCGTGGGCATCGCCTTGTTCGGTTCACCCCACATCACCCCGTACGGCACGCTGTTTGCGGCGAGCACGGTGGCGGTGATCCCCATCGCGGTCCTGGTCCTGGTGTTCCGCAAGTCCGTGGTGTCCGGGCTGACATCGGGGGCGGTCAAGGGGTAGCCGGGCTGCCGGCCGGGCCGCCTGCTGCCTGCCCGCCTGCCCGAGAGCCCCGCGCGCCCCGGCACGCAGGCAGGTGGTTTGCGGCCCGGAAACGTCCTATGGTTTTGCCATGGTTGAAATTCCGTACCCGCTGACCACAGAACGGCTGGTGCTGCGCCGCTTTTCCCCGGACGACCTGGCCGCGTACTACGCCTACCAGCGGCTTCCGGAAACCGCCCGCTACCTGTACGGCGGGCCGCGCAGCTACGTGCAGTGCATGGCGCGGATCGCCAAGTATGTGGACGATCCCTTCTCCGGCCCGGGCGACTGGGCCACCTTCGCCGTGGAACGGGCGGGGCGGCCCGGGCTGGTCGGGGAACTCGCGCTGAAGTGGAACCCGGGCGGGCGGACGGAAACCGGGGACGGGCTGGAGCGGGTCGGGGAAATCGGCTGGACCCTGGCCCCCGAAGCCCAGGGGCACGGCTACGCCACGGAGGCGGCACGGGCCGTGCTGGATCTGGCCGTTGACGGGCTGGGGTTCCACCGGGTGGAGGCCCGGCTTGATGCCCGCAACAGCGCCTCCGCCGCCATCTGCGAGCGGCTGGGCATGCGGCGCGAAGGCGTGCTGCGGGACAACATGTACCTCAAGGGCGAATGGACCTCCGAGGCCATTTACGCATTCGTGCGCGGCTGACCCGCGGGCTGCCGCAGCCGGACGGCCCCGAGTGCATCCGCCAGGAACGCGTAGTCCCAGGCACGGGTCTTCCAGCCCTCGTACCGGCCGGACGCCCCGCCGTGGCCGCCGTCCATCTCGATCTTCAACACAATCGGTGCCGTCCCCGTGGACACGGCGCGCAGCTCCTGGACCCACTTGGCCGGCTCCACGTACAGCACGCGGGTGTCGTTGAAGCTCGTGACGGCCGCTATCGCCGGGTACGCCACGGCCCGCACGTTCTCGTACGGTGTGTAGGACTTCATGTAGCTGTACACGGCAGGGTCGGTGATGGGGTTGCCCCACTCCTCCCACTCCAGTGCCGACAGCGGCAGGTCCGGGTCCAGGATTGTGGTCAGGGCGTCCACGAACGGCACCTGAGCCACAATGGCCGCGTACTTTTCCGGCGCCAGGTTCGCCACGGCGCCCATCAGCAGACCGCCGGCCGAGCCGCCCATGGCGCCGATCCGTGCGGGGTCCACCCAGCCGGACCCCGCCAGCCAGTCGGTCGCGGCCACAAAGTCGGTGAAGGTGTTCTTCTTGTGCAGCTTCTTGCCGTCCTCGTACCACTGCCGGCCCATTTCGCCCCCGCCGCGCACGTGCGCAATGACGAACACCACGCCGCGGTCCAGCAGCGACAGCCGCGGCACCCCAAAGCCCGGATCCATGCTGACCTCGTACGAACCGTAGCCGTACACCAGCCCGGCATTGGAGCCGTCCCGGGGCAGGTCCGCGCGGCGCAGCACGGACAGCGGCACCCGGGTCCCGTCATCGGCCACGGCCCACTCGCGCTCCGCCACGTAATCCTGCGGACGGTAGCCGCCCAGCACCGGGGTCTCCTTGCGCAGCAGCAGCTCCCCGCCCGTGTCCCCCGCCGGCAGCACGTAGTCGTAGACGCGCGGCGGCGTGAAGTCGGAAGTGTAGACCAGCCGGATCACCGGTGCCTCAAACTCGGTCCCGCCCATGGAAGCCGTGTACAGCTCCTCGTCAAAGGCGGGCTCGACGGCGGCACCCTGGCCGGGCGTGCCCAGGCCTTCCAGCGGGGTCGCCTGGACGCGCTCGATGGTGTCCCGGCGCAGCGAAACCACCATGTGGGTGGCCGTGACCGTGGCGCCGTTGATGCGCACCGATTCGTCGTGGGCAATGACCGTGGACCAGTGCTGTTCGGCCGGCGGCTTGGCAAACTCCGCGGCATCGACCACGGAAACCATGGAGTTGGCGGCGTCCCTGTCGTGGGTCAAAAGGACCCTTTCGACACCCTCCCACAGGAAGGGTTCGGCGTCGTACAGGATGTGCCCGCTGCGCGGGATGAGGGTCTGCAGACCCCTTTCGGGGGCGTCAAAGGCCAGCAGCCGGGTCTCGCTGAACTCGGAGCAGCCGATGCTGACGGCCAGGTGGCGGCGGTCGGCGGAGAGGCCAAAGCCGGTCCACATGGCGACGTCGTCCTCCTGGTACAGCACCGCATCCCCGGCGACGGGCGTACCCAGGACGTGGGTTTTCACCTGGTAGGGGCGCCAGGAATCGTCGGCCACCATGTAGAACAGCGTGCCGCCGTCGGGGGAGAAGGCCAGGCCGTAAAAGGCCTTCTCAATGGTGTCCGGCAGGAGTTCCCCGGTGCGCAGGTCCTTGATCCGTACGGTGAACAGCTCGTCGCCGGCGTAATCGGCCGCATAGGCGTAGAGGTTGCCGTCGCGGGTCACGGCCGCACCGCCCAGCGAGAAGAACGGCTTGCCCTCCGCCTCGACGTTGCCGTCCAGCAGCACTTCCTCGCCTGGGACGTCAACGCCGGGTTGAACCAGCGGGGGAGTCCAGTCCGCCACCTGGCTGCCGTCGCCCTCCGCGCGCACCCTGCATTGGATGGAATAGGCGCTGCCCTCCACCATGCGGGAGTAGTACCACCACCCGTCCTTGCGGCTCGGCACGGAAAGGTCGGTTTCCTGGGTGCGCTCCTTGATCTCGTTGAAAATGTCGGTGCGCAGCTGTTCCTGGCCGGCCGTCACAGCATCCGTATACGCCTGCTCGGCGTTCAGGAGCGCCACGACCTCCGGGTTGTCCTTCCCGCGCAGCCACTCATAATTGTCGATGAACGTGTCGCCGTGGTGGGTGCGCTCCACGGGCACCCTTTTGGCCACGGGAGGGGCGGCCGGCGGCGTGGGCGCGGACGGGGAGACTGCAGCATCGGAAGTCGTCATGCTGCCCACTGTATCCAGCGAACCCCCGCCTCCCCGGACTGTGTTGCAGATAGTGGACGGAATTCAGTGAAATCGGGCCGTTTTGGTCCAAGACGTGCAACACAGATGGGAGGCGCGGTTGACCGTGCGCCCCATCACATGGAATATTTATAGAACGATCGGTCGGTAAATTGGCGGCCGGAACCATGGCGGGCGCCCGATGCCGCGCCGCACAGCACGTTCGGAGGGTACTTTCATGGCCACAGAAACACCGCAGGCATTCCTGGTCGACGGCGTACGCACGCCCGTGGGCCGTTATGGCGGCGCCTTGTCCAGCGTCCGTCCGGACGATCTGGCCGCGTTGACGGTCAAGGACCTTGTGGCGCGTACCGGGATTGATCCGGCGGGCGTTGACGAGGTCATTTTTGGCAATGCGAACGGTGCGGGTGAGGAGAACCGGAATGTGGCGCGCATGGCGTGGCTGCTGGCCGGTTTCCCGGACACGGTCCCGGGGATCACGGTCAACCGGCTGTGTGCCTCGGGCATGAGTGCGATCACGATGGCCTCGCACATGGTGAAGGCGGGCGCGGCGGATTTGGTGGTGGCCGGGGGCGTTGAGTCGATGTCCCGGGCGCCGTGGGTGATGGCGAAGCCGGAGAAGGCGTTTGCCAAGCCGGGGGCGGCCTTTGACACCTCGATCGGGTGGCGCTTCAGCAACCCCAGCTTCCTGTCCGGGGAGCTGTCGCGGGAGGGCAAGATGACGTTCTCCATGTCCGAGACCGCCGAGGAAGTGGCCCGCGTGTACGGCACGTCCCGGGAGGATTGTGACGCCTTCGCCGTCCGTTCCCACGAGCGGGCGATCAAGGCGATCGCGGCCGGGCACTTCAGGGACGAGATCGTCCCGGTCACGGTGCACGGGCGCAAGGGCGATACCGTGGTGGACACCGACGAGGGCCCGCGCCCGGGCACCACCGCGGAGGTGCTGGCGGGCCTGCGCCCGGTGGTGAAGGGCGGCAGCGTGGTCACGGCAGGCAACGCGTCCACCCTCAACGACGGGGCGTCGGCGGTCATCGTGGCCTCCGAACGTGCCATCCAAAGGTACGGGCTGGCCCCGCGGGCCCGGATCGTGGACGGTGCCGCTGCCGGCCTGGCCCCGGAAATCATGGGCATGGGCCCGGTTGCCGCGAGCCGGAAGGTCCTGGGGCGCCAGGGTGCAAGCGTCAGCCAGCTGGCCGCGGTCGAGCTGAACGAGGCGTTTGCCTCCCAGTCGCTGGCCTGCATGCGCGAGCTCGGGCTGGATGCCGGGACCGTGAACAACGACGGCGGCGCGATCTCCCTGGGCCACCCGCTGGGGTCCTCGGGTTCGCGCATTGTCATCACGCTGCTGGGCCGGATGGAGCGCGAGGCGTCCGCCGGTTCCCTGGGCCTGGCCACCATGTGCATTGGCGTGGGCCAGGGCGCGGCGATGCTCGTGGAGCGCATCTGATGCCCGGGTCCCTGGCGGACGGCGCCGGCGCCGGCCTCGATCCTTCCTCCTTCACCACGCTGCTGGTCACGCAGGGCGGGGGCCGGGTGGCGGTCCGGCTCAACCGGCCCGAGGTCCGCAATGCCATCGACGCGCAGATGGTGGACGAGCTCCACGCCGTCTGCAGCCATCTTGAGAGGAAGCCCGGGATACTCATCCTGTCCGGGATCCCGGGCGATGAGGCCGCCGGGACGAAGGGCATCTTCGCCTCCGGGGCGGACATTGCCCAGCTGCGCGAACGCCGCCGCGAGGACGCCCTGGCCGGCATCAACTCCGGCCTGTTCGACCGGATCGCGAAACTGCCCATGCCCGTCATCGCGGCCCTGGACGGGTACGCGCTCGGCGGCGGGGCGGAACTGGCCTACGCCGCGGACTTCCGGATCGGCACCCGCGCGCTGCGCATGGGCCAGCCGGAAACGTCCCTGGGCATCATGGCCGCCGCCGGGGCCACCTGGCGGCTGAAGGAGCTCGTCGGCGAGCCCGTTGCGAAGCAGATGCTGCTGGCCGGGCGCATCCTCACCGGCGAGGGCGCCCTGGCCGTGGGGCTGATCACCGAGCTCGTGGAGTCCGCCGGACTGCTGGCTGCCGCGCACGCCCTCGCGGACAAGATCGCCCTGCAGGACCCGCTGGCGGTCCAGGCCACCAAGCGCGTGTTCCACGCCCCCCGCGAGGCCCATCCCGGCCTTGACAACCGCGAGCAGGCCGAACTCTTTGAATCCCCCGCGAAGTTTGAACGCATGCAGGCGTTCCTGGACAAGAGGAAGAAATGACCACCACACCCCAGAAGAGTCCCTCTGCCGACGCTCCCGCGCAACCGGGGGCCTTTTCGCCAACGCTCCCGCAATCCGTGGGCGTGTTGGGCGGGGGGCGGATGGGTGCGGGCATCGCGCACGCCTTCCTCACCCAGGGCTGCGATGTCCTCGTCGTTGAACGCGACGACGACGCCGCCGCCGGCGCCCGCACCCGTGTGGAAAGCGCCGTCGCCAAGTCCATCGACCGCGGCCTGGCCGGCACGGCAGGGGACTACCTGGCCCGGCTGGAAGTGTCCACGGACTACGCCGGTTTTGCCGGCCGCGAACTCGTCGTGGAGGCCGTGCCGGAAATCTGGGAGCTGAAGGTTTCCTCCCTGCAGTCCGTGGAGAAGCACCTGGCCGCGGACGCCGTGCTGGCCTCCAACACCTCCTCGCTGTCCATGTCCGGGCTCGGCGCCGAGCTCCAACGCCCGGAAAACTTCATCGGCCTGCACTTCTTCAACCCCGTCCCGGCCTCCACCCTCATCGAGGTCGTCATCGCCAAGCAGACCGCCCCCGCCCTCGTGGCCGCGGCAAAAGGGTGGGTCGAAGCGCTGGGCAAGACCGCCGTCGTCGTCAACGACGCACCCGGCTTCGCCTCCTCCCGCCTGGGCGTGATGCTCGCACTCGAGGCCATGCGCATGGTGGAGGAAGGCGTGGCCAGCGCCGAGGATATCGACAACGCCATGGTCCTCGGCTACAAACACCCCACCGGACCGCTGCGCACCACGGACATCGTGGGCCTGGACGTGCGCCTGGGCATTGCCGAATACCTGGCCGAAACACTCGGGGAACGCTTCACACCACCGGCGATCCTGCGCGAAAAGGTCGCCCGCGGCGAACTCGGACGCAAAACCGGCAAGGGATTTTTCGACTGGGCCTGACGCCCACACGATCGAGGGAAACGAATGGACATGAAGACCATAATTGAAACCGTCCCGAGCTACATCGAGGATGCGTGGTGGACCCCGGCCGACGGCGCCAGGTCAACTGACGCGCGCGACGCCAGCACCGGCGAGGTGCTTGCGCGGGTGTCGGCCGAGGGGCTGGACCTGGCCGCTGCCGTCCGGCACGGCCGGACCGTGGGACAGGCCTCGCTTGGCAAGCTCACCATCCACGAACGGGCCCTGAAGCTGCGCGAACTGGCCCAGTACCTCAACGGCCGCCGCGAGGAACTGTATGAAGTCTCCGCCCGGACGGGGGCCACCAAGATCGACTCGATGGTGGACATTGACGGCGGGATCGGGGTGCTGTTCACCTTCTCCTCCAAAGGCCGGCGCGAACTGCCCAACGCCAACGTCATTGTGGACGGCCCGGCCGAGCCGCTCTCCAAGGACGGCTCGTTCCTGGGCGGGCACATCTACACACGCATCCCCGGCGTTGCCGTGCAGATCAACGCCTTCAACTTCCCCGTCTGGGGCATGCTGGAGAAGTTTGCGCCCGCCTTCATCGCCGGGGTGCCCACCATCGTCAAGCCGGCCACGCCCAGCGGCTACCTGGCCGAAGCCGCCGTGCGCGCCATCGTGGAATCCGGCATCCTGCCCGCCGGTTCGCTGCAGCTGGTCTCCGGCTCCGCCCGCACCCTGCTCGACGGGCTGGACTACCGGGACATGGTCTCCTTCACCGGCTCCGCCAGCACGGCGAACCTGCTGAAGAACCACCCCAACGTGGCCCGTGGCGGGCTCCGATTCACCGCTGAAACCGACTCGCTCAACGCCGCGATCCTGGGCCCCGACGCCGTCCCCGGCACGCCGGAGTTCGACGCCTTCATCAAGTCGGTCGTTACGGAAATGACGGTCAAGGCGGGGCAAAAGTGCACCTCCATCCGCCGCACCATCGTCCCCAACGAGCTGCGCCAGGCCGTCATCGACGCCATCGGCGCGCGGATCAGCCAGCGGGTGGTGGTGGGGGACCCCCGCGCCGACGGCGTCACCATGGGCGCCCTCGCCTCGCTGGAGCAGCTCGCGGACGTCCGGGCCGCCGTCGAGTCCATGATCGCCGCCGGCGGCGAGCTGGCCTATGGCAGCCTTGACGCGCCGGCCGTGACGCGCGCCGACGGGACCGTGGCCGCCGTAGCCGATGGCGCGTTCATGTCCCCGGTGCTGCTGAACTGGGCCGACGCCGAGGCTCCCGAAGTCCACGGGCTGGAGGCGTTCGGCCCGGTCACCAGCGTGATTGGCTATGACACGCACGACGGCGGCGATGTGTCCGAGGCTGTCCGGCTCGCCGCGCTCGGCGCCGGGTCCCTCGTGGCCACCGTGTGCACCAACGATCCCGAGGTGGCCCGTCAGCTGGTGACCGGCATCGCCGCCCACCACGGCCGCGTCCTGGTGCTTAACCGGGAGGACGCGCGCACCTCCACCGGCCACGGCTCGCCGGTGCCGCACCTGGTCCACGGCGGGCCCGGCCGTGCCGGCGGCGGCGAGGAGCTGGGCGGGATCCGCTCCGTCAAGCACCACATGCAGCGTACGGCCATCCAGGGCTCGCCCAACATGCTCACTGCCGTGACCGGCGTGTGGCACACAGGGGCGGACCGGGTCATAGTAGGCTCGGCTGAGTTTGGCGGCGTGGCAGGGGCGGTGCACCCCTTCCGGAAGTCGCTTGCCGAGCTGCACATTGGCGACGCGTTTGCCTCCGGGCTGCGGCAGGTCACGCTGGAGGACATCACGGCGTTTGCCAACTCCACCGGGGACACCTTCTACGCCCACACGAACGCCGCTGCCGCTGAAAAGAACCCGTTCTTCCCGGGCATTGTGGCGCACGGCTACCTGCTGGTCGCCTGGGCTGCCGGGCTGTTCGTGGAGCCCGCCCCGGGCCCCGTGCTGGCCAACTACGGGCTGGAAAACCTGCGCTTCATCACCCCGGTGGCGGCGGGGGACTCCATCCGCGTGACCCTGACGGCCAAGAAGATCACCCCGCGCGTCACCGACGAGTACGGCGAGGTGTGCTGGGACGCGATCCTGCACAACCAGAACGGCGAGACCGTGGCCACCTACGACGTGCTGACCCTCGTGGAGAAGGAAGACACCCTCTACAAATAACCCCGCAGTGACAAGTAGCTCGCAGTAGTTGCAAGAATGGGCCCCGCGAAAGCGGTTGCCATCGCAACTACTGCGACCTACTTGGGGTGGGGGAGCCTACACTTCCCTCACCTGCACCAGGTTGTCGTAGAAGCTCACGTAGCCGGCGATTTCCGCGGCGGGCGCCAGCGGTTCCTGGTAGCTCCAGGCCACGTCCTCACCGGACCCGCCGGCCAGGCGCCAGTAGCCCGCCGCGCCCTTGTAGGGGCACAGCGTCACTGAATCCGTGGCAATCAGCTGGTCCCAGTTGACGTCCGCGGGCGGCAGGTAGACCCGCTCCGCCAGGCCCGTTTCAAACACCATGACCGGCGCCGCGGATTCAGCCAGCACCAGCCCGGCGTTGCTGACCATGACGTGCCGGGCGCTGTGGCGGATGTCCACCCGGTGGAAGGGGTCGCGCGGGTGGGACTGGACGGCGTCGTCCTCCTCCAGCCAGCTGAAGGCATTCGGGTCGAACGCCACGTAGCCGGCCAGGTCCGGGTCCCCGAGCTCAAACGCCGCCCCTGCCGCGCTCTGCCCTCCGGCGGAGACGTCCAGCGCCTTGCCGGGCGTGCTGTGCCGGGCAAAGGGGATGCCGGGGTGCAGCACCGCGGGCGCTTCGTGGCTGTGCGCCGGGGGAGCGGCAGGGCTCAGGACGCCCACGACGTCGTTGGCCGGCACCGCGTAGCACGGCACCACCCGCCGGGGTTCCCAAAGCACCACGGCGCTGCGGGAATCGAGCACGGGCCGGTCCCCGAGCAGGGCGCGGATGCGCTTGGTGGTGGGTTCGTAGCGGAGTTCGCCCGAGAGCGCCCGCAGGGAGTCGGAAATTTTGGTGGCCATGCCTAAATCGTGCGCCTGCCGCGGGGCGCAGTCAACGCACGGGCGTTACTTGTGCAGGCCCTGGAAGGACATGGTGATGACGTCGTCGGCCAGCCTGGCGGCGGAGAGCGCCCCGCCGGGCTTGTACCACTCCACGATGGAGTTGATGGTGCCAAAGAGCAGGCGGGTGATGGTGCCGGGGGCGATGTCGGTGCGCAGCGAGCCCTCCTGCTGGGCCGCCGAGACCAGCCCGGTGATGGTGCGGTCGAACACGCGGCGCCGGGCCAGGGCCTCGCGCTCCATCTCCGTGTTCCCGCGCAGGCGCAACAGCAGCGTGACAAACGGCAGCCTCGCCACCAGCACCCCGATCGTCCCCCGGAGCACAAACTCAAGGCGGGCGTCGGGCGCGCCGGTCGTGGCGCCGTCGAGCGTCAGGACGCCCTCCAGGCCGCCCAGGGCCTCCTCCAGCGCCAGCCGGAGCAGGTCCTCCTTGGACGGGACATGGTGGTAGATGGCGGATTTGGAGATGCCCAGGTGCTCGGCCAGGATGCCCATTGACGTGGCCTCGTAGCCGTGTTTGTTGAAGACGTCCACGGCAACCCGCAGCACCGACTGCTGGTCGTAGCCGGGCCGCCCCCGCTTGGACGAGGCGGCTTGGGTGGCGGGGGCGGTATGGGGCATGGTTCCTAGTTTCTCACGGTCCTGCGGCCCTCCCGGCGCACAGGCATGTGCCGGGAGGGGCCGCAGGACCTCGGCGGTCAGGGCTTGGGGCGGTTGTCGAAGATGCGGCGCAGCTTGCCGTTGGAGCGTTCCAGCGATCCGGGCTCGACGACGTCGATGGTGCACGAGGACCCCACGTGGATCTTGATCTGCGACTTCAGCGCCAGCGCGGCGGCTGCGCGGTCCTCGGGCGTGGTGTTTTCGCGCGGTTCGATGTGGATGGTCATGGCATCCATGCGGCCGCTGCGGGTCAGTTCCAGCTGGAAGTGCGGGCTGAGCGCGGGGATGCGCAGCGCGATCTCCTCGATCTGCGAGGGGAACATGTTCACCCCGCGCAGGATGATCATGTCATCGCTGCGGCCGGTGATCCGGGCCATCCGGCGCATGGACGGGCGGGCCGTCCCCGGCAGCAGGCTGGAGAGGTCCTTGGTCCGGTAGCGGATGATCGGCAGCGCCTCCTTGGTGAGGGAGGTGAACACCAGCTCGCCCTTGTGCCCGTCGGGCAGCACCGTGGTGTGGTCAAAGGGGTCGATGATCTCCGGGCGGAAGTGGTCCTCCCAGATGTGGTTGCCGTCCTTGGTCTCCACTGATTCACCGGCGACGCCGGGGCCCATGACCTCGGAGAGTCCGTAGATGTCGCAGGCGTCCACCCCGAGTCCCTGTTCCAGTTCCTTGCGCATCTCCTCCGTCCACGGCTCGGCGCCGCACACGGCAAACTTCAGCGAGGTCGCGCGCGGGTCGATGCCGCGGTGGACCATGGCGTCCATGATGGTCAGCAGGTAGGTGGGCGTGCACATGATGGCGTCGGGCTTGAAGTCCTGGATCAGCTGGATCTGCTTTTCCGTCTGTCCGCCGGACATGGGGATGACGGTGGTGCCCAGGGCCTCCGCACCGTAGTGCGCGCCCAGTCCGCCGGTGAACAGGCCGTAGCCGTAGGCCACGTGCACCTTCATGCCGGGCCGGACGCCGGAGGCGCGCATGGAGCGGGCCACGAGCGAGGCCCACACGTCGAGGTCGTTCTGGGTGTAGCCCACCACGGTGGGCCGGCCAGTGGTGCCGGAGCTGGCGTGGATGCGCACCACCTCGTTCTGCGGCACGGCGAACATGCCGAAGGGGTACTCCTGGCGCAGGTCCTCCTTCGTGGTGTACGGGAACTGGGCCAGGTCGGAAAGTTCCTTGAGGTCCTGCGGGTGGACGCCGGCTTCGTCGAACTTGCGCTTGTACAGCGGCACGCGGTTGTAGGCGTAGGCAACGGTGTCCTTGAGCCGTGCGAGCTGCAGGGCCTCCAGTTCGTCGCGGCTCATGAGCTCCGCGGCGTCGAGCCGGGAAGGGTCCTTCTGGGTGGTTTCGGTCATCGTGGGCGGACCTTTCAGTTCGTGTTTTTGCTGGGGATGGTCCGGCTGCGTCCGCGGAATTCGGCCACGACGGTGGTGGTGCCGCCGTCCTCGGCCAGGACCTGGACGTCATACAGCCCGCTGCGGCCCTGCTGCTGGCGGCGGTTGGCGACGGCGGTGAGCCGCTGGCCTGCGCGGGTGGGCGCCATGAAGTTGACGTCCGCGCCGGAGGCCACCGTGACAAAGCCGTCGTGGCCGTGGGCGGAGTTGCAGGCCAAGGCGAAGGCGGTGTCGGCGAAGGCGAAAATCATGCCGCCGTGGGTGATGCCGAAGCCGTTCATCATCTCCGGGCGGAGGGTCATCTCAATGGTGGCGTGGCCGTCGTCGAGCCCCAGCACCTCGATGCCCAGCCACTCGGACGCATAGTCATTCAAAAGGATCGGGTGCTGTGCCCCGGCGTCGATGGACGCCATGTGTCGCTCCTCACGTTATCTAACCGAATGTTCATTAGGTAATACCCTGGGGCCCTGTTCTGTCAATCTGCAAAAATTGCGATTGACGAGGTGCCCGTCACATTATATCCTGAACGAACGGTCGGTAAATAATGTCGGCACCACATCGAGGAGTTGCCATGGCACGGAACGTGCAGCCGGCGGGCCAGCCCGCCCCCCAGAACCCCGCTTCCAACGGCACGGCCCAGGCCCCCGCCGTTGTTCTGTCCCCGGAGGACATCGCGGGGCAGGAAAACTTTGATGCGATCATCGCCAAGGATTCCCGCGTGGAGCCCAAGGACTGGATGCCTGAGGCGTACCGCCGTTCACTGGTGCGCCAGATTTCCCAGCACGCGCACTCGGAGATCATCGGCATGCAGCCGGAGGCCAACTGGATCACCCGCGCCCCGAGCCTGAAGCGCAAGTCCATCCTGATGGCGAAGGTCCAGGACGAGGCCGGCCACGGACTGTACCTTTACTCCGCGGCGGAGACGCTGGGCACCACGCGTGACGACATGATGGACGCCCTGGTGGCCGGCAAGGCCCGCTATTCCTCCATCTTCAACTACCCCACCGTGACGTGGGCGGACATGGGCGCCATCGGCTGGATGGTGGACGGCGCCGCTATCTGCAACCAGGTGCCGCTGTGCCGCGCCTCCTACGGCCCCTACGGACGGGCCATGGTGCGCGTGTGCAAGGAGGAGTCCTTCCACCAGCGCCAGGGCTTTGAGATCCTGCTGGAACTGGCCAACGGCACCCCGGAGCAGCGTGAGATGGCGCAGAATGCCGTCAACCGCTGGTACGCGCCGTCCCTGATGATGTTCGGCCCGCCGGACGACAATTCCCCCAACTCCAAGCAGTCCATGGCCTGGAACATCAAGCGCTTCAGCAACGACGAGCTCCGCTCCCGCTTTGTGGGGATGCTCGCCGAGCAGGTGAAGGTCCTGGGCCTGACCCTGCCCGATGAGGAGGTCCGCTTCAACGAGGACACCAAGAAGTGGGAGCACGGCCCGCTGGACTGGGCGGAATTCAAGGAAGTCCTGGCCGGCCGCGGCCCCTGCAACGCCCAGCGCCTGGAGCGCCGCCGCTCCGCCCACGAGGACGGCGCCTGGGTCCGCGAGGCCGCCGCAGCCTACGCGGCCAAGCAGGCCGCCAAGCAGTCCACGAACGCACAGAAAGCAGCAGCCTAGACATGACTGAAGCAACGTCACCCGAAAGCACGACGCCGGACCCCGCCGAAGGCGCGCACCGCTGGCCCCTGTGGGAGGTCTTTGTGCGCTCCAGCCGCGGCCTGAGCCACGTGCATGCCGGCTCCCTGCACGCGCCGGACGCCGCCATGGCGCTGCGCAACGCCCGTGACCTGTACACCCGCCGCAACGAGGGCGTCTCCATCTGGGTGGTCCCCTCCGACGCCATCGCCGCCTCGGACCCGGACTCCAAGGGCTCCTTCTTTGAATCCCCGCAGGGCAAGGACTACCGGCACGCCACCTACTACACGAAGAGCGAAGGAGTGAAGCACCTGTGACACCGGACCCGCACGACGTGGGGGCCCTGGGCGATTCCTCCGCCTCAGCCACCCGCATCACCCCCGGCTTTGCCCTCCGCCCGGAGGACATTGCACTCGCCGCCGAACAGGGCACGGCGAAGCCAAGCGAAGACGTGGCCGAATACGCGCTGCGCCTCGGCGACGACGCCCTTATCCTGGCCCAGCGCCTGGGGCACTGGATTTCCCGTGCCCCCGAGCTGGAGGAGGATGTGGCCCTGGGCAACATCGCCCTGGACCAGCTGGGCCACGCCCGTTCCTTCCTGACGTACGCCGGCGCCGCCTGGGGCAAGAGCGAGGACGATCTCGCCTACTTCCGCCGGGAGGGCGAATTCCGTTCCGCGCACCTCTTCGAACAGCCCAATGGCGACTTTGCCGCCACCATTGCCCGGCAGTTCATCGTGGCGAACTACCAGTTCCCGTTGTACCGCGAACTGGTGAAATCCAGCGATCCGATGCTGTCCGCCATCGCCGCCAAGGCCGTGAAGGAAGTGGACTACCACCTGGACCACAGCACCCAGTGGGTGCTGCGCCTGGCCGGCGGCACGGACGAGTCCCGCCGCCGCATGGAGGCCGGCCTCAACCTCATGTGGCCGTTTGTCGGCGAGCTCTTCGAGGACGACGCGCTCACCGCAAGGATCGGGGACGCCGGCGTCGTGCCGTCCAGCCTGAAGGAAGAATTTGACCGGACCACCGGCGCCATTTTGGCCGAGGCGGAACTGGACGTCCCCGGGCACCCCATGGCCACGGGCGGCGGACGGCGCGGAAACCACTCCGAGCACCTGGGCCTTGTGCTCGCGGAGATGCAGGTGCTGGCCCGCGAATTCCCCGGGGCCAGCTGGTGACCGTCATGCAGACCGGGGAAAGGACTGCCCGGCAGCAGGCCTGGGACATCGCCGCACGTGTATGCGACCCCGAGATCCCCGTGCTCACCATCGCCGACCTGGGCATCCTGCGTAGCGTTGAGGTGTACGACGCCGGGGGGCCGGGCGGGCCCGCCGGCAAGCCCGCCGTCCAGGTCACCATTACGCCCACCTACTCCGGCTGCCCCGCCATGGAGGCCATCCGGGACGACGTCCAGGCGGAATTCGCGAAGGAAGGGTACCCGTCCGCGGAGGTGCTCCTGGTGCTCTCCCCGGCCTGGACCACCGACTGGATGAGTGCCGAAGGGCGCACCAAGCTCGCGGAATTCGGGATCGCCCCGCCCAGCGGGCATTCCCGCGCCGGCGGCCACAGCGGCCCCGTCCGGCTTGCCCTGCAGGTCAAATGCCCGCAGTGCAGCTCGCTCAATACCAAGGAACTTACCCGCTTCGGCTCCACCTCCTGCAAGGCACTGTACGTCTGCCAGGACTGCAAGGAACCGTTCGACTACTTCAAGGTGCTCTAATGACAGTTCCCGCAGACGCCACGGCCCGGCGCCGGGCCTCGTTCCACGCCCTCACCGTCAAGGAGGTCCGCCGGCTCACGGAGGACGCCATTGAGGCCACCTTCGCGGTGCCCGCCAAACTGGCGGGCCACTACGATTACCTGCCCGGCCAATACGTGGCGCTGCGCGTGCAGATGCCCGGGGCCGACGGCGTGGACCGTGAGGTGCGCCGCAGCTACTCCATCTGCGCCGTGCCGGTGCAGTTTGAGGACGGCAGCTCCGAGATCAAGGTTGCCATCAAGCGGGACATCGGCGGTGAATTCTCCACCTGGGCCAACAAGGAACTGGCTGCCGGGGCCGTCATGGACGTCATGAGCCCCATGGGTGCCTTCATCTCCAAGCACGCCGGCGGCACGGGCGTCTCCAACGTCCTCAACAGCATGAACCACCCGGAAGACATGGCGCACGACGCCGGGACCTACGTGGCCATTGCCGCCGGCTCCGGCATCACCCCGGTCATGGCCCTGGCCAAGTCGCTCCTGGCCGGCAACCCCGGCACCCGCTTCGACCTGGTCTACGCCAACAAGGCCACCATGGACGTCATGTTCCTGGAGGAGCTGGCGGACCTGAAGGACCGGTACCCCCGGCGGTTCGCCCTCCACCACGTGCTCTCCCGCGAACAGCGCATCGCACCGCTGATGAGCGGGCGCCTTGACGCGGAAAAGCTCGAGGCGCTGCTGGGCACCGCCATCCACGCCGACGACGTCGACGAGTGGTTCCTCTGCGGTCCCTTCGAGCTGGTGCAGCTGTGCCGCGACGTCCTGGAGGCCCGCGGCGTGGACCGCGACCGGGTCCGCTTCGAGCTGTTCACCACGGGGCGCCCCGACCGCCCCGAAGGACAGGCCGGCCGCCCGGTCCAGGTGGACGAGTCCGAGGAAACCTACAAGATCACCTTCACCCTTGACGGCTTGACCGCCGACATCCTCAGCCCCACCCACGCCCGCGAGTCAATCCTCAACGCCGCCCTGCGCGTGCGCCCCGACGTGCCGTTTGCCTGCGCCGGCGGCGTGTGCGGGACCTGCCGGGCCAAGCTGGTGTGCGGCGAGGTGGACATGGATGAGAACTACGCCCTTGAGCCCGACGAAATCGAGAACGGCTACGTCCTCACCTGCCAATCCCGCCCCACGACCCCCGAGGTCACTGTCGACTACGACGGCTAAACCGCCGGCCGTGCCCGTCGAGGCCCGCAACCCCTGAGGAGACACCATGATTGACCTGTCCATCGCCGACGGCGTGGCCGAGATTGTCCTGAACGCCCCGCAGAAGCTGAACGCGCTCAACGAGACCGCGCTGGGGGAGCTGGGGGCCGCGTACGGCGAAGCCGCGGAAGCCGCCTCCGCGGGGGCCGTCCGGGCCCTGGTGCTCCGCGGGGAGGGGCGGGCGTTTTGTGCCGGCCGCGACATCGCCGGTGTGGACGGCGCCACCGACGACGTCAGCGGCTACCTCGACGGGCTGCTGGTCCCGCTCATGCAGAAGATGGGTGCCTTTCCGGCGCCCACCTTTGCCGCCGCGCAGGGTGCCTGCCTGGGCGTGGGGCTGGGCCTGCTGGTGGCCACGGACGTGGTGTACGTGGCGGAGACCGCCAAGATCGGCTCCCCGTTTGCCAACCTGGGGGCCACGCTGGATTCCGGCGGCCACTGGCTCTTCACCGAACGGCTCGGCACGCACCGCACCCTTGACCTGATCTACACGGCCGAGCTCATCAGCGGCACCGAGGCCGTGGCCTCCGGGCTGTTCAGCCGGGCCAGGCCCGCGGGGGAACTGCTTGATTTCACCCGTGCCGCGGCAGCGAAGGCGGCCAACGGCCCCACCCGGGCATTCAACGCCAGCAAGGCCCTGGTGGCGCGCATCCGAGACGAGCGGCTGGGACTGTGGGACGCCGTCGTGCGGGAAAACGAGGCGCAGGCCGCGCTGTCCAGGACGGCCGACTACCTCGAAGGCTTTGCCGCCTTCACCGCGAAGCGGAAGCCGGACTTTACCGGCAGGTAGCCCCAGGGCCATGGTTCCCGGAGCCTTAAACGCGGCCGGCCGGTGCCGCACCCCCGCTCAGTTAAGCGGGCGGGTGCCTTCCGGCAGGGAGCCGTTGTTCATGAGCTCGGTGGCGGCGTCGGCAATGGCGGTCAGGGCCACGCGCTGGATCCACGGACCGTAGGAAATCCGGGCCACGCCCAGCTCCTGCAGCCGGGACGGCGTGAGGGAACCGGGCACGTTGATGACGCTGACCTTCCCGCGCCCAATGCCGGCCACGAGCGCCTTGACGGTGGGCTCGTCCAGCTTGCCGGGCACAAAGACGCACGTGGCGCCGACCTCCAGGTAGGCGCGGCCGCGTTCGATGGCGGCCTCCAGCACCTCGCGCGGGTCGCGGTCCGCGCCGCGCAGGAAGGCGTCGGTGCGGGCGTTGAGGACAAAGTCGATGCCTTCGGCGGCGCCTGCGGCGGCGGCCTGCTTCATCTGCGCGACGGCCTGCGCCAGCGGTCGCATCTGGTCCTCGATGTTGGCACCGACTATCCCGACGCCGATCGCCTTGCGGATCGTCTCCCCGGGGTTGCCGTAGCCGGCCTCAAGGTCGGCTGTGACGGGCAGTTCGGTGGCTGCAGCAATCCGGCCGACGGCCTCGATCATGGTGGCGACCGGGATGTGCTCACCGTCCTCATAGCCGTAGGATGCCGCAATCGAATGGCTGGCCGTGGCCAGCGCCTTCGTGCCGGGCAGCTCCGAAATCACCTTGGTGCTGATGACGTCCCACACGTTGGCGAGCCGGAGAATTTCGGGCGCATTGTGGAGCCGGAGAAGCTCCGTGGCCTTGCTTGCTGTGCTCATGGAACGAGCCTAGTACTACAGTCGCGTTTATTTTCTCTGCGTTTGGAGTTTTAACCGTGTTCCGGGACGCGGACGTGTTAATCCTAGGCGGTGGGCGATGATATTTGCGTGGCGGACGTGGGGGAATGGGCCGATGGGCTGGCGGAGATCGGGAGCTGATCGGGGCCAGGTTCGCCCGTTCGGAGCCTCGGGCGAACGCTGTTGGGTATGTCAAGGGACTGCTCTCCGAGGAGGAGCGGAAGAATTCCTGGACGCTTTCGGAGCGCGCCGGGCATCGGGTCCCGGACCGGATGCAGCGTCTGCTCTCAAGCACGGACTGGGATCCGGACGGGTTGCGGGATGACCTGCGCTCCTTCGTGGTGGAAAGGATCGGTGACCCCGACGGGGTGCTGGTGATCGACGAGACGGGGTTCCTGAAGAAGGGCACCCGCTCGGCAGGCGTCGCCCGTCGGTACTCCGGAACCGCCGGGCGGGTGGAGAACTCCCAGATCGGGGTGTTCCTCACCCATGCCACCGGGCGCGGGCGCACCTTCCTGGACCGGGAACTGTATCTGCCCAAGGCCTGGACCGAGGACCCCGGACGCTGCGACGCGGCCGGGGTGCCCAGAGACCGGTAGTTCAGGACCAAGCCGGAGCTGGCCATGGACACGCTCCTGCGTGCCCTGGACGCAGGAGTCCCGGCGGCCTGGGTGGCCGGGGACGCGGTTTACGGCCAGTACCACCGGCTGCGCCGCACTCTGGAGGAACGCGGGCTCCACTACGTCCACGCCGTCCCGGTCTCCCAGCGCGTCATCGTCAAGGACGGGACCTTTGCCGGCACCGAAAAGCGCGCCGATGCCGCCGTGGCAGACCTCGCGCCTGCCGCGTGGCGCACCCGGTCAGCCGGCGAGGGATCCAAGGGCGTGCGGGACTACGCCTGGGCGCGGGTGCGCATCAACGGCGCCGAAGACCGGCGTGCGGAGCACTGGCTGCTCGCCGGGCGTTCCCTGGCCAGGCCCGAGGAAATTGCCTGTTTCATCTGCCACACCCCTAACGCGTCGCCCTGGCCCAGATGGCCCGCATCGCCGGGATCCGCCGGGCCATCGAGGAAACCTTCCAGACCGCCAAGGGCGAAGCCGGACTGGACCACTACCAGGTCCGCCAATACGCCGGCTGGTACCGGCACATCACCCTCTCGATGCTCGCCCATGGGTTCCTGACCACCGTCAGGGCCAAAAAAGGGGCACCGGAACCGGGCAGGAAAGCCTCGTAGCGCTCTCCCTGCCCGAAATCCGCCACCTCATCACACGTCTCGCCTGGGCAAGCATCCCGGACCCCAGCCACGTCCTACACCGCTCACGCTGGCGCCGAAAACACCAACACCGCGCACGCGAACACCAGTACCAGAGCCGCAGATCAACCATATTAACGCGACTGTAGTACTAGGGCGTGTCTCCTAATGCTGAGCTCCAGATGGCGACGGACTGCAGGACGACGGCCGAGCGGTAGGTGAGGGCGAGCTTGCCGTACCGGTGGCCAGGGACCGCCATTGCTTGAGCGCGTTGAAGCTGCGCTCGACGACGTTGCGGCGTCTGCAGGCTTCCTTGTCGTAGCTGACCGGCCTGCCGCCAGCGGAGCCATTGCGCTGTCGGTTGGCCTTCTGGTCCTCCTTTTCCGTCGATGACGCACTCGATGCCACTCTCCCGCAGGTAGGCCCGGATCGCTTTGGATGAGTAGGCTTTGTCGGCCATGGCCCGATCCGGGCGGGTGCGTGCCCGTCCGCGGCCCTCCCTTTCGACCTTCAGGGCCTCCATCAGGTTCTCGAACATGGGCGAGTCCCCGCCCTGGCCCGGCCCAAGGAGCTGGACCAGCGGGCGTTGATTACCGTCGACCAGGGCGTGGATCTTGGTGGTCAGGCCGCCGCGGGAGCGGCCGATGGCGTGATCGGCAGGCTCCACGAGCAGATTCTTCTCATTCGACAGGTCCCCCTGTGTGGCGGGGGAGGTTGGTGCCATGCTGGTGGGCACGGTGGACCGTGGAATCCACCGACACCTCCCAATGGATCAGCCCGGCGGCATCCGCCCGTGTCAGCAGGGCGGCCGGGGCCTTGTCCCCGGTCCCGTCGCCACTGTGGCCGCGGTGGCGCTTCCAGACCGTCTGCCACGGCCCGAAATGCGGCGGCAGGTCCCGCCACGGGATGCCGGCCCGGTACCGGTAGATGATCCCCTCCGCCACGAGGCGGTGATCCTTGAACGGACGGCCCAACTTCCCCTCGGACTCAGGCATCAGCGGGGCAATGTGCTTCCACTGGGCATCGGACAACACGGCGTAGCGAGGGTTCATTCCTTCATCCTGCCGATGCAACAGCCAGATCATTGGGAGACGGGCCCCGGTTGGGCTAACGGGCCGCTTCGAGTCGTAGCCGGGTATGCGTCAGGATGGGCACAACGGCCCGGCCCGTGACCAGCCGGCCATCGCTGACGAAGCCCTCTTCCCGGCCGGTAAGATCCTGGACCAGCCGGGACTTCCACAGCTCCAGCAGGTGCGCGTGCGTAGGGTCCGCAGCCAGATTTTCCAGTTCCTCCGGATCCGCGTCCAGATCGAAGAGCTCCTCCGTACCCCAGCCCGAAGCCCACAGATATTTGACGTGGCCGTCCGTCACCCACTGCAGGGACTGCCCGAAATAGACGTGCTCGCCGTGCAGCCACCGGCGGACCGGCAGACCGTTTTCGCCGCGGAGTGCTGGAACCAGGGACTTACCGTCACACTCGGGCGGAACGGGCAGGCCGGCCAGTTCCAGCAGGGTGGGCATCACGTCGCGCAGTTCCACCACCTGGTCCGCGACGGCCCCCCGGAGCGCACCGCCATCCGAGGGTGCAGCAGCAACGATGAACGGTATCCGGGCGGAGCCCTCGTAGCCAACGGCTTTCCGGTAGAAGTCGTGATCCCCCATCATCTCTCCATGGTCGCTGGTGAAGGCGATGACGGTATTGTCCGCCAGCCCGAACCCGGTCAGGGCCTCCCTCAGCCGCATGATCTGCAGGTCAACGTGGGCCATCAGCCCGTAGTAGCCGGCACGGGCGCGGTGTGTGACCGCCTCGGACAGTGTGCCGAACGCGGCCTGGTGCAAGCCGTCGGTCCGCACCCGATCATAATGGTGTTCCCAGTTCCCCAGCCGGCGCCGGAAGGCAGGCAGGTCCAGATACTGCTCAAAAGCCCAGGCCGGCGGATCGTAGGGTGGATGCGGGCGGTGGAAGGACAGGTACAGGAAAAAGGGTCGGGTGGGGTCGCGCCGGTACAGCCAGTCGATGGCCTGGGTTCCCGCCCAGCTGGTCGGGTGCAGCCGTTCAGCCTTGTCCCAAGGCCGGGCTACAGTGGAGTTGCAGTTCACCCCGTGGTCAAAATACTCCTCATCCGGGCCCACCCCGGGCTGCCGCCGTAGCCAGGGCACATAGTCGTCGAAAAACCTGAAATTGAGCTTGTGCTCCCGACGGGCAAAGTGCAGGAAACCGTCGTGCAGAATCACGTCGTCGAAACCGGCCCTGCTCCGTTCCGGATAGACGTGCATCTTCCCGACCGCCTGGGTCTGGTAGCCCGCCTTGCGGAACTCTCCGGCAAGGGTGACCGGGTGTGCCACCTCGAACGGAATGCCCTCCTGGTAGCCGACCCGGCCGTGCCGCTCCTGGGACTGCCCTGTGAACAGGGCCACCCGCGCCGGAACGCAGGTGGGAGTTGCGGAATACGCATGATCAAACCGAGTCCCGGCTGCCGCAAGCTCATCCAGGTGCGGAGTTTGCAGATGGGGGTGCCCCGCCGCAGAGAGGCAGTCTCCGCGCCACTCGTCGGCACAGATCAGGACCACATTGGGACGTGTCACGACGGCGTCATTCCACGTTCAGGACCGTCGTTGGGAAATTTCGGGGCCCCCGTCCGGAAGCCGCAGCTGCCGCCGGCGGACCTGGGACAAGCCCTGCCAAATGTTGCAGCGGTGTTCCGGAACGCCCCCGGCGCCCACTCGTCGCTCCAGGGGTAGCGGGCCCGCGCTAGGCTGGCCCGGCGGCAAATTCCCATTGCGCCTCGGTGGGCAGGCACCGGCCGGCCGAGGCGCAGTAGGCCAGCGCATGGGTGTGCGAGACCTGGGTGACTGGGTGGTCCCGAATCTCCTGCGCCACTCTGAGGCGCCGCGGCCTCACGCCAGGCATCGCGGGCAGGCGGCCTGCAGCATTGCCCCATGACTTCTCCCTCCGGCCGCACCGGCCAAGCTGATGCGAACTCTCATCTGCGGTCTTTGACTTCTGGTTTGATCCCGCCTCGGGCCGTGGCCAAAGAGGGCTCCTTTTGCCTTCATGGTAGTCCAGTCATGCCGTCACCGCAGGGTCCATATGAATAATAATGATTGGTATTGCTTTATTCAATCATCATATTGCACTCTGGTGCGTCTTCCCTTATGGTCTATTAAACGGTTAACGAGATGCAGGCCACAGCGATGGGCATCACCCAAGGTAAGAGGAGAGAGCATGATCTCGACCACGAGCGAGGAACGGCAAGCGCCGTCCCGGCAGTCTGCCGTGGCTTCAAGGCCTCCGGGAAAACCCCTGGGCGCACGGAAGGCCAGGAAGAGCGCCGCCGGCAGGCAGAGCCTGAGGGTGCGCTGGAAACGGGACCGGCAGATGCTGTTGATGATGGTCCCCGGGCTGGTGTTCCTGCTGCTGTTCTTCTACATCCCGATTCTGGGCAACGTCATCGCGTTCCAGGACTATCAGCCATTCCTGGGGATCCTGAACAGCGACTGGGTCGGGCTGCAAAACTTTGTGGACCTCTATTTCGACCCCGATTTTTGGGTTGCCCTGCGGAACACGCTGGTGTTGGCGCTGTGGCAGCTGGTGCTGTTCTTCCCGGTGCCGCTGGGACTGGCGCTGATCGTGGACTCGCTGATGAGCACCAAGATCCGGCGGTGGTTCCAGAGCATTGTCTACCTGCCGCACTTCCTCTCCTGGGTCCTGGTCATCGCCTTGTTCCAACAGGTGCTGGGAGGTGCCGGCCTGGTCAATAACGAGCTGCGGCAGTTGGGCCTGGGGGCCATCCCATTCATGACCAATCCGGATACTTTTCCGTTGCTGGCCACCGTCCAGCTGGTCTGGAAGGACGCGGGCTGGGCGATGATCATCTTCCTCGCGTCGTTGGCAAGCATTGACGGCTCGCTTTATGAGGCAGCCGCGACGGATGGTGCCGGCCGCTGGCGCCGGATGTGGCACATCACGCTGCCTGGCCTGCGGTCCATCATCGTCCTGCTGCTCATCCTGCGGATCGGGGACATCCTCAGCGTCGGCTTTGAACAGTTCCTGCTCCAGCACGACGCCGTCGGCCCTGGAGCGTCCGAAGTGCTGGACACCTTCACCTACTTTGCCGGGGTGGTGGGAGGCGGCTGGAGCATGGGCGCGGCGGCCGGCCTGGCCAAGGGAGTTGTGGGGGCCATCCTGATCTTCGCAGCCAATAAGGTGGCCCACCGAATGGGCGAACCCGGAATCTTTTCGAAAAAGGTCGGCTAGGTTCCCGGCCCGGCCAGGACGCCAGCCATCCAAGGAGACATGTCATGGCAATAAACGCACAAGTCCGGAATGCCTCGGACGGCACGCCGCCCAGCGGCAAGCCATCCCAGGGCAAACAGTCCAATCGGAAACTGTCCAAACGCAAACGCTCAGGCCTGACGTTCAACCCTAACCGGCCTGCCTGGAAGGAACCGGCGTCGCCGCTCTACCAGTGCATCAAGGGCGTCATCTTGGGGCTGATCACGCTGTCCATTGTGCTGCCGATCCTGCTGGTGGTCTCCACCTCGTTGGCCGATGACCAGCAACTGGTGCAGGCCGGCGGCTACGTCCTGTGGCCCACGCATCCGACCCTGCAGTCCTACGAAGCCATCTTCAGCGGATCGTTCATGTTCCGGGCGCTGGGGGTCAGTGCGGTCGTGACGGCCGTGGGCACCCTGCTGGCTCTGTTCGTCACGATCACGATGGCATACGCCACCAGCCGTCCCGTGCTTTTCGGCCGCCCGGTCCTGCTGCTGGTGCTGTTCACGCTGCTCTTCGCCCCGGGACTGATCCCGATGTTCCTGATGGTCAAGCAACTGGGGCTGCTGAACACCTTGTGGTCGCTGATCCTGCCTGGCATTTTCGGAGCCTTCAACTTTGTGGTGATGCGCTCCTTCTTCATGAACATTCCGCAGGAGCTGGTTGAAAGTGCCAGGATCGACGGCGCGGGGGATTTCAAGATCCTGTGGAAGATTGTGCTGCCGCTCTCCAAGGCCGTGGTCGCCGTCGTCGGACTGTTCTATGCGGTCGGATTCTGGAACGCCTTCTTCAACGCCATGCTCTACATCAATGACCAGACCAAGTTCCCGGTCCAGCTGGTGCTGCGCAACTACGTGGTGCAGGGCGGTGGGCTGGCGGATCAGCTGGGCATCGCGTCCGCCCCGCCGCCGCAGTCCATGCAGATGGCCATCGTGGTGGTGGCGCTGCTGCCCATTCTCCTTGTCTACCCGTTCCTCCAGAAGCACTTCAACAAGGGCGTCATCACCGGCGCCATCAAGGGATAACCCAGAAAGGGGTATGCGATGAACCGCACCTCCCAGGCCGGCGTCAGCCGGCGTAATTTCCTAGGCCTCGCGGGGCTGTCCGTGACCGCGGTAGCCATGGGGGCTTCGCTGGCCGGCTGCGGCAGCTCCGGCTCGGGCTCCGGCGGCGGAGCGGCGGCCTCGGCCGACGTAAAGCTGCCCACGTACAAGGAGTTCACCGGCATCACTGCGGAGTTTGCCGGTAACGCCAAGGGTTTGCAGGCCGGCTTCCTGAAGATGCCGAGCCCCGTCCAGACGGTAAAGGCGCCGCCGCTTAAGGGCACGGTCACGGGCCTGACGGAGACGTTCGAGACGATGTCTCCGGCCATGGCGGACAATCCGTTCTGGCAGCGGCTCAACGCAAAGCTGGGCGGCACCCTGGACCTGCAGATTGCCGAGGACGTCGGCGACGGCTACCCGGCCAAGTTTGCCACGATCCTGGCCAGTGACACGCTGCCGGACATGATGTGGGTTCCGCCGAACCAAGGCATCCCCAACATCGGACCCATGCTGGAAGCCAAATTCCAGGACCTGACCAAATACCTCTCGGGGGATGCCGTCCTGGAGTACCCCAACCTGGCCGCACTGAAGCCGGATTCGTGGAAGACCGCCGTCGTCAACGGCAAGATCTGGGGCGCACCCATCCCCAGCACTCCCTTCGGTCAGGTCATGGCCGGCAACAAGAGCACCTGGGCACAGGTCGGCGGCCTGACCGCGTCCACCGCCGACGAGTTCTTCCAGAAAGCCAAGGAACTCACCCGGCCCAACGAGGGCAAGTACGCCCTGGAGCCGGCGTACATCAACATGCTGCACATGATCACCGAGTGGCTGGGCGCGCCCAACGGCTGGGCGGTGAATAAGGACCGCACCCTGACCAACCGCTACGAAACCCCGCAGTATGAGGCAGGCCTGGAATATGCGGCGAAGCTCTTCGCCGCCGGCTGCTTCTACCCGGACGCCAACGCCACAGACATCTCGAACCGGATCGTCAACGGCAGCGTCGCCGCCCAGGTCATTGTGGGCCCGCACAACATTGCCCGCTACCGAAATTTGGACAAGAACGCCCAGACGGAGATCCTGATTCCCTTCGGCTTCGACGGCAAGACCAAGCCCACCTACGACATGGGCTACGGCACCGTCGGCTTCACTCCGTTCAAGAAGACCGACGAGGGCAAGATCCGGGAACTGCTGGCCCTGATCAACTATCTGTCCGCGCCGTTCGGCAGCGCCGAGTACCTCCAGAAGAACTACGGCGAGCTGGGCAAGGACTTCACCCTGGATCCCAACGGCAACCCGGTCATGACCGAATCAGGGCAGACCGACATTCCGGGCCTGGCCAGCGCCCTGAACATCATGTCCAGCCCGGAAAATGTCATCTTCAATCCCGCGTTCCCGGACGACACCAAGTACATCTACCAGCAGGAGCAGAAACTGCTGGAATTCGCCTGGCGCAATCCGACCAACGGCACCTACTCGGACACGAATTCCAAGGTCGGCTCCAAGATCACCAAGATCATCACGGACAAGACCATCGACATCATCACCGGCCGGGCCAAGGTCTCCGACTTCAAGGACGCCCTCAAACGCTGGAAGGACGGCGGCGGAGACAAGATCCGCGAGGAGTACCAGAAGGCGCTTCCGTCGGACGTTCCCGTCTTCGGCGCGTAGGTCAGGCGGGCAACTCCGGCGCAGTTACAGTAACCTGCAAACAGGACAACAGCAGAGATTGGGGGAACCGATGCGGGCTACCATCCGGAGCGTGGCCGGCGAGGCGGGGGTGTCGACGGCGACCGTCTCCTATGTGCTTTCGGGGCGCCGCGGTGTCCAGGGCGGGGCGGGGGTTTCGCCGGCGACGATCAGGCGGGTCCGCGAGGCGGCGGACCGTCTGGGGTATCAGCCCAACCCTGCCGCCCGGGCCATCCGGACCGGCCGGACCAACACCGTGCTGCTGTCCCTGACCATGCTCTCGGACCCGTGGTCGCTGGCCGTCATTGAAGCCGTCCAGCGGCGGGCAGCCCCGCTGGGCATCACCCCGCTAATCTTGGCTGATGCTGACTGGGCCCAGGTCCTGCAGAGCCACGACGCGGATGCCGTGTTCATCGACGCGGTTCCGCCCGACCACAGGGAGGACCTGCTCCGGTTGGCCGGGCGGGGTACCCGGTTAGTCGTTTTCAGCGAGGTGCTGGAGCCGGCCGGATTTGACGTGATCCGTTCCCTGGCATTGCCTGGCTGCGGGCTGGCGATGGGGCACCTGCTGCGCAGCCACACCCGGATTGGTTGCCTGACTTCAGGTCGGGGGATCGACCCGCAGCGCCCCTCCCGCTACCTGCCCTACGTGGAGGCGCTGGCCGGCGCCGGGCTGGAACTGCGGGAGGACTACGTGGAAAGCTACGAGGTCCTCCCGGCCAGTGCCTATGACGCGGCGGTGCGCCTGCTTTCCAACCCGGAGCGGCCCACGGCCATCTACGCCACCACGGACTTCGCGGCCATGAGCGCCATTAACGCCGCTCAGCGAATGGGCCTGACCGTGGGCCTGGACATCGACATCATCGGGGTGGGCAACACGGTGGAGGGCGAACGGATGACACCTTCGCTCAGCTCGGTGGGACCGGCCGGATTCTTCGACGCGGTGGCCACGCTGCTGCTGGACCGGGCCAAGGGCGAAGGAGGGGAGCCGGAGGTGTTGGAATTCCCTTGGCAGCTGTTTGCCCGGGAGTCCGCGCCGCTCCGTCAGGGTTCCGGCGGCGGTTCCCATGAGCAGAGTTAGAGGATCAGAGTTAGCGATCAGCAGGTTTCCGCAGGCCAGGCTTGGCGGCGGATAGTGGCGACAGAAGGAATGAAAAGGCAGTGGATACAAGGGATTTGAAGGTCGGGATCGTCGGTTTCGGGCTGCGCTCGGGGTTATGGCGCCACGTGCACAAACCGGGCGCTGGTTCGGAGGTCACGATGGTGTGCGATGTCAGCGAGCGGGGCCGGGCGGACGCGGCGGCGAAGATTCCGACGGCGAAGGTCACCGGTGAACTGGAGGTGCTTTTGGCCGCCGGGCTGGACGCGGTGCTGGTGCTGACCCCGGACAACCAGCATGCCGCGGTAGCGGTGAGGACCCTGAAGGCAGGGATCGCCACCTTCTGCGAGAAGCCGCTCGACGTGACCCTGGAGGCCGCGGATCTGGTGCTGCAGACCGCCTATGAGACGGGGACCCGTCTGTATGTGGGGCACAACATGCGGCACATGCCCGTCGTCGTCCAGATGCGCCAACTGATCCAGGAGGGCGCCATCGGGGAGGTCAAGGCCGTCTGGTGCCGGCACTTCGTGGGCAACGGCGGGGACTACTACTTCAAGGACTGGCATGCCGAGCGGGCCAACACCACCGGCCTGCTGCTGCAGAAGGGTGCGCACGATATTGATGTCATCCACTGGCTCGCTGGTGGCTACACCAGTCGGGTCTCGGCGGTCGGGGACCTCGCGGTTTACGGCGGTGTGGCCAGTCGGAGGGACAACAGCGACCGGCGGATGGGGGACTGGTTCAATGTGGACAACTGGCCGCCGACCGAGCAGACGGACCTGAACCCGGTCATCGATGTGGAGGACATCTCCATGATGCAGATGGTGCTGGACAACGGTGTGCTGGCCTCCTATCAGCAGTGCCACTTCACCCCGGACTACTGGCGAAACTATACGGTCATCGGCACTAGGGGCCGGATCGAGAACTTTGGTGACGGCCCGGGCGGGCAGATCTATGTGTGGACCAGCAGGAGCCAGGACGGCTTCAGCGAGCCGGACCGGAAGGTTATGATCGGCGACGGCGAGGGTGGCCACGGCGGGGCGGATCCGTTGCTCATGGTGGAATTCCTGGACTTTGTCCGCAGCGGCCGACGGACCCGTACCAGTCCGGTGGCTGCCCGGCAGGCCGTGGCCGCAGGGGTGCTGGCCACCGAATCCCTGCGCGGAGATGGCTCTGCCCGCGAGGTACCGGACCTTCCTGCCGAGCTGCTGGACTACTTCCGGGACGGCCAGCCGGCCCGGATTGCTGTGGAACCGTGAGTCGGGCATCCGGGATCGCGGCGCGGGGAAGCCTGGCTGCAGCGGAATCGCGTGAACCGACGCTGGGCATCCGCAGGGGCCAGCTCTTCCGCGGCGAAAACAAGCACCGGATCCTGGCCGGAGCCATCCACTACTTCCGCGTGCATCCGGAGCAGTGGGAGGACCGGATCGCACGCCTGGCCGCCATGGGCGCCAACACCCTTGACACCTATATCGCCTGGAACTTCCATCAGCCCAAATCCGGACAAGCACCGGATTTTTCCGGCTGGCGGGACGTTGGCCGGTTCATCAGGCTGGCCCAGCGGGCCGGGCTCGACGTGATCGTCCGGCCCGGACCGTACATATGCGCCGAGTGGGACAACGGCGGGTTTCCTTCCTGGTTGACGGCCGCGCCGGGCATCGGGCTGCGATGCTCCGAACCTGTCTTCAGCTCCGCCGTGGAAACCTGGTTTGACCAACTGCTTCCCGAGCTTGCCCCGTTGCAGGCCAGCCAGGGCGGCCCCATAATCGCCTTTCAGGTGGAGAACGAATACGGCAGCTACGGTGACGACCGTGAGTACCTGCGCTGGAACCGGCAGGCGCTTCAAGAACGCGGCGTCACGGAGATGCTCTTCACCGCTGACGGCGGCACGGACTACTTCCTGGACGGAGGCGCCCTGCCGGACACCTGGGCCACGGCCACCCTGGGCAGCCGCAGCGACGAAGCGATCGAAACCTGGAAGCGCCGCCGTCCCGGCGAGCCCTTTTTCAACGTGGAATTTTGGAACGGCTGGTTTGACCACTGGACCGAGCACCATCACACGCGGGACGCGGCAGAAGCTGCAGGCGAGGTGCGCACGATGCTGGCCTTGGACGCCTCCGTCTGCCTGTACATGGCCCACGGTGGCACCAATTTCGGGCTCCGCTCCGGATGCAACTACGACCGGGTCCTGCAGCCCACCGTCACCAGCTACGACTCGGACGCGCCGATTGCCGAAGACGGAACCCTGACCGAGAAATACCATGCGATGCGCGCCGAGTACCATGCCGCAGCAGGCAAGGAACTCAAGCCCCTCCCTGATGAGCTCCTGAAGCCGGCGGCGGTGGTGCCACATCAAGAGTTGGCCGTGCGCCACGGAGCCCAGCTGTTGGACTTCGTCCGCTCCCACCAGGCCGTAAACAGTGTGCGGCCCCTCAGCTTTGAGCAACTCGGTCTCGACCGGGGTCTGGTGCTCTATAGCGCCAGCGCCGTGCTGCCCGCGGCGGAAACCACCATCACGATCAGGGGGCTGCACGACAGAGCCTACCTTTGGGTTGACGGCGTCTTCGCGGGTGTCCTGGACGATGCGCAGGGGGGCGAGGTCGTCCGCCTCATGGGCACGGGAAGGCCAGTCAAGCTCGAGGTCCTGGTCGAAAACCAGGGCCGCATCAACTACGGTCCGTTGCTGGGACAGGGGAAAGGCATCCTGGGCGGCGTCCTGGTGGGCCGGAGGTACGTCTTCCATTGGGAGCAGCGCACGGTTCCGCTTGAGGATCTGGATGAGGACAGGCTAAAGGGGCTGTCCTCCCCGACGTCCACTGCGGTGGCTGACACATCCGGCTCCGGATTCGCAACTGCCGAATTCCACCTCGAGGCGCCGGCAGATGCCCATCTTGCGCTGCCCGGATTCGGTAAGGGTTTCGCCTGGGCGAATGGGTTCCTGCTAGGCCGGTACTGGGAGACCGGCCCGCAAGTTACGCTCTACGTTCCGGCTCCGGTGCTGCGTCCCGGAACCAACCGAATCACCGTCCTTGAGTTGGAACGCCTCGGGACCGCCCTGGAACTGCGGGACAGGCCGGACCTGGGACCTGCCGCATCCCCGGCGGCGTAGTACTAGCCCCCATTGCTCCCGGCGTCAGGAGGATTCGGTGAGGGTTTCCTCTTCAGCAACCACCACGGTGTTGACCATGGATTTGATCTCCTCCGTACTCAGCGCCACATGGACCGCCCAGTAGTAAATGATCAGGCTGAACACCCCCGTGGCCACAATGTCCCAGTAGAGCGGGAACCACGGATGCGCCAGCGGGCCGAAGTCGCTGACGTAGACAATGAGGCCCATGCCCACCAGGTAGACGGGCAGCCATTGGGCGGCTTTCCAGTCCATCTGCGGCTTGAGCGGGTTCAGGTTGAACAGGCGGTTGCCGACGAGGATGACGTAGCCGATCAGGATGGCGACGCCCAGCTTCCAGTCCGTGTTCCAGCCCGTCCACATGATCAGCAGGTTCGCGACAATGAAGGCCAGGGGGGACATGACGTTGGCGCCGGGCAGGCGGTACGGGCGGTCCTCATCCGGCAGCCTGCGGCGGAACGCCCCCAGGGCCAGTGGCGCCCCGGCGTACATCAGGACGCTGGCGCTGGTGATCAGGCCCACGATCGACTGCCAGGTGGGGAACGGCAGGAAGCAGATGCAGCCGATGACAAAGGCTGCGATCAGCCCCACCCAGGGCACGCCGGACTTGTTCGTCTTTTCAAACACCACAGGCACATAGCCGTTGCGGCTAAGCCCGTAGGAAACCCGGGAGGACGCCGTGACTTAGATCAGTGCGGTGCCCCCGGGGGATATGAGTGCGTCAATGTAGAGGACAGAGGCCAGCCAGCCAAAGCCCACCAGCGTGGCGAGGTCGGCGAAGGGGCCCGTCATGGCCGTGTAGACGCCGTTGGCCCAGGTGGTGCCAATTTGCGAGGACGGCAGCGCCACCAGGAACGCGAACTGCACCAGCAGGTAGATGATCACGCCGATCACCGTGGCGCCGATGACGGCCCGCGGGATGTCCTTCTTGGGGTTGCTGCTCTCACCGGCCAGCTGGTCTGCCTGTTCGAAACCAAGCAGCGCGAAGACTATGCCTCCCGTTGACACGGCGGACAGGATGCCCTTGACGCCGTCCGGGTCAAAGCCGTTGGACGCGCTGAAATTGCCGGGGTGGAAATTGAAGACGGCCAGCATGAAAATCGTCAACAGCGGCACCCCGACCTTCCACCACGTGGCGGCGCTGTTGACGTTGGCAAGTTTCTTGATGCTCAGGAAGTTGACGGCCGTGACAAAGGCCATCAGCAGGATGGCGACCGTCAATCCGCTGCCCGTCAGCGTGGGCTGCGGGCCCGCGGCCGTCTGCTTGATGACCAGCCACGACTTGGCGAAGTTGTAGTGGCCGGCGTAGTTGATGATGGCCTGGACCTCGATGGGGGCCACCGTGGCGGCCTGCACCCACGAGAACCAGCCGAAGGATGCGCCCACGGCGCCGCCAAAGGCATAGTGCGGAAAGCGTGCCGTGCCGCCGGAAACCGGATACATGCCGCCCAGCTCCGCATGGGGCAGTGCCAGGATCAGGATGCAAATGCCGCCAATGACCCACGAGATGAGGGCGGCGGGGCCGGCGATCTGCAGGGCGTCCTTGGCCCCGAACAGCCAGCCGGAGCCAATGATGGAACCCGTCGAGGCCCAGAGGAGACCGATGAACCCGATCTCGCGTTTAAGCCCCGGCCTGGCGCCGGCGGATGGAACGGGTGCTTTCAACGCTGCCATGGCATGCTCCCAAGATCGCTATACCCGCACCAGAATGCGCCCGAACGGTCCAAAGATCAATGGCGGATTCGAGATTCACGGCATACTCATGGCTTGGCCGCGCCCGGCGCCCGCTCAGCGGTTGTCCAGGTCCTCAAAGATCAGGAACGTCTGGGTGTCCTGAACGCCGGGCATCGACTGGAGCTGGTCGAAAATGACCCGGCGCAGGCCGGCATTGTCCTCCGCGCGGACCAGCAGGATCACGTCAAAGTCCCCGCCCACCAGGGCAATATGTTCCACTTCCGGGATGGCACGCAGCGCCTCCTTCAACTCACGCCACGCATGCTGGCTGACCTTGAGCGTCACGTAGGCCGAGGACTTCAGCCCGGCCTTCGCCGGGTCCACCAGGGCCGTGAACCTGGTCAGCACGCCGGTGGAGGTAAGCCGGGATATGCGGGAGTAGGCATGGGCGCGGGAGATGTGCACACGCTCGGCCACGGTGGTGACGGAGAGCCGTCCGTCGCCGACCAGCTCGGCGATGATCCTGCGGTCCACCTCGTCCAGCGGGACGGCGGGGTGCTCTGGCATGGGGTTCCTTCGCTGGGGTCACGGGGCGTCGCCGGCGGGGCCGTGAGACGGGCTGTGCCAGTAATGCACGTCACAATGCACTTTCGTCTTCAAGACTACGGCTTCAGTTCCGGATTTTCCACACATCGCACAAGTGATGGATACAAATAGCCAGTCAATCGCATACTTGAAGGACGGAACATCTTCACGCTGGCGAACCGCGCCGCCACCCCGCGACGGCGGGCGCGCCGGGGCCGCAAAACTCCCTGGGAGGAGTGGAAATCCAATGACGAACCATCCGGAATTCATCGAATACACCGGCAATGCCGACTGTCCGGAAAGCTACCTGCTGCCATCGGCCACGCCGGTCCAGCTCATCGCCCCGGACGGCTCGGCGGCGCCCGCCGCGGACTACAAGGAGACGTACAACCTCCCGGACCCGCACACGCTGGTGGACGGCTACGAACGCCTGGTGGTGGGCCGGCGCATCAACGACCAGGCGAACGCCCTGGTGCGGCAGGGGCGGATGGCCGTATATCCGTCCTCGACCGGCCAGGAGGCCTGCCAGGTGGCCGCGGACATGTGCCTGCGCTCCGGGGACTGGCTGTTCCCCACCTACCGCGACACGGTGGCCGTGCTGGGCCGCGGCGTGGACCCCATGGAGGCCTTTGAATCCCTGCGCGGGGACTGGCACTCAGGCTTTGACCCGCACCGGTACAACACGGCCCTGCCCACCACGCCGCTCGCCACCCAGCTGCTGCACGCCGTCGGCGTGGCCCATGCCGCGAAGCTGCGCGGCGAGGACACCGTGGTGCTGGCCCTGTGCGGCGACGGCTCCACGAGTGAAGGCGACTTCCACGAGGCCCTGAACTTTGCCGCCGTCTTCCACGTCCCCGTCGTCTTCCTGATCCAAAACAACCAGTACGCCATCTCGGTCCCGCTCATCCACCAGTCCGTGGCACCGTCCCTGGCGCACAAGGCCGTGGGCTATGGCATGCCGGGCGAGCGGGTGGACGGCAACGACCTCGCGGCGCTGCTGGCAGTGGTGGGGCACGCCGTCGAACGCGCCCGCAACGGCGGCGGTCCGGCACTCGTGGAGGCGCACACCTACCGGATGGAATCGCACACCAACGCCGACGACGCCACCCGCTACCGCACCCCGGAGGAAGTGGCGCAGTGGGTCCCGAAGGACCCGCTGCTGCGCCTGGAAAAGTTCCTGCGCGACGCCGGGCGCCTGGCCGCTGCAGACACCGCACGGATCTCGGCCGCCGCCGAGGCCATCGCGAAGGTGCTGCGCGACGGGCTCAACGCCGAGACCGTCGCGGACCCCGCGGACCTCTTCGCCCATGTCTATGCCGAGCCCACCCCGCAGCTGCGCGAGCAGGCCCGACAGCTCTCGGACGAGCTCGCGGCCGCCTCCCTGGAAGGAGCCCACCAATGACCACCATGGCGCACCAGCCCACCTCCGGCCCGGCCCCGGCAGGCCGCCCCGCCGCCGAGCCGGTGCACGCCGAACTCTCCGGCGTGCAGGCCATCACCTTTGCCAAGGCGCTGACCCTGGCCATGGCCGACGCCATGGCGGCGGACGGGTCCGTGCTGGTGTTTGGCGAGGACGTCGGCACCCTGGGCGGTGTTTTCCGCGTGACCGACGGCCTCACGCGCCGCTTCGGCGAAGACCGCTGCTTCGACACCCCGCTGGCCGAGTCCGGCATCGTCGGCATGGCCACTGGCATGGCCGTCAACGGCATGAAGCCCGTCGTCGAGATGCAGTTCGACGCCTTCGCCTACCCCGCCTTCGAACAAATCACCAGCCATGTGGCGAAGATGGGCAACCGCACCAAGGGCCGGGTGCGCCTGCCCCTGGTCATCCGCATCCCCTACGCCGGCGGGATCGGCGGGGTGGAGCACCACTGCGACTCCTCCGAGGCCTACTACGTCCACACCCCCGGCCTGACGGTGCTGACGCCGTCCACCGTCACGGATGCCTACATCATGCTGCGCGACGCCATCGCCTCCCCGGACCCCGTGGTGTTCATGGAGCCGAAGAAGCTGTACTTCTCCAAGGACACCGTGGACCTGGATGCCCTGCGGGCCCGGTACGACGCCGGCAGCCCCGCCCCGAGCAGCATCGGCCGTGCCGCGATTGCCCGCGAGGGCACCGATGCCACCCTGATCGCCTACGGCCCGTCCATGGCGGCCGCGCTCGCAGCCGCCGAGACCGCCGCCGCCGAGGGCCGTTCCCTCCAGGTGGTTGACGTCCGCTCCCTGGTTCCGTACGACGACGAGACCATCAGTGCCGCCGTCCGCTCCACCGGGCGGGCCGTGGTCATCGCGGAGGCCCCGGGCTTCGCCTCCATGGCCTCCGAGATTGCCGCCCGCATCCAGGAGCGCTGCTTCCACTCGCTCGCGGCCCCCGTGCTGCGCGTGACCGGCTTCGACATCCCTTATCCGGCGCCTCGGCTCGAAAAGCACTACCTGCCCGGCGTGGACAGGATCCTGGACGCCGTCGACTCACTCCAGTGGGAGGAATCATGAGCCTGCAGGTCTTCATGCTGCCGGACCTGGGCGAAGGCCTGGTCGAGGCCGAACTCGTCACCTGGCTGGTGGCCAAGGGCGACGCCGTCCACATCGACCAGCCGATCGCCGAGGTGGAAACCGCGAAGTCAGTGGTGGAGGTCCCCTCACCGTTTGAAGGTGTGGTGGCGACGCTCCACGGCGCCGAGGGCGACACGATGGAGGTCGGCAAGCCGCTGATTTCCATTGCGCTTCCCGGTGCGACGCCCTCCGACGGCGCGGAGGCCCCGGCCCCCGTGGCGGCGGCCGGATCGGGCAACGTGCTAATCGGCTACGGCACCTCAGGGCATGGGGGCCCGGGGCGGACGCGGCCATCGCGCCACCACCACATGAACCAGGAATCCGCCATTGCGGCCGCCGGGGCACGAGTACCGCAGCGCCGGGCACAGCTGGTGGTCTCGCCCCTGGTGCGCAAGATGGCCCACGACTCCGGCCTGTCGCTGGCGGACATTCCCGGCAGCGGCGCGGACGGGCTCATCCTGCGCCGGGACGTGGAGGCGGCGCTGGCTCCGGCTGCGGCGCCGCCGGCCGGCGGCATCGCCCCGGCCGCATCCGGGGAAACCGTCGACGCCCGGACCGGGCTGCGCGTGCTTTCGCGGACGCCGCTGACCGGTGTGAAAAAGACCGCGGCCGCAGCATTGGCCAGGAGCCGACGGGAGATTCCCGAGGCCACCGTGTGGGTGGACGTGGATGCCACGGCACTCGTGGAACTGCGTGCGTCCCTGAAGGCCCGGGACGGTTCCGCGCCCGGCATCCTGGCGTTCGTTGCCCGCTTCACCACGGCCGGGCTGGCCCGCTTCCCGCAGCTCAACACGCAGCTGGCCAGCGTGGACGGCACGGACACCGTCGTCGAATTTGACGGCATCAACCTCGGATTCGCGGCGCAAACGGACCGCGGCCTGGTGGTCCCGGTGCTCCGCAACGCCCAGGGCCGCAGCGCCCGGGACCTGGACGGGGCCATCCGCGGGCTGGCCGCCACCGCCCGCGACGGCAAGGCGGGGCCGGCCCAGCTCAGCGGCGGCACGTTCACCCTCAACAACTATGGGGTGTTTGGCGTGGACGGCTCGGCCGCGATCATCAACTATCCGGAGTCGGCCATGCTGGGACTGGGGCGGATAGTGGACAGGCCCTGGGTGGTGGACGGCGAACTGCGCGTGCGGAAGGTGACGGAGCTGACGCTCGCCTTTGACCACCGCGTCTGCGACGGGGCAGTGGCGGCCGGCTTCCTGCGCTTTGTGGCCGACGCCATGGAGAACCCCGCTGCCGCCCTGGCCGAACTTTAGGCGTGCGCGGCCGTTGCCTGGATGACCATGTCGTCCAGCTTCGGCAGGGCATGTCCCAGTCGGTGCCTGGCCTCGTCCAGGGTGTGCTCCACTTCTGACAGCGGCCCGTCAAGGGTGGTGACCGTTGCCGTGCCCTGCAGCCGGTGTCCCACCCAGCGCAGCTGGAGGCGCTCCACCGCGACGACGCCCGAGGTCCCGCGGAGCGCCGCCATGGCCGTGTCCGCCAGCTCCGGCTCGATCCCGTCCATGAGCCGGCGGCCGATGCTGCGCACGGTCCCCCACAGCAGGACGATGATGGCGGCGGAGATGAGCAGGCCCACGATCGGGTCGGCAAGCGGGAAGCCGAGCATCACGCCGCCCGCACCCAGGACCACCGAGAGCGAGGTGAAGCCGTCGATCCGGGCGTGCACGCCGTCGGCCACGAGGGCGGCGGAACCGATCTGCCGGCCCACCCGGATGCGGTAAACGGCCACGGCCTCGTTGCCGGCGAAGCCAATCAGGCCGGCGGCGATCACCCACCACAGGTTGTGCAACGGCTGCGGGTGGACCAGGCGGTCGATCGACTGCCAGGCCGCGACGACGGCCGAGAGTGCCACGACGGCGACGATGAAAAGCCCCGCCAGGTCTTCCGCGCGACCGTACCCGTAGGTGTAGCGCCGGTTTGCGGCCCGCCGCCCCAGGATGAAGGCGATCCACAGCGGAACGGCGGTGAGGGCGTCGGAAAAGTTGTGGATGCTGTCCGCCAGCAGCGCCACGGAACCGCTGATGAGCACCACCAGGAACTGCAGGACGGTGGTGCCAAGCAACAGGAACAGGCTGATCTTCAGCGCCCGCACGCCCTGGACGCTGGACTCCAGGGCGTCGTCGATCGAATCGGCGGAGTCATGGGTGTGCGGGACGAAGAGCTCGAACAGCCACCCCTTGAAACCCGTGTGGTGCTTGTGGGAGTGTCCATCGTGGTCGTGGTCGTGGTCGTGGTCGTGGTCGTGGTCGTGGTCGTGGCCGTGGCCGTGGTCGTGTCGTGCCACGGGCGCGTCCGGGCGTTCGGTGGTGTTCATGGCTGCTCCGCATCGTGTTCATGGTGGTGGCGCGGCGTGCCGCCCAGGGAGTGTTCGGCCTGGAAGATCGCGTCATTCACCAGCTGGCTGGCATGCTCGTCTTCCAGCCGGTAATACACCCGCTGGCCGTCCTGCCGGGTGGCAACCATGCGGGCCAGGCGCAGCTTCGCCAGGTGCTGGGACACGGCGGCCGGGGACTTGTCCACCACGGTGGCCAGGTTGCTGACGGACAGTTCACCCCCACGCAGTGCGAGGATGATGCGGACACGGGTGGCGTCGGCGAGCATGGAAAAGACCTCCACAGCGAGCTCGACAAATTCCCCGTCGGGGGAACGCCCGCATACCTTCTTATCTGCGTTCATGCGCATATACTGTCACAATGTCCGGCTGCGTGCAATCGGGTCATGCCCGTCCCCGCGCCTTGCTTCCCTGTGGCGGGGCGGGCCATGCTGTAGTTCAAGGCAGCAGTTTAAGGCCACAGCATTTATAAGGCGCCAGCATTGAGGCACAGCGCCTTGGCAGCGGAGGAGGACGCATGGCCCGGCAAACCGGGCGGGCCGGTTGGCAGCACCTTGGCGGCCCCAGCCACGTGCTGCCCAGCAATGCAGCCCGCGCGCTGGTCAACATCGGGCTGGTCATCGGCGCCGAAAGGGCCCTCGTCGTCGACACCGGCTGCGGGCCCCGGCACGCCGCGGAAATCCTGGCGGCCGTCCGTTCCCTGACGCCGCTGCCGCTGGTGGTGGCCAACACGCATGCCCATTGGGACCATTTCTTTGGCAACGCCTTCTTCCGGGCCGACGGCGTGGCCGACTTTTGGGCGCACGCTGCCGCGCGGCGGGACATGGCAGCGACGGGGGAGTCCCAGCGCAAGGCCGTGTCCGGCGTCGAGCCTGAAATGGCGGCGGGGGACAGGCCCGGCACGGAGCTGGTGCTGCCGACACGGCTGGTGGACGCGGACCCTGTGGGACTGGACCTTGGCGGGGTCTCCGCCACACTGTTCACGCTGGGCCCCGCCCACACCCGAGGGGACCTCATGGTGGGTGCGCCCGGTGTGCTCTTCACCGGGGACGTCCTGGAGGAGGGCGCCGAACCGCAGTTCGAGGACGCGGACCGCGCCGGGTGGATCCGCGTGCTGCGGACGCTGGCCGGCATGGGCGCGCAGTACCCGGCCATGGTGCCCGGCCACGGCAGGCCCGTGGCGGCGGAACATGCGGCCCGGATGGCGGACGCCATGGAGGCCGGCTCCTGAGGGGGGCTGAAAGGCGGCGCGCATGGGGACGCCCTACCAGAGCAAAGGCACCAACTTCTTGGTGCGCCCCGCGTATTCCGCGTAGCCGGGCAGTTTGCTGCGGAGCAGTTCTTCCTCCACACCGATCCGGCGCCGATAAGCGGCCGCCAAAAGCCCCGCCACTGAAAGAACCGTTGGCACGCTGCCGGACGCGACGGCGCAGCCGGTCCAGGCAAGCAGCGAACCCAGATAGCCGGGGTGGCGGATCACCCCGTAGGGGCCGGTGTCCACCACCTGCTGATTTTCATTGGTCTGCAAGGTCCTGGTGTACGAACCGCCCAGGGTGCGCATGGACCACAGGCGCAGGCACAAGCCGGCCGCCTCGAGGGCAAGCCCCAAGGCTCCGGCGCTGCGGGGGAGCGGGCGTTGCCGGACCGGGCGGAGCAGCAAGGGCAACACACCTGCCACCATGAAGCCGCCCACGATCATGCGGGTTGTGCCGCGGTCTTCGGCGGAAGGGTCCAGGCTGGAGGCCCGGCCGCGCTTGCGGGCGAAGCGTTCAAGCACCATGAAGCCGCCCAGGACAACGTAGGCAGCCGCCAGCCAAGCAGGAGAGGGGCCGCGGTGCGGCGCGGCGGATGACTGGCGTTCCACGGCTTCCAATCTAAACCTGCCGGACTTCACACGCCAGAGTCCCGGGCTGGGCCTGCTTGGCTGGGTCGGAACTCACAAGGACTCACAACGGATGGTTGCGTGGACAATCCGTTCCGCCCTTCGGTCGGCGCCACACCGCCTCAAATTATTGGCCGTGCGGGGTTGCTGGACGAATCCAGCCATGGCTTGCGGTTTGGATCCGGCGCCCCGGGACTGTTGACCATCATCACCGAGGCGCGCGGCATCGGAAAGACCGTCATGCCCGGTGAGGTCCACGATGTTGCCCGTGAGCGTGGGTGGGCGGTCATCGCGGAGACGGCGACGGGGGCATGGCCCGGCTCGGTGAAGCCATGCCCCAGGGCGCGGACGAACTCGGTGACGGCACGCCGGCACGCCGCGTCACTGCCATCGCCGCTGCCGGTTTCAGCATCACCACCCAGCTGCCTCCGGCACGTCAGGTGGCCTGGCGGAATATTGGTGAGCAGCCGCTCCGTCTTCTGGACGGACACGGCACCGGCCGGTTTATTGCCGTTGACGAGATCCATGCCGCCGATCGGGCTGAGCTGGCCCCACTGGCCGCCAATGTCCAGCACTTCATTCAGGACCGGCTTCCCATTGGTCTGGTCTTCGCGGGGCTGCCGGCGGCCGTCGCTGACCTGCTCAACGAAGGCGTGGCAACCTTCCTGCGCCAGCTGACAAGTTTGACCTCCACGCGGCCGCCGTCCATGAAGTGGCATCTTCCTTTGCCGAAACATTCAAGGAAGCTTCCCTTTCCATCGCTCCGGCCCTGGTGCGCCAGGCCGCGGCGGCAACTGGCGGTACCCTTTCCTGATCCAGCTGGTTGGCTATTTCCTGTGGCGGGAAGCTGAAAATGGCGAAGGAAGAATTGACGCCATGCACGCACCGTCATAGAGGCAGCGCTCGCCATTGCATCAGCCAAGGATCTTGATTTTCTGCAGGCAATGGCCAAGGTCGACGAGCCGGCATCTGCCGGCGATATCGGCCGGCGGCTGGAGGCCAATTCAAACCTTGTGGCCAACTACCGCACGCGGCTCCTGGACGCTGGACTGATCGAACCGGCCGGCCACGGAAGAGTGGCCTTCGCCATTCCCGGCCTGCACGAGTACCTCCGCACAAGGCCGCCGGCCCGGCACTGAGCGGGTGCCTGGCCTGACAGGGGTCCCCATGAGCCGCTGCCTGGCGGACCGGCCGCCGGGGATTCCGGCCGCCATGCAATGTGGCCGCCGGGACTAAAGTGGGGGCAGTGAGCAAAACAGCCAATCCCGGTGACTTCAGCCTGTGGTCCATCGCCGTCCCTGCGTTTGGGCCGTCCTTTTTGTTCGGCATCGGCGAGGGCGCCATCCTGCCCGTCATCCCGCTCAGCGCCCGGGACATGGGCGCGTCCCTGGCCGCTGCGGCCCTGGTGGTCTCGCTGATCGGAGTCGGCTCACTGGTGAGCAACATTCCGGCCTCAATCATCACGGCAAGGCTGGGCGAACGTGTCGGCATGGTCGGGGCCGCGACGCTGAGCCTGGCCGCCATGCTGCTGTGCGTGTTCGCCGGCAACCTCTTGATCTTCGGGCTGGGCGTGTTCCTGATCGGTGCCGCGGCCGCCGTGTTCAACCTGGCCCGGCAAAGCTACCTGACCGAGGCCGTGCCGCCGCTCTTGCGCGCCCGCGCCATGTCCACGCTGGGCGGGGTGGGGCGGATCGGCCTGTTTGCCGGGCCGTTCATCGGTGCGCTGGCCATCCACCTGGTGGGCCTGGCGGGCGCCTACTGGGTGGCGGCCGTCTGTGTTGCAGGTGCCGGGGCGGTGGCCTGGGGCCTGCCGGACCTGGTCAGCGAGCCGGGCACGACGCCGGCCGGCCCGGCCCCCACGGTGCGCTCGCTGGTCGCGGCACACCGCAAGGTGTTCCTGACGGTGGGCGTCGGCGTGCTGCTGGTCAGTGCCGTGCGCGCCTCACGCCAGGTGGTGGTGCCGCTCTGGGCGGACAACCTGGGCCTGAACCCGGCCGTGACATCCATTATTTACGGGCTTTCCGGCGCCATCGACATGCTGGTGTTCTACCCCGCCGGGAAGGTCATGGACCACAAGGGCCGCATCTGGGTGGCGGTGCCGTCCATGGTGCTCATGGGCGTGTCCCTGCTGCTCATGCCGCTGACCACCGGGGCCGTTTCCCTGCTGCTGGCGGCCCTGCTGATCGGCTTCGGCAACGGCATTGGCTCCGGGTTGATCATGACCCTGGGCGCCGACTACTCGCCCCGGCACGGGCGCCCGAAGTTTCTGGGGATCTGGCGTTTCATCGCCGATGCCGGGGCCTCCAGCGGCCCCGTCATCCTCTCCGGACTCACCGCCGCCGTGACACTGTCCTTCGGCGTTGCCGCGACGGGACTGCTGGGGCTGGCGGCGGCCGCAGTGCTGGGTTATTGGGTGCCGCGCAACAAGCCCCTGGCTCGGTAGCGGGGTAGTCTGGGAAAACCGCTACGGAGCCAAGGACGCCACCATGACTGATGCCGCAATGACCAACCCCGCCGTGCCCGATCCCGCCTTTGAGGCCGCCTACCGGGCGGCACGGGAAAGCCTGTCCCAGGGCGGCATTCCCATCGGCGCTGCGTTGGCGCGCGGGGGCGAGGTCATCGCCGTCGGGCATAACGAACGGGTCCAGCACGGGGACCCGATAGCGCACGGGGAAATGTCGGCCCTGCGTGCCGCCGGCCGGCAGGGCAGCTACCGCGACACCGTCCTGTACACCACGCTGGCGCCGTGTGCCATGTGTACCGGGACCATCATCCAGTTCAAGATTCCGCGCGTCGTGGTGGGCGAGGCACGGACCTTTGCGGGTGAATTCGAGCTCCTGCGCTCGCGCGGGGTGGTGGTGGAGGTCCTGGACGACCCGCGCTGCGTGGAGATGATGCAGGCGTTCCAGCGGGAGCACCCGCAATTGTGGGCCGAGGACATCGCGGAATAGCAGGCATCCCGAAGCTGTTGACGGCACGGGGCAGGGCGCGAATCATGGGACTATGAGCGCTCAATTCACAACGGTGTGGCAGGCCCTGTCGGACAAGGTGGAGTCGGGGTGGGCGCCCGGGATGGTGGCCGGCATCCGGCATGGCGGCACCACAGAATTCTTTGCCACCGGCGTGCGCACGCTGGGCAGGCCGAAGCCAATGCGCACCGACAGCCCGTTCCGGATCGCCTCGCTGGGCAAGCCCGTGGCCGGTGCGCTCGCCGCCTCCATGATCGCCGACGGTTCGCTGGCACCCGACGACCCGGCCGACGTGTGGCTGCCCGAGCTGGCCTACCCCCGTGTCCTCACCAGCCCCGATGCCCCGCTGGACAGCACCGTCCCTGCCGACCGCGACATCACCGTCCGGCACCTGCTTACCCTGACCCATGGCATGGGGGCCGTTTTCGGCAACACGCCGCTGGGGCGGGCCTTGGTGGATGCCGGGATTGAGCCCGGCCCGCTTCCCCCGTCCATGACGCACGAGGAATTCATGCACCGGGTGGCCAAGCTTCCCCTCGAGCACCAGCCGGGCGCCTGTTGGAAGTACCACACCGGCAGCGACCTCCTCTCGGTGCTGCTGGCGCGGGCCGGGCAGGCACCCCTGGGCCAGATCCTGGCCGAACGCATCACGGACCCGCTGGGCATGGCCGGCACAGGCTTTTTCGGGGACCCCGCCGAACTGCCCACCGCCTACCGGCCGGGCCCCGGCGGACTGGAAGTCCTGGACCCGCCGGACGGCCTGTTCTCGCGCCAGCCCGCCTTTGAATCCCTCGGCTCGGGGCTGGTCTCCACGGTTCCCGACTACCTGGCGTTCCTGACCGCGCTTGCGGGGGACACCCTGGTTCCGGCCGAGCAGCGCCGCCACATGACCTCCGACCAGCTCAACGACACCCAGCGCCAGGGCCTGGCGGAGTTGATGGGACCGGGCATTTCCTGGGGCTGGCAGATCGCCGTGGACACAGCCCGCCGGGGTTCCTGGACGGCCCCCGGGGGCTACGGCTGGACCGGCGGCACCGGCACCACGGCCTACGTCAATCCCGACGCCGACTTCATCGGCGTCCTGTTCACCCAGCGGGCCATGGCCGGCCCCGGCGAGGACTTCAGCTACTTCTGGGAGCCGCTCGCTGCGGCGCTGTGAACGGTGTTGTAAACGGCGGCCGCCAACCACGGCGGCGCCGGAGGCAGGGGGCTAAAGGCGGGACCGGCGTCGTACCTGCAGCGTGAGAAGGAACGTCCCCAGGACGGTCAGGCTGTAGCCGGCCACCACGATCAGTCCCACCCCGGCGAGGAAAAAGCTGATGACGCTGTCGTGCGGGTGGGTGGACACGGCGCGCAGGACCAGCGCGGTGGAGGCAGCGGCGGCCACGGCCACCACCGCGGACAGGCCGGTCCACCACCGGCGGGAGGCCCAGTGGTGCCCCGGGCCGGGCCACACGTTCCAGGCGCTGCCGGTGCGCAGTATGGGCAGCGCGGCAAGGCAGGTCCAGAAGGCCACCACGAAGAAGGCGGCAATGACATCGGCCGGGCGGTGCCACTGGTTGATGAGCGTGGCCACCCCGGCAACAACGGCGTAGCTGCCGCCCACAAACGCCACCGACGGCCGCCAGCGCGGGGACACCACCAAAAACACCGCCGCCGCCGCGCTTGCCGCCAGGGTGCTGTGGCCGGACGGCAGCGAATTCAACGTCAGGGTCTGCACTCCGACGAAGGGCCGGTCCGGCAGCCCGATCTTGATCAGCTGCGTGCTGAGGTTCGCGGCCGCCATGGCCAGAACGGCCACGCCGGAGGCCTTCCAGCGGCGCCGGGCCAGCGTGACAAAAAGCACCACCACGACGGCAATCACCACTGACGTGGCCGGGAGCAGGTCCAGGACCCCCGCAGCGGGCAGGCCGATGAACCGCTGGGCCACCTTCGCCTGGACCAGTGCGGATTCGTCCATGAACTGCCCCACGGTGCTGTCAACAAAAAACTTGTAGCACGCCACCAGCCCGGCCAGGGAGACCAGGGCTCCCGCGATGAACGGGGCAGAATGGATGCGGGTGCGTCGGGGCAGGCTGCTTCCGCGGGGGGAACGTGGTGCATGCGTACTCATCCTGACTAGGTTCCCACAGATACATGAAAGGCAGCTGGCCGTGCTTTCGGGCCGTGGCAATGCCGGCCTGGCGCTAAAGTAATGGCCATGGTCGCACTCGAAGAACTGCTCGCTTCCGCCCGCGTTGCCACCCTCCCCATGCGCGTGAAATTCCGCGGGGTGCTGGAACGGGAGGTATTGCTGCTGGAGGGCCCGGCGGGATGGGCCGAGTTTTCCCCCTTTGTGGAGTATCGCGACGCGGAGGCTGCCCGGTGGCTCGCCGCAGCCGTGGAGGCAGGCTGGGCTGGGTACCCGCAGGCCGTGCGGGACTGGATTCCGGTCAACGCCACGGTTCCGGCCGTTTCAGCAGCGGAGGTGCCGGCCGTCCTGGGGGCGTTCGACGCAGTCCACACCGTCAAGGTCAAGGTGGCCGAGGCCGGCCAGTCGCTGGGCGAGGATGCCGCGCGCGTGGGTGCGGTCCGGCACCTGCTGCCCGACGCACGGATACGTGTTGACGCAAACGCCGGATGGGACGTGGAACAGGCCGTCCGGGCGCTGAAAATGCTTTCGGTCTTCGGGCTGGAATACGCCGAACAGCCCGTTGCCACCGTCGCGGAGCTGGCCGCGGTGCGCCGTGCCCTGTCCGGGACCGTGCTGATTGCCGCGGACGAAAGCGTGCGCAAGGCCACGGACCCGCTGGCCGTGGCCCGTGCCGGCGCGGCGGACCTGCTGGTGGTCAAGGCCGCGCCGCTCGGCGGCGTGCGGCAGGCGCTGGAGATTGTGGCTGAGGCCGGGCTGCCGGCGGTGGTCAGCTCCGCGCTGGACTCCTCGGTGGGGATCCGTGCGGGCCTGGCCTTGGCGGCCGCGCTGCCCGAACTTCCCTACGCGTGCGGTCTGGGCACTGTCTCGCTCATGGCCGGTGACGTCTCCGCAGACAGCCTCGTGGCCGCGGACGGGGGGATTGCCGTGCGCGACGTCGCAGCGGACCCGGCGCTGCTGGAACGCTTCGCGGCACCGGCGGAGCGTCGCGACTGGTGGCTGGAGCGCCTGCGTCGCTGCCACGCCCTGCTGTAGGCCGGGCCCCCGCTGGCCGGGCCTGTCGAGACCGTGCGCCGGCTGGCCGGGCCTGTCGAGACCCGGTGCGGGTGGTTAGATGGTGGCGTGGCTTTACTTACTTCAATGGACGCTGCCCGATACGTGGTGGATGCACTGGAACACGCCGGCGTGCGGCACGTGGTCGTGGCGCCCGGATCACGCAGCGCACCCCTTGTTTATGCCCTGGCGGAGGCGGAAGCGGACGGCAGGCTCACCACCTACGTCCGGATCGACGAGCGCGTGGCCGGATTCACCGCCCTGGGCCTGGCGCAGGGGTCGGGCAGCCCGGCCGCGGTCCTGACCACCTCCGGCACCGCGGTGGGCAACCTGATGCCGGCAGTCATGGAGGCCAACCACTCGGGCACGCCGCTGCTGGTGCTCTCCGCAGACCGGCCCGAGGAACTGCGCGGCACGGGCGCCAACCAGACCACCATCCAGCTGGACCTTTTTGGCGAGCACGTACGGTTCGCCACCGACGTCGCCGCCGGAATCGATCCCACGGCCGCCATCGCCACGGCGCTCAGCGCCGCCCGCGGCCGCCTCGAGGACATCCCGGCCGGGCCCGCCCAGGTGAACCTGGCCTTCCGGGACCCGCTCACACCGGCGCTCGACGGCTCCGAATGGGAACGGCTGCTGCCGGCGGTTGAGGTCACGCCGCTGGCTGCGCCTGCCCCGCTGCTTGAGCCTGCGCCGTTGGTTGAGCCTGTCGAAACCGCTGGGTCCCGCCAAGTCGGGTCCCCGGAGATCGGCCGGCCCTCCGCCAGCCACCGCACCGTGGTCCTGGCCGGGCACGACGCCGGGCCCGCCGCCGAACACTTTGCCCGCACCCTGGGCCTGCCCCTCCTGGCCGAGCCGTCGTCCAACGCCCGGTTCGGCCCCAACGCCGTCGGCCCCTACCGGATGCTGCTGGAGCAGTTCGGACCGGAGTCCGCCTGGCCGATGGAGCGCGTGGTGGTCTTTGGCCGGCCCACCCTGTCGCGTCCCGTGGCGCGGCTGCTGGCCCGGACGGACCTGGAACGGGCCCTGTACCTGCCGCGCCCGGTGGCCTGGTTTGAAGCCGGACGGCGCCCCGAACTGGTCCTGACGCAATGGGACCAGCTGGTCGGCTTTGCCGGGTTCGGACCCGACGGCTGGCTGGCAGCCTGGCAGGACGCGGCCCGGACCGCAGAACAACGCCTGGACGCCGTCCTGGCCGAGACGGCCCGCCCGGGCACACTCAGCGGCCCCGCCGTGGCCCGCCAGGTGTGGAAACGTTTCCAGCAGGATCCCGGACAGGACCTGGGCCACAATCTGGTGCTGGGGTCGTCAAACCCCGTGCGCGACGTCGACCTCGCCGGCCGGCCCGCACCCGCCGGCCCCGACGGTGCTGGTGGCCCGGGCCGGGTGTTCGCCAACCGCGGCCTTGCCGGCATCGACGGCACCGTCTCCACCGCCACCGGAATCGCCCTCGCCACAGGAACACCCACGCGTGTGCTGCTGGGCGATGTGACATTCCTGCACGATTCCGGGGCGCTCCTGCTGGGCACCGGCGAACGGGAACCGGACATCCAGCTCATCGTCCTCAACGACGCCGGCGGCGGCATCTTCTCCGTCCTGGAGCACGGCCGGCTGGCCGGGGCACCCGACTATGCCGCCGCCGTCGAACGTTACTTTGGTACGCCGCATGGGGTGGACTTGTGCGCGCTGGCTGTTGCGTATGGTTGGCGCTATGTGCGGGCCGGGACTGTGGCGGGGCTCGGTGCTGCGCTGGCCGTGCCGGTGCGTGGGCGCAG